>JANJXJ010000148.1 GCA_024709105.1 Lentimicrobium sp. | reverse complement strand
GGCATAATGCTCATAATCAAGCATAATGGTTTGCAAAAACTTAAGGTCAGACAAATCGGTTTCAATGCCTGTTTTCTTCTTGATTTGTCTTGCCATCTGATTGATAAGTGCCTTGTCGAAGGTTTGTTTGTATTTGTTGATTACTTTCTGTAAGAGCCTGTATTCATGATCGGTAAGCATAAGTACTTCTGAAAAAACAGGTACATAGTCCTTTCTTTCGCCGGCAGGGGTGAGTTCTTTCAGGCTGGTATCTTTATCGAGAGAAACCACTGTTGTGCCTGCCGCCAGATCGCCCAGCCGCTGCCCCTTTTCTGTAAAAGCAATAAATATAACAGCCAGACTCCCCGAAGTGCCGGTGATATCAATCAAACGAAATATCCATCGCAACAAATAATCGGTTACCGAAGGTTGCAAGCCATTTACCTTTACTACCCTGATGTTTGAAGCTGATTTTCCGATGGTTTGTCCGTTGAAAAATATTTCCATTACCAGATCGTAAAGCAGCACTGGTATTGAAGCAACAAAAAAAACAGGCCATTCCTGAAAACCGATAGCAGTCAGCACCACAATCATAACTACAGAATATGCAATAAGAATTATTGCATCCAATGCAAAGGCAGATATCCTTTTGCCGATTCCGGCAAGCTTATAATTCAGATTTACATTCTGACTTGTATAAATATCAAATTCAGGCATCTCTTTTTTTGAGCGCAATTTAGCTAATCTTTAGAAGTGTATAAGTGCTGCTGAAAAACTTTTTTCGGCGCAAGCAAGTCTGTGTCATTGTATATATTGTTAAACGAAAACAACTATAAATAATACCAATCGTAACTATTTAATTGGCAAATCGTTAGTCTATTTACTCAGAAGTTTGTTCCTTAAATTAAACAGTTTCATTAAACAACATTTTCAACTTCTGTTATATCTGTTTAACAGGTAATCAGATACCATTAAGTAAAGAATTCTCATTATTTATCAGGGGAAAGGGTCGTGACCAGATTCAGTATTTTACAAATCAAAAGTTGAATAGTTGCCAATTAAATTAAAATCTCTAATTTAGCTCCGTTTGAAACGTAGTAGTGGGTTTTCAGGCGAACATAGGCATATAACCATTAATTACAAAAGAAATTTTGTTTACCGATCCGAATGAAAGAAGCTGCTTTTATCAGGAGAAACAACGATAAGTGGAAAAAGATTGAAGCAGGCCCGAAAGCAGGACCTGATGAGATTGCATCACAATTTATTGAACTTACCGACGATCTGGCTTATGCCCGCACTTTTTATGCAGGCTCAAAAACAGAAAGTTATCTCAATCAGCTGGCCGCTCAAAAATTTCTGAAAATTTATAAAAACAAGAAACTGGAGAAGAATTTTGCCGGTAAATTCTGGTTTGAAAGTATTCCGACGATTATTTATCAGAATCGCAATGCCATGTTTTTGTCCTTGCTTGTTTTTACGGTTGGAATATTTATTGGCATCATCTCTTCATTCTACGATGAAACCTATGCCAGGCTCATCCTTGGCGAAGCATATGTTAACCTTACCCTTGAGAATATTGCAAAGGGCGAACCAATGGGCATTTACAGCCGTTATGAGCCGGGAAGCAGCTTCCTTTTTATCACCTCCAACAACATTAAAGTATCATTCCTGGCATTTGTGGCCGGAGTTATATTTTCTGCTGGCTCAGCTTTTATCCTGTTCACCAACGGAATTATGCTAGGTGTTTTTCAGTATTTCTTTTTCAAAAAAGGTTTGTTGCTCACTTCGGCACTAACCATCTGGATTCACGGAACACTGGAAATAACTGCCATTATTATTGCAGGTGGAGCTGGCATGATAATGGGCAATTCCCTGCTTTTTCCCGGGACTTTTAAAAGAGGAGTTTCGTTCAGAAAAGGGGCTGCCGATGGAGTTAAAGTAATTACCGCACTTGTGCCGGTTTTTATTATTGCAGGATTTCTCGAAGGTTTTGTTACCCGGCAATTTCATCTTCCGGACAGTGTGAAAGCAGGAATTATTTTTCTTTCGCTGGCGGCTGCCATCTTTTACTTCATCGTCCTGCCGTTCAAAAAATCATCAAAAATAAATAACAGTCAATCTAACAATTATGGAAAATTTTATCAATCTGAGAGTTGAACGCAGTTTCAGCGATAAGTTGAATGCAACTTTTACTTTTGCCAGACAAAATATTAAGCAGCTTTCCATCACGCTGCTTCTGCTTGGATTTCCGCTGCTGGTAGCCGGAAATATCCTCTTGCTGTATATGCAAACAACACTGCAACAAACACTAATTGAGAACAGCGGAGCATTCAACTGGGATTATCTTTCAACCATGATGCTTTCAATGAGTCTTTTAATGTTAGGATATTTTTGGTTGCATCTGATCACCATCTCCTATATGGCTGAATATGCCGATGGAAACAGAAATATTAGCCCAACTGCAGTAATGAACCGGGCCTTTGCCAACCTGGGCAAAGTGCTGGGCGCAGGAATTATTTCGGTCATTATTATAGCTATTGGCTTTGTATTTCTGATAATTCCCGGCATATATTTAAGTATTGTTTTATCCCTGCTTACCCTGGTAATTGTTATGGAAGGAGATCCTTCGTTCGAAGCCATTTCGCGTTGTTTTTACCTGATCAAGGGAAAATGGTGGTCAACTTTCGGGCTGCTGATTATTATGGGAATTATTGTAAGTATGATGCAATTTGCTTTTAATATTCCCACTACCATAATTGCCTTCACCAAAGCCTTTCATCAGGAATTGCCCACTTTCGACCTGACAAATATCTTAGCCAACATTTTTTCGACCCTGGGTTTAGCTCTGATTTATCCACTCTCCTATATTGCATTGGCTTTCCAGTATTTTAATCTGGTTGAACTAAAAGAAAGTGCAGGTCTGAAACTCGAAATTGAACAATCTGCAAATACTGTTGCCGAAAATCAGGAAGGTGAATATTAAAACTGCATTAACTTTTTTATTGATTTTTTTGCCGGCAATACTTTCCTTTGCCGGCAAGGAGTATAAAATTCAGCCTGCCATGGCTGATGATATTGTATTGAAAAGTGCTGATAATGAATCCATTGAAGCTTACCGGAATAACAGCGATTTTAAATACAAGGAAATGCCGGCACATCAGCGGTATGGCTATCTGCCTGCATGGCTCCAACAGTTTCTTAATAAAGTTCTGAGCAGCATTTTCAATTCGGGCGCCTTTGAAGCCGTTTTTATTCTGCTTATCACCTCCATTGCAGTTTACATATTGTTGCGGATGAATGGGATAAATCCGGCAGGTTTACTCAAACGCAGCCCCCGCGAATTAAAGAATGCTGTTTACTCCGGATTTCAGGAACAACAACTGATTCAATACGATAAGCTGATTGATGAAGCTGTTATGGAAGGAGATTTCAGGCTTGCAGTCAGGCTGCGTTTCCTCGACATTTTGATGAAGCTCGACAAAAAGGGAATAATTTCATTCAAAGAAGACAAAACCAACCGTGAATATTACCATGAAATAGCTCAGCCTTCTGTAAAAAAAGGATTTTCAGGTGTGGCCGGTATTTTTGAAAACGTTTGGTACGGCGAACTGGAGCTGAGTAAAAATCAATATACCGAACTGGAGAATGTTTTGTCAAAGCTGGGGAAAGGAATGGGATTATGAAAAAATATCTGGCTCCGGCATTGCTTATTGTGCTTCTGAGTGCCATCTGGACAGTATTTGAAATTATGCGGCCCAAAGAATTCAGCTGGATGCATACTTACATCAATACTGATAAAAACCCTTACGGCTGTTATATCTTTTATCATGAAACTGCAAAATTGCATGATCAGTCTCTGCTAACAGTTTCAAGGCTTCCTGCTTCCGAAATTCTTTCAGGGTCCGTTACAGAGGCTGTAAATTATATGGTAATTGCAGAAAATGCTGAGTTCGACAACCAAAATCTTGACAGCCTGCTGAATTTTATTGCATCAGGAAACTCTGCACTTATTGTTGCCGGAGAAATTGAGCAAAAACTGATTGATACACTGGGATTGTCCTATACTCCATTGTATGGTTTGGGAAAATCAGCGGATACCATGTTTAAGTTCAGCAACAATCGGGTAATGAAAGAGTCTTTCCCGCTGACAGGCATGTGGCACGGGTATTTCAGTTTGAATGATTCTCTGGCTGATGTACAGTCCATAATCGAAGATCTATCGGGAAGAGCTGTCATGGTTCAGGCAAAGTGGGGCGAAGGCGTGATTATTCTCGGGAAATGTCCTTTGATATTCACCAACTGGTTTATTCTGGGAAAAAACCAGGAAGACATTCCTTTCAGGGTACTCTCGTTTTTGCCGGAAAGCAATCAGTTGATCTGGGATGAATTTCAGAAACAGGGAAGAACCAACAACAGCAGTCCGTTGCGGGTCATTTTATCAAATCCTTCACTCAGGATGGCATATTTTCTCACCCTTTTCGGAATCTTGCTGATACTCATCTTCGAAACCCGGCGCAGACAATCGGTGGTTGCAGTAATTGAGCCGGTGAAAAACACTTCATTTGAGTTTGTCCGCATGGTTGGATTGCTTCATTACGGGCAAAAAGACTATAAAAACATCGGCATCAGAAAAATTAATAACCTTTTTGAAAACATCAGATTACAATACAACTTTTTGCTGCACCCCGAAGAACCGGGAGTTGAAGAAAAAATTCACTTAAAAACCGGTTATCAGCTTCAGGATGCAGAAAATCTGATGAAAGAAATCAGAAAATTTCTGTTGCTGAAAACCGCCGGTAAAGCAAACCTTGTTTTACTGAACCGGCAGATTGAAGATTTTTACAAACACATCAATCCAAAAAATAAAAAAGGATGACAAACGAGGAAAACCTAAGCTTTGAAACCCACCCCGACATCACAGAACTTCACGATAAAGTAAATGTTCTCAGAAACGAAATTCAAAAATGCCTGGTTGGGCAGGAAAACATGACCGATTTGCTGCTTACAGCTCTGCTAGCCAATGGCCATGTATTGATTGAGGGCGTCCCCGGAATAGCTAAAACATTGGCAGCCAGATTGCTGGCAAAAACTATAGATGCCGGATTTTCGCGCCTGCAGTTTACTCCCGACCTTATGCCATCTGACGTACTCGGAACATCGGTTTTTCATCCGGCATCTGGTAGTTTTGTTTTCAGAAAAGGGCCCATTTTTTCGAACATCGTGCTTATTGATGAGATAAACAGAGCCCCTGCTAAAACCCAATCGGCACTTTTTGAAGTAATGGAAGAAAGGCAGGTAAGCTACGATGGTACAACCTATCCGTTTGAGTTCCCGTTTATGGTACTTGCAACACAAAATCCGGTTGACCACGAAGGCACATACCGCCTGCCCGAAGCCCAGCTCGACAGGTTTATGTTTAAAATACTGGTTAATTATCCGAATGCAGCCGAGGAACTAAAAATCCTGGAGCTGCATCATTCAGGCATTCATTCTGCTTTTGAATCGGTAACCGCAGTAATTACCCCCGCCGAACTTGAGAAGTACAGAAAGATCATCGACAGCGTGCACATCGAAGCCAAACTTCAGGAATACATTGTAGCTATTGTTCAGTCAACCCGAAATCATCCGTTCATCTACATCGGTGCATCTCCCAGGGCAAGTCTTTCATTGATTTATGCCGCAAAGGCTCTGGCAGCCATCAGAGGCAAAGGTTTTGCGGTGCCCGAGGACATTCAGGAACTTGCCTATCCGGTGCTCAGGCATCGCCTGGTGATTTCTCCCGAAAAAGAAATGGAAGGCCTGACCAATGATGAAGTAATCAGCCAGATTTTACGAAAAATTGAAGTTCCACGTTAGTGAAAAATGTATTTATAAACCGGCGTTTCTTCTGGTTTTTCTGGGCAGTTGTGGCATTGATGCTGCTTTCGGTAAATTTCCCGCTTCTCAGAAATACCGCACTGGTGATGTTCGCCATTCTGATGGCAGCTTCCCTGGCCGATTTATTGCTGCTTTTTAAGGCCGGAAACGTTACTGCCGACCGAAAAGTGCCGCAACGTCTGTCGAATGGCAGCGAAAATGAAGTGAGCATCACAACTACCAGCAACTATCCCTTTCAGGTTTCTTTAAGGATTTTTGAAGATTTCCCCGAGCAATTCCAGATAAGAGACAAATACTTTGCCTTTACTCTGAAGCCGGGAAGCACCTCAAGCACAGTATATAAACTGCGGCCTGTAAAACGAGGCGAATACGTTTTCGGTTACCTCAATATACATGTTAGCGGGGTTCTGGGATTGATGGTGCGCAGGTTCAGATTTTGCCATAATCAAAAAACACAGGTTTATCCTTCGTTTGCCCAGATGAAAAAATATGAGATTATGGCCATCTCAAACCGGCTTACAGAAGCCGGCATCAAAAAAGTGAGGAAGATTGGCTCGGGTTATGAGTTTGAGCACATCAGGCAGTACGTTCAGGGCGATGACCCCCGGAAAGTTAACTGGAAAGCCACTGCCCGCAAAGGCGAACTTATGGTCAATAACTTTCAGGATGAAAAAGCACAGCAGATTTATTGCCTCATTGATAAAGGAAGAGCCATGAAAATGCCTTTTGATGACATGAGCCTGCTCGACTATGCCATCAATTCAAGCCTTGTGCTGTCAAATACTGCGCTGATCAAAGGAGATAAGGCCGGTATCATCACCTTTTCTGACAAAACCGGCACAATTCTGCCTGCCGAAAGACGCACAGCACAGATCAACAACATACTCGAAACGCTGTACAACCAAAAAACCCGGTATGCCGAAAGTGATTTCGAGAACCTTTATGTTACCGTAAGGGCTAAGTTAAATCAGCGAAGCCTGCTTATGCTGTTTACCAACTTTGAATCACCGCAGGGTATGCGGCGTCAGCTTTATTACCTGAAAGCACTCGCCAGGCATCACAAATTAGTGGTTATATTTTTTGTAAACACCGAACTTCAGTTGATTACACAAGCCCCGGTTAAAACTGTTGAGGACATTTATATCAAAACAACAGCCGAAAAGTTTATCCTTGACAAGCATTTGATTGTTAAAGAATTAAACAAGGAAGGAATTCAAACAATACTCTGTCCCCCCAAGGAATTAACCATTAGTACATTGAATAAATACCTCGAAATAAAAGCTGCAAATCTGATTTAAGAGCAGACACTTCGTTTCAAAAATATTGCAAAGCAAATAATCAGAAAACACTGATCAGTTTTGTAATCTTTTTGTAATTTCGGACTTTCTAAAAATTATTAAAATGAAGACAAACACTCTTTTTGCGCTTCTGATGTTTACCGTGCTGAGTTCATGCATCCATACTTCAGAAAAAAGGCTCATTACCGGTACCGAATACCGGAATCTGGTTCACAATGAATTTTTAAAGCAAAAAGAGATTGCCGCCGGCCGTAGCCAGGTACTTTTTGGTGTACTTGAAAATGATCTGACCGAAGCGGAGCGAGACGGACTTGAGTTTCTGTATGCATTTATGCCGCTGAGCGATCTGGCCATGAATGATGGCGAATACTACCTGAAACAGGTAAAATCAGCACTCGAAGCCCGTGATTATTTCAGCTGGGGACAGCATGTGCCTGAAGATATTTTTCTGCACTTTGTGCTGCCTTACCGGGTTAACAACGAATACACCGATACTGCCCGGCAGGTTTTTTTCAGGGAACTGAAAGACCGCATCAAACACATGAGCATGGAAGACGCAGCGCTGGAAGTCAACCACTGGTGCCACGAAAAGGTAATATACAAATCCACCGATGAGCGCACTTCGGGGCCACTTACCACGGTGAGGACTGCTTTCGGACGATGCGGCGAAGAATCTACTTTTACCGTTGCTGCCATGCGGTCGGTGGGTATTCCGGCAAGGCAGGTTTATACTCCCCGCTGGGCACATACCGACGACAACCATGCCTGGGTAGAGGTATGGATTGACGGTCAATGGCGGTTTCTGGGAGCCTGCGAACCCGAACCAAAACTTGACATGGGCTGGTTTGCCGAACCCGTTAAAAGAGCCATGATGACCCACACCTTTGTTTTTGGCAATTACCAGGGCAGCGAGGAGATGGTAGAAACCCACGCCCGGTATGCCCGGCTTAATCTTCTTAAAAACTATACCAATGTTAAAAGTCTGTCGGTTAGTGTTAAAAATGAAGCAGGAGATCCTGTTGCTGATGCAAAAGTTGAATTCGGGCTTTACAATTATGCAGAGTTTTACCCGGTAGCCACACTATTTACCAATGACCAGGGCCAATGTAAGGTAAGCACAGGGTATGGCGACCTGCTCATCCATGTGTCGAAAGGAAATACCTCGGCTTCACAAATGGCTGCAGCAGCCGATACTTCCGTGGAAATCACCCTGCTCCCCCATCCTGTATTTTTTACAGCAGGAACGTACAGTTTTGTTCCTCCTGTAAAACAGGCTATTCCGGCAGTTGATCCCGCCATTACAGCCGAAAACAACAAGAGGCTGCTGCAGGAAGATTCCATCCGTAACATATACATCTCTACCTTTATGGATTCTGTCACTGCTGCTAAACTAGCTGGTAATCTGTCGCTTAATCCATCGGAGTTATGGAAGTACATTTCGCTGAGCCGTGGCAACTGGAAAGAAATCAAGCTTTTTGTTGAGTCCTTAACGGCTGCTGATCAGGAAACCGGCATGGCTTTGCTGGGAAGTATTTCGGAAAAAGATTTGCACGACATCACAGCAGCTGTGCTCAGCAGCCATTTGAATTCGTTCAAAAAGTTCTCTACTGCTGAGGATCTTAACAAAGAAGACCGTCACCGATATGTCCTTTCGCCGCGCATCGGCCGCGAATTTGTTACCCCCTGGCGGAGTTTTATTCAGGATCATTTTGATGCTCAGACTGCTTCACTCTTTCATGGGAATCCGCAGGAAATCGTGAACTGGATCAGCAAAAACATCGCTTACGATTCGGTAAACAACTATTACGGAGTTCCGCTTTCGCCCGAAGGCATGCTGCAGTTGCGCAGAGCCGATCAGTACTCACGCAATCTGCTTTTTGTAGCCATTTGCAGAAGTTTTGGGTTGCCCGCCAGATTGGAACCTGCCACCCGAAAGCCCCAGTTTCTTAGCCAGGGAGATTGGAAAGATGTAAGTTTCGGTAAGGTTTCTGAGGCAACACAAACTGCCAAAGGAAAAATTATTCTTGAAAATCTTTCGGAAGACGCCTCCTTTATTCCCCGTTATTACACCCATTATACCCTGGCCCGTTACGAAAAAGGACGATTTATTACATTGGATTATGAAACCGATGCTTCGCTGCTGAAATTCCCTGCAAGCGTAACAGTGGATACCGGGCAATACCGGCTGATCACCGGCAACAGGCTCGGCAGCGGAGAAGTTATTTGCAACATTTCCTATTTTTATCTGGCACCAAATCAGGAGGTTAAGGCTGGCATACAACTAGCTTCGGGTGTTGAAAAGAGCGGAATTGTCGGCAAAGCCAATCTGAACGCTGTTTTCAGGCTTATTCCGGGCAATGAACAGGCAAAACCTTTGAATTATCAAAGCGGAAAAGGCCTGGTAATAGCGCTTACCGACCCATCGAAAGAGCCGACAAAACACCTGATGGAAGACCTGAAAGTAGCAAAACCGGGCCTCGACAACTGGGGTGGCGCACTCTTGATTGTGGTGGCAAACGGAAAACTAACCACAGGGTTCAATCCTGCCATTTACACCAAACTACCCGAAAACAGAATTTTTGGGTATGATGCTGAAGGAGAAGTTGCTGCAGCAGTAAAAACAGTCTGTTCCATTGATGGAGAACCACAGTGGCCGGTATTGGCCATCATCAACCAAAAAGGAGAAATTACGTGGTACTCAGAAGGATACAGCATTGGCCTAGGCGATCAGCTCATCAGGCAATTGAAGGAATTGTAGGATGAGGTGTTTTACTTATTCTTTTCCAGCGAATCGGTAATCATTTCTTTGAGCACGGTCATGTCTATATCGGCCAATTTGTTGATGTAAACGCAGGCTGCGCCGGTTTTATGTTTTCCCAGACGGTTTAAAAAATCGCTGCGAACGGGACCGTAAATCGAAAGATAAAGAGAAATATTTTGTTTGCGGGGTGAAAATCCCACCCTGAACCAATCGCCTTCGCGGCCACTTTCATATTTGTAATGCATATTGCCAAACCCAATGATACTATCGCCCCATAATACAGGCTCTTCGCCCGAGAGTTCAGCCATAAGCTGCATAATTTTGAAACTGTCCTCGCGCTTTACCGGAGAATCAATAGATTTAAGGAAAGCAATTACATCTCCGGTACCCGGTTTGGTCTTTAGTTCAGCCATTTCTTGTTTTCGATTGGTTTTTTAAAGTTTTCTGGAATTTGCGGTTGGCTATTAAACATTAAACAAACTCGTGCCCGTTTGGTTTAAGGATGGTGTAACCAAATATAAATCAATTAATTAAATGAAACTGAGCGAAGTTTGTTTCATTTTTCCATGCACCATAAAATGAACTGAAGATGCCAAATCCCGCAGGTATTGCCCATCGGCATGGGACATTCCGACACTTCGGAAACCCCCAATGCAAATGTGGATTGTGCAATACGACCTGAAAAACAGAACTCCGGAGTGGGTTCCCCTGTGATAAAGGGCAACCCTTACAGGGTAGTTTTGTTTGCCGATTAATAAACCCCCGGTTGGGCAAGCCGCACCGGGGGTTTATTAAGGGAAACTTCTAACGGAGTTTTTCAGCAGCCCCTACTTAGCCGCAGTTGCAGTCGCGCCTGCATTCTGAATTTTAATTTTGTCTTCTTTTTTAACTCCTTCGAGTACTTCTACATTAATACCGTCGCTGAGGCCGGTTTTAATCACCCTTTTCTCAAAGGTTTGCGGGCCGGTTTCCACTTCAACCCAGGCCGAATCGCCCTCATATTTCACAAGGCTTTCCTGCACAGCCAGAACACTGTCTTTCCGTTCGAGTACAATATCGGCGTTGGCACTGTAGCCGGCTCTGATAAACATATTTTCTTTGAGCGAAACTGCTGCCCTTATCTCAAACTGAATGGCACCGTTTTCTTCAACCCCTTTGGGAGAAATATGTTCAAGTTTAGCCGTAAAGCGCTCGGTATCAATAGCTCCCACTGTAAGTATAAGTTCCATACCTTCGTGCAGTTTGCCTACTTCCGATTCGTCAACCTTGCCTTTGAAAATCATTTCGCCCATATCGGCAACTGTGGCAATGGTAGTTCCATCGTTGAAGGTATTGCTCTCAATCACCGAATTTCCTATTTCAACAGGCACGGTCAGCACCATACCAGTAATGGTTGAACGGATAATGGTATTGCTGGCAGTTCCCGAGGATTTGGTTATGCCCTCGCGGATAAGCTGAAGGTTGTTTTCGGCAGCCTCAACATCCTGCTTTGCAGTTTTGAGTGCAACTTCGTAATTCTGAAGGTCGGCCTGGGCAATCACCCGGCTCTCGAAAAGCGATTTTTGCCTGTCGTAGTTTGTGCGTGCATCTTCCAGGGTAATTTTTGCCCTGCTCAGGCGGTTTTCGGCTTCATTAAGATTAATCATATTGGGAATGATGCGCACTTTGGCAATCATATCACCAACTTTTACCTTCTCGCCCGGCTCAACATAAAGCTCTGATATAATACCTGATACCTGAGGCTTGATTTCAATCTCTTTGCGGGGAACAACTTTTCCGGTGGCAACTGTTTTTTTGACTATGTCGGTAACTGTTGCGGTGGTAGTTTCAAAAATTACAGGTTTGGCCTGCGATTTCTGGTACAGATAAACGATTGTACCTGCAAAAATGACAACTATAATAATTCCGACAACAATTTTCAGTACCTTTTTCATTGTGAACTGGTCTTATGGGTTGATTAAACAATTTATTCGTAACGAAGTGCATCAATGGGTTTGATGCTGACTGCCTTTCGCGCAGGAATCAATCCCGCAATGGCTCCCGAAATAATGAGAATAACCAGGGCAGTAATGGCCATGTTAAAATCAATGTTCGGGTTTTTAAACATATTGGATTCGGCACCCGAGGAAACTAAGGCATAGTTTACCCCTTCGAGAATGACCACTCCAATCACCAGTCCGGCATATCCAGCGAAAGTGGTAAGGAAAACCGATTCGGTGATGATTTGTGAGATGATATTAAAAGGGCTTGCACCCAGGGCACGCTGTATGCCGATTTCTTTGGTTCTTTCTTTTACAATTACCAGCATTATATTGCTGATTCCGATTACACCGGCCAGCAGTGTTCCAATGCCAACAATCCATATGAGGCCGTTGATGCCCGCAAAAAGCCCGGTCATCTGATTATACTGTTTCTGCATGTTGAAAGAGCCAATGGCCTGAGGGTCGTCGGGCGATACCTGATGCCTGCGCCGGAGCAATGCCGAAGCTTTTTCTTCAACCACCGAAACCGGAATACCTGGTTTTGAGGTAAAGGCAAACCATCCAATAATATCTCCCCAGTTGTAAACCCTTTGAAAAGTGGTGAGCGGAATAAAAACACTCTGCTCTTTGTCGCCACCAAAATTAACTCCTGAGTTTTTCGGCTTAAACACACCAACTACCTGAAAATAAACTCCCTGAATCTGAATGTATTGTCCTATAGCATCTTCGCCGGGTTTAAACAAGACTTCATAAACTTTATTTCCGATAACGGCAACTTTGCGCTTTTCCCTGAGGTCGGCATTGTTGATGAATCTGCCATTTTCGATATTAACAGGATCTATGAGGTTCCATTCAGGATAGTCGCCCATTACCGAAAATGCACCAGATTTAGTGCCCCTCACCACATTGTTTCCACCTCTGAAGCCACCACCCTGTGTCCGCGGAGCAAGGTATTCAATTTCAGGAATTTCGCGCCTGAGTGCATCAATATCATCATTCCTGAAGTTGTAGTTTCTGCCGCGGGGCAATCCCTTGTAAGGAACCGTAGTCGGGCGGGTCCACATAAACACACTGTTGGTGGCAAAGTCACCGAAATCACTGGTCACGCCATTTTTAAGTCCGGTGCCCGAACCCAGCATAATAATGAGCATAAGAATTCCCCAGAATACGCCAAATGCCGTGAAGAAAGTTCTGAGTTTATTCTTCTTCAGCGCACTCATGATTTCCTGCCAGCGGTCAAGGTCAAACATTATGTTGTGTTTCTTAGGTTTTGATTAATTCCGATTTCTTTTCTTTTCGTAAGGATCACTTACTCATCTCTGAGCGCTTCGATGGGTTTAATGGCAGCAGCCCTTCTGGCTGGAATAAATCCGGCAAGTGCACCGCTCAGCACGAGCAAAAGCAGTGAATACAGGGCAACCCGCAGGTCTACCGAAGGCTGTGAGAAAAACTGGGATTCAATTTTACTCCCAACCGATTCAAGCACCACCACTCCAAGCACCAGGCCAACATATCCGGCAAATGAAGTAATGATCAGTGATTCCTGCAGAATAAGGCTGATGATACTCCAGGGTGTGGCTCCCATGGCTTTTCGGATGCCGATTTCTTTGGTGCGGTCTTTTACCACAATCATCATAATGTTACTCACTCCAACAATTCCGGCGATGATGGTAAAAAAGCCAATCACCCAGATAAATATTTCTATACTCCTGAAAAGCCTGGTAAATCTCTGGAATTCTTCCAGACTATTCCATGTAAAAATCGCCCTGGGATCGGCGGGATCAAATTTGTGAATGGCAGCGAGTTTTGACTTTACATCCTGTTCTATTTGTTTACTCTCTTCAACCGAGGCATCGCCAACGGTAAGAGCGATGGTATTGATGCGGTTATCGCCCGAAAACACACGCTGTGCAGTGGTAATGGGCAGATAAATGGTTTGCATGTTGTCGTCTCGGTTATCGTCATCGGTAAAAACACCGGCAACTTTAAAGGGAACTCCATTTACACTAATGTACTTGCCCATAGGATCTTCACCCTTAAAAAGTGCTTCTTCAACCTGGGTGCTGATGATGGTCACTTTTCTGAACTGCTCAATATCAGGATCGTTCACAAACCTGCCTTTTACAATTTTTATCTTTTCGATATGAGCATAGTCGGGATAAACATTTCTTACATTGAAGGTTCCGTATTGCTTTTTATACGCGAGCGTATTGCTGCCCCACATATTGTAGCGCGAAGAACTTTTGTCAATCCCCTGTACTTTTGATTTTATTTCGTCGTAGTCTTCATTTACCAGCTGCACATTGCGCCCGGGTTTCATTCCCTTGTAAGGAAGGCTGGTTTGACCGCTCCACACCCATATGGTGTTGGTTGCCGATGATTCAAACTCCTTGTTTACCCCATTCTGAAGCCCGTTGCCCGAACCCAGCAAAATCATAAGCATAAAGATTCCCCATGCCACACTGAAGCCGGTGAGGAACGTCCTGAGCTTATTCTTTTTCATTGTACTGAAAATTTCCTGCCACTTGTCGGTATCGAACATAATTCAGAGGATTTTCAATGGTGAATCAACAAATTAATCAGTTAGTTAAGACAAAACCGGAGTTTTACCATTCAGCACTTCGCTTTCAATCAGTCCGTCTTTCAGTCTGATGATTCTGCGGGTCATGTGTGCAATATCATTTTCGTGGGTTACCAGAATTATGGTAATCCCTTCCTTATTGATCTCCTGCAGAATTTTCATCACTTCATACGAAGTGGTGGTATCCAGCGCGCCGGTGGGTTCATCGGCAAGAATTACCTTGGGTTTTGAGATAAGGGCACGGGCAATGGCAATGCGTTGCTTTTGTCCGCCCGACAGCTCATTGGGCATATGTTCAGCCCACTCCTTAAGGCCCATGCGCTCAAGATATTCCATGGCAATACGGTTACGCTTTTTACGCGGAACATCCTGATAATAAAGAGGTAATGCTACGTTTTCCATAGCATTTTTAAAGGAAATGAGATTGAACGACTGAAATACAAAACCTATGTAACGGTTGCGAAGGGCGGCTGCTTTGGTTTCGCTCTGGCTGCGGATCAGGGTGTTATCCAGATAATAATCACCGGTGTCGTAATTGTCAAGGATGCCGAGAATATTGAGCAAAGTTGACTTTCCCGAACCCGAGGAGCCCATGATTGACACAAATTCCCCTGCTTCAATGTTCAGGTCAATGCCTTTGAGCACATGCAGACTGTTGTTGCCTGTAACGTATGATTTGTTTATGTTGGTAAGTCTGATCATCTTCCTTGATTTTTGCTTGTATCACACCACTGTGATTTCCCGGAACACAAAACCGGCTGAAAGTACTTTGCACGAATTGTGCCAAAATCGTAACACGCTGTTTTACAATTCAATATACACAAATAACAGCTTTTTTACTGTTTTATTGTCCGGTGGTGTACGGTTTATGTACAACATCGTTCAATCTGATGGTGTTCATTTTGACACAAAATTGCAATGAAAGTTACACACCATCAAACCGAAAAGGGTGAACAGCGGATTTTGTATGCCGGAACAGCATAATTCGGGGGTGAAAGGAAATATCAGCTGTAAAGCAGTATAAGCAATCAGCTTATAATCTGCTTTTCTTTTAAAGCACTCATTATCTGGCTTCTTTCTTCCATCAGGTCTTTTAACTGATTGTTTTTACGTTTCAGATTCCACAGCCGGTAGCTGCCCACAAGAGCTTTTATCCGGCTGTAATGATAGAATGAGAAAATTCCGGACAGTGCAGCAATAACCAGAACAAGCAAAGTGCTCATCAGGCTTCCTGAAATCAGCAAAATAACAATTGCAGCTATCAGATACCAAAAAAAGAAAAGAACCAATCCAAATCCATAATGCAGTGTGGCCACAAATTGTTTGTCGCGAACTTTTGCAGCAAGCAGAACAGGTAGTTTATAGGGGATATAATTAAAAAGCATTCCCGGAATGTGCACCACCATAGCTATCAGGGAAAGCAAGGTATTCAGAATCAAAGTGAGAAGAGAGGGCGGCTTTTGCTGAAGCAATCTGTCGCGAAGACCCAGCAGTCGCAGTTTTTTAAAATAGGCAGAGGTTTGAGATGAGAGTTGTTCCATCCACTCCTTGTTTTCGGGCAATTGCTCATCGAGCTTATTTATAAGTGATTGAGTCTGATAAAAAGCGGCAACTCTGGCTTCGTGCGGATGAGGTGCCTGAGGTTGCGGAAGCATGGATGAAAGCCGGAGATAGGTTTGGTAAAACTCTTCGTTTCTGGCATCAATCATCAGGTTGTGAATGGCCAGGCTCAGGCGGTCGCGCAGTTGAGTAATTGCTTTCTGCGGATTTTCCTGATAAAGGCTGTAATACTCAGAAACCGGAATAGGTTTGCCGTATTGCAATAGCAAGTCGGTACCAGCTCTGCTGTAATGGGTATAATCAACCCCCATAGGAACAATCATAATCTCAGACTTAAATTCTTCAGTTTCGGCGGTGAGAAATGCGATGCGGCAAATCCCTTTTTTGAGTGGCTGAAGTTTTTTTATCGGGCTGTGGGTTCCTTCGGGTAAAATGCCGATGGGCAGTCCGGCTTTCAGTACTTTGGCTGTTCGCGAAAAGGTTTCGTAGTTCTGACTCATGGAATCCATCCCGTCCCGTGGCCGAAAAACCGGTAAAATCTTTACAAAATAAAGCAGGCGGGCAAAAAACTGCTTTTTAAACATATCGGCTCTTGCCAGAAAAACTACAGGTTTGCCATATCCAAAAAGAATTGACAGCGCATCCATCAAGGCATTCTGATGATTGGATGCAAAAATAATCTGCACATCTTTAGGAATATTTTCGCGCCCGACAATGATAAATCTGCGGTAATACAAACCAAAGAAGAACCTGGCAAAAAAATATAAAATGCGATAAGGCAGGGAAGTCCTGTGTATTGTGTTTAAGCCCATAAGATCAATTATTTGTGTTTTTCAGGAGCTTACTGCTTCTGTTTGTCTGGCAGGCCTGGCCCATGACCAGAAAGTTGCAAGTCCTAATCCTGACAAAATATGCCATATTCCCCACCAGGCTGCAATAAAAGCCATTCCGCCCATATTTAGTTCAGGAGGAAATATCTTTGGATTAAAAAGCAAAACCAACCCTAATCCTGAATTTTGAATACCGGTTTCAATGGAAATGGTACGCCGGTCTATGCGGTTCAGCCCAAAAACCCTGGCAGTAAGATAACCTGATGTAAGAGCCATAGCGTTGTGAATGAATACTATAATTACAATCCATTGAGCGTACTGCAGGAAATAGTTGTAATTATTGCGGAAGGCCATAACAACAAAAGCAGCGAAAATAACGATGGACAAAGTTTTAATCGGCTTTTTGATTTTATCCGTTACTTTGGGCAGTTTCTGAGAAAAAAGGATTCCAAGAGCCACAGGAATTCCCAGCAGGATTACAACAGTCCTGAACATATCCAACGGATCAATCTCAATTGGCCTGAGTAAGGGAGAAGTTGTAGAATACAGTTTACCCCAGAAAGCAAAATTAAGCGGAGTGAAAATAACTGCCAAAACAGTACCAATAGCTGTAAGACTTACAGATAGTGCAACATTGGCTTTGGCTACACTGCTGATAAAATTGGAAACATTACCTCCGGGGCAGGATGCTACCAGTAACATTCCAAAAGCAACTGATGGTGTAATAAAACCTCCCAGCAGCCATACTGCCAGAAACGTAACAGCAGGTAATACAAGAAACTGAGCCATCAACCCCACTGCAACCTTGCGCGGGTTCCGCAACACATCTCTGAACTGCCCCCATTTGATTTCGAGGGCAACTCCAAACATTATAAAACCTATTGTAATGTTCATGATATGAAGGCTGGCCTGACTGAAATTCAGCCTCAATCCATCGAGAAGTAGTAAATCTTCGTGCATAGTTTTGATGTTTGCTGAAACAAAGGGGTAAAGCTAAGAAAAAAGTAAATATATCCAACAATCTGAATATTTAGTACCCAAACTTGTTCCTGCCACAACACGGGGTACAATTTAAAATATCGGATATTTTTGGAGTGTCACTCCAAAAATATCGGATATTTTTGGAGTCTGAGTCCAAAAATATCTATATTTGCAAAAAAAAGAAGATGTATTTTTCAAGGAACATTGAAAATCAGATCATCAGGCATCTGAGCCGAAAAGAGTACACCATTATTATAGGAGCTCGCCAAACAGGAAAATCTACCCTGTTGAACGAACTGTACAAACAAAAAAAAAGCAGCAATGAGCAGGCTTTTTATCTAACATTAGAAGACCCTCAGATACTGCAAAGTATTAATCAACATGCCGAAAACCTGTTCAGGTTTATTCTTCGTCCCCCCTATCCTGAAGAAAAAGATATCAGTGATTCACCCGTATTTGCTTTTATTGATGAAATTCAATATGCCAGTAATCCCACCAATTTCCTGAAGTATCTTTTTGACAGGTACCAGGCAAACCTTAAAATTGTTGCCACAGGAAGCAGTGCATTCTATATTGATAACAGATTTAAAGATTCACTGGCAGGCAGAAAACGGATTTTTAATCTGCATACTTTGTCGTTCGATGAATATCTGGCTTTTAACAATCAGCAAGAATTATATCAGGAACTGAGGTTTATCAGAACTCAAAAAGAATACATTTCACCCAATCGTAATGCTATAGTTCAAAAGTTTGAGGAATATCTGGTCTTTGGCGGATACCCTGCTGTTGCTCTTGAAAAGGAACTAAAGGAAAAAACAGAAATTCTTAAAGAATTGAGGATATCGTTTCTTAAACGCGATGTGATGGAATCTGGTGTTCAGTTGCAGGACAAGTTTTTTAAAATGCTGGCAATAATCTCCGATCAGAATGCTAATATTCTAAACAAAAATGAAATAGCAACAACTGTAGGGATTGACAATAAAACAGTTGATAATTATTTGTTTGTTCTTGAGAAATGCTTTCATATCCGCTTAGTTAAGCCATTCTATTCCAATATCAGGAAAGAGCTTACTAAAATGCCCAAAATTTTTCTGCTGGATAACGGATTTCGCAACAGCATTCTTAACAGATTAGAAGCATTTGAGTACAGGAATGACAAAGGATCTTTGTTTGAAGCTTATGTGTTCAAAAGGCTTTCTGAGATCTACGACATAGATTCAATAAGATATTGGAGAACTACAGATCAAAAGGAGATAGATTTTGTGGTAAGTTCCGATTTCAGGACAGGGGAAGCATTTGAAATAAAAATATCCGGGAATAAAAGTATTACATCCGGCATAAAAACATTTCGGGAATATTATTCTGAAATACCGGTAAAATTGCTGAGTTTGAATTATTCAGATACATTCTCAGATATCCTGAAGCTATAAACCAACAAAAAAATCCCGGGAAGCATCACACTTCCCGGGAAATATTATCCAACACTGAGATGTATTAGTTTTTCGCTTCTTTTTTAACGAATACCAGTTCTTCAATCAGGTTTGATGCACCGGCATACTTATCAATGATTAACATAACGTAGCGAATGTCAACATTGATGGTGCGCTGCAATTCTGTTTCGAAAGCGATATCACCGCTCATGGCTTCCCAGTTGCCGTCGAAAGCAATACCAATAAGATGGCCATCGCCGTTGATTACCGGGCTTCCTGAGTTCCCGCCTGTAATGTCGTTGTGGCTGAGGAAATTAACTACCATACGTCCATCGGCTGTGCCCCATTTGCCAAAATCTTTTTTCTCATAGATTTCTTTAAGTTTGGCAGGAACGATAAACTCGTCGTTGGTGGGATCTTCTTTCTCCATAATACCATCCATATATGTAACATAGTCATAATGAACAGCATCGGCAGGATAATAATCGAGTACCTTACCATAGGTTACCCTCATGGTTGAATTGGCATCGGGATAATAAACCTTATCTGGATTGGCTTTTCGCAAACCATCAACAAAAAGGCGCTGAGCTCTTTTAAGTTTTTCGTTGATCGGGCCTGCTGCCATATTCTGAGTCATAAACGAATTGTAGAAAGAGTTGGTAAGTTGATAAGCCAGGTCTTTCTCAAAGGTTTTAAGCGAAGGTTTTGCAAGAAAAGCATTGTATTTCTCAGGAGTTGTAAGTACAGAGGTTTCAAATACCTTTTTGGCAAACAGGTTAACATCACCTTTGTATTTCTTGTTGATCAGGTTGTAAATATCAGGTAGTGATTCAGCAGGAACACTTTCGCGGTACATTTCAAGAATTGCGGCCAGTATTTTCTCCTCGGTGGGTGAATTGTAGTTTTTAAACTGCTCTTTTCCCATTTCGCGGAAAGGAGCCAGCGAAGCCTGTAATTCTTCACCTTTTTGACCGCTTTTCAGTATATTGATGATTCCCTGGGTTTGCAGCGGGAATTGCAGCATTTGTGAACCAAACATCGAAAGCTGGAAGTTCCAGAGTTTGGAATTGTAATTCATAGCAGCAAATTGGCCATAAGCATCAGTAAGATCCTGAAGTACAGTACCATATTTCTCTTTTCTGCTTTCATCGGCATTTACCCATGCTGCAAAATGATCTTCAATGGCCTTTTTCTTTTCGTAAACATCAAGTCTTTTCAAACCACGGCTTTCACCAATTTTGTTTTTCCAGAAATTGGCAAGTCCGGCATAGTTGGAGGCGTATTTGATGCGAACCTCATCACTTTTATCCATATCGGCTTTCATTATTTCGAGAATGCGGCCACCAACTTTAATAATGGCAGGGTTGATTTCGTTTAATGTAGCCTGAATTCCATGTGATGTGCGGTAGCGGTCGGTTGAACCGGGATAGCCCCATATCATGGCAAAGTCTTCGCGTTCAACGCCATCCACCGATATTTTAAGGAAGTGTTTGGGTTTCAGGGGAATATTTTCTTTTGAATACTCTGCAGGTTTTCCATCGGGGCCGGTGTAAATCCTTAAAATACTGAAGTCTCCGGTGTGGCGTGGCCACATCCAGTTGTCGGTATCGCCGCCAAATTTTCCAATGGCTGAAGGAGGAGCTCCTACCAGACGAACATCTTTATATACTTCATAAACAAAACGATAGTACTCATTACCGTTATAAAAACCTTTAACTGAAACCTCATACCTGCCATCGGCTGACTCTTCCTGTTTTAACGCTTCAATGGCCTTTGCAATGGAAGCCGATCTTTCACTTTCCGACATTCCAGGAGTAACTTTCTCCAAAACCCTGGAAGTAACATCATCCATTTTTACCAGAAACGAAGCTGTAAGTCCTTCATTGGGAAGCTCTTCTTCGAGGCTGCGGGCCCAGAAACCATCGGTAAGGTAATCGTGCTCAATGGAGCTGTGCTTTTGAATTACATCGTAAGCACAATGATGGTTGGTGAATAAAAGTCCTTTGGGTGAAACGACTTCGGCAGTACAAAATCCACCTCCGAGGCTGACAATAGCATCTTTGAGGCTGGCATTGTTGATGTCGTAAATTTCTTTGGCCGAAAGTTTCAGCCCGGCTTCCTGCATATCGGTGTAGTTAAGCCTTTCCACAAACATGGGAAGCCACATACCTTCGTCGGGAGGATTTCCGGCGCGCAGCCCTGCACTCAGAGCTACCAGCATCATCAGGGTAAAGAGAAGTTTTCTCATTTGAATTGGTTTAATTATTTATTTTAGAAAATTGCTTTGGAATTATAACCCAGCAATAATTGCGGCTATTGCCCAAAATCATGCCAATTGGTTATTTGCCTGTAATTCAAACACATGCCCGACTGCGACAAAAGTATCCCAATCAGGCATGTACGGTTTTATCATCCTTTTGTCCATTATCGGACGGTTGACTCTCAGAGGCCCATTACACTTTTGCCCTGTTCAAAAACGATATCAACAGGGATTCCGGCTCCTTTAAGTTTGTCAAGATCATTGCGGAGTTGTTCCGGAATTACCGATTTGGCAGAAATAAGCTCTTTAACCTTATCGTAATTGCCATCGCCCTGCAGGGTTAGAATCATGCCTCCCAAACCTTCAACAGCCAGTTTCATTTTATCGAAATTAACCAGATAGGTTCCATCTTCCTGGTGGGTGAATGCACCATTTTCGCTAAAGTAATTGAATGTAAGCATATTGGCTTTACCATGAGCGCTGGCTGCTCCAAAACGAACTGAACGGAAAATTCCGGCCATAAAAGTTACGTAGTTATCCATTACCACACCTTCGGTGAGCTCACCCATTTCGTATAGTTTTGTAACCATGTAAAGTCCGAGTATGTCGGCCTTGGCCTCCTCAATTGCAGAATATTGTTCCTTAAGTGCTTCGCGCACAGTGCCTTTTCCATCCAGGGTATTTTTTATACCTAGCCCGTGTGCCACTTCATGAAACATGGTGTTGGCAAAAAACGCATCAAATTTTATATAGCTTCTTTGCGAAGGGTCAATCAGCACATCGGCAATGGGAACCAGAATTTTATCGAATTTGGCTTTCATTGCATTTTTCAGCTGTAACTTACGTGAGCCTTTTTTCAGCTGCACTTCTTCGTCGTTTGGAAGATTTATTGCAATGGTTTTGCTGCCCGAGTTGCAATCGCCGGCATAATAAATTACTTCGTATGCATTGAGGTCGGCATCAGAGCCGGGTACCTCGTTCTTGTATTTCTGATCAACCGGCAAACCTTTTTGAAGTTCGGGAAGCAGCGCTGCAAAACGGGTAAGACGATCGCTCCATTCCACATCCTTTATGAGAATAAACGCTTCCTGAGCAGCTTTGTAACCAAACAGGGCATCCTCGTAATTTTCGATAGGGCCAACTACAAAATCAATATTTGAGGTTTTCATATCCATCCAGGCAAAATCGCTTTCCTGATATTTATCAGTAAGCAGCGCTTCGGCTCTGAGTTCAAGATATTTTTTAAGGCCGGCATCTTCGGCCAGTACTGCAGCCTGCTTGATGAGTTCAGCTGCTTTCTTGATTTTTGATTCAAAAGCCTGATGATACCACACCACTCGCAGAGTACCATCTTCATTACGCCGGATAAGTGTGTATAAACTGGTTTTGTCGGGGTTTTGAAGTGTGTCGAATTCTTCTTTGGTCATGTCTGCCGGATAAAAGTTTGCTCCTAGGGGCTTTTCGCCAATACCGGCCAAAAAGGGTTTGTTTCCGTTAAGCCTGTCCCACGGGCCATAATTGATCATGGCAAATTTTCGGGCAGTTTCATCTTTTATGCGGGCAAGAAAAGCATCTTTATTGCCTATGGTTTGCTGCCAGAATATCTCATCCATAATGGCTGCAGCATCAAAAAGCAATGGAAGCATTTGTTTTTCCTTTTCCGAAAGGTGACTGATATCAGCGGTTAAGGTAACAGGGGCAAAAATTGACAGCCGCTGGGCTACATCGGTCTCTGAATCCGGCATTAAATCACCACCGGCAGGAATAACTCCCTGTAACGAATTTTCCATTTGTTCTTCAGTTTTGGTGGTTTCTCCACAACTGGTAGCCATGGCCACCATACCCACAACCGTAAAAACGGCAATAATGTTGCGCAACATAATGATTTTGAGTTAGGTTGGTTGATATCTTAAACGCGGCTAAATTAAATATTTTAACATATCCGTAATACAACAACAGGAATTTATCTTCCAATACAAAATCTACTTGTCTATTAACTGCTTAAAGGACAGCATTTTGCCATTTGTAACTTCAACAAAATCAACTTTATGAAAAATTGCCGGGAAAACAACCCCGGGCATAAGCCGATTAACAGTACCTGAATTTGAAAAATGCTGTATTATTCTGTTTTTTGTGCCAGAAGGAAGGAAAGTGTAAAACAACTCCCCTCGCCCGGCGTACTTATAACGGACACTGTGCCTGCATTTTTATCAACAAATTCTTTAACCAGAATTAACCCTAAGCCTGTACCACGCTCGTTGGCAGTACCTTTTGATGAAACCACCTTGTCGCTAAGGTTAAACAGAGCATCCAGCGTTTCTTTTTCCATACCAATACCACTGTCGGATATTTCAATTCTGGCCTTATTTTCATCCTTAACCAGATTTACTTCAACCGAGGTGCCACCGAAAGAATATTTAATTGCATTGGAAATCAAATTTCTGAGGATCACTCTCATCATATTAATGTCGGCATGTACATACAGATCTACGTCGCTGTTAACTGCGAGATCAATGCTTTTTAATTTGGCCTGAGCCCCTGCCTGAACAACAGTTTCGCGAATAATAGTCAGAATTGAGAATGTCTCGGGCTGAAAACGTGTATGTCCCAGCTGCGATTTTGCCCATGTAAGCAAATTATCGAGCAGCTGATAGGTATGCTCTGTTGAAACCTGAATCTGCCGCACCATACTCATGCGTTCCTCGTCAGAAAAATCTGCATATTCCTCGCTCAGCAATCGGGCAAAACCAATAATTGAAGTAAAAGGGCTTCTCAGGTCATGCGCAATTATTGAAAAAAACTTATCCTTGGTAAAATTGGCTTCTTTTAATTCAGATTCTGTTTGCTTTTGCTGTTCCTGTGCAATTTTTCGTTTGTGGATATTTCTGGTAACTGCAATCAGCTTGCCCGAAGGTTGCTTTTTAACATCATAATGCAATTGAATCATACTTTCAAACCAGATGATTTCGCCACTTGAATTGATGATGCGATATTCTGCAAGCAATGGTTTATGAGTTGAAGCCACTTTCCTGACTACCTCCGCCAAAGGCTCTTTGTCCTCTTCCAACACATGCAGCCTGAAGTCAGAACCATAAATAAGAGATGCTGAATACCCTAAAATAGATTCTACTGAGGGAGATACATATTCAATCTGCCCATTTGATGCATGAATGGTGATTATGTCTTTTGAATTTTCGGCAATAAGCCTGTACATTTCTTCGCTGCGGCGGAGAGCCAGGCGGTTTTCTTCCAGCTCGGTGATATCATGGCCTACGAGTTGATGACCTGAAAAAACATCACCCTGACGATATAATGCCCTGATGGTCCACTGAATTTTAAGTGGTTTTTGTCCGGGAAGCAGATATTTCTGCATAAAACCAGCAACTGTTTTCTCCGGAGAAAGAGACCCAAAGGCTCTTTTTAAGCGGATGTAATCGCGGTGATCAAACAGTGATTTGATTCTTACATTTCCCGATAAATCAATAGCAGTTCCAAAAAAACGGGTAAAAGCCTTATTATTAAAAGTAAGGTATCCACTTTCATCAAAGCGGCAAACAATTTCGGTTTGATCGTCAACAACTGTTTGCAGAAAGCTGCGGTTTTGAAGCAGTTTATCCTGAAACTCCATTTCGTCAGTCACATCAATCATTACGCCTGTAGCAACCATATCAGGAGTTTCGGAAGGGGCAAAGTAATAACCTGAGATGCGAATCCAGCGTAACTGATTCCTGACTTCAGCCCTGAACTCAAAGTCAAACCATCCGGGGTTCAAGGCTATGCGCTGCCACATTTCCGAAATTCTGTCTTTATCTTCGTGATATACTGCCGAAAGAAATATCTCTCTTGTAACTCTGCCAAAAGTAATTCCAAGAATCTCGAAACATTTTTCGTTCAATAAGATGTTATCTGTTACAGGATTCCATTCCCACACTCCTGCATTCAAAGCCATAAGTGCTACTTCAAACCGGTTTTCAGGGGCCTCAAAATCTGACTGCCGGTTGATTAAATCTGAAATCTGGTCAATCAGTTTCTTGTTTTGAATCTGCAATTTTGATGCCTCCAATAAGTTTTGAGAATGAATCCCGCTATTTCCAGTCTGATTACCAGCTTTTTCTTCAGAACATTCAAAACTTAAAATACCAATAATCCCAATAATTTTTCCTTGTCTGTTTATCAAAGGTGCCTTGGTAACACCCTGAATTTCCGAATCCCTTACAATCTCATCTGTTGATACAGGAAGCCGGTACGAAATCTGCATGCCTGTTTCAAGGACTTTAAGATCATTGCTCAGGTGGTAAGCGGCTTCGGCTTTAGGCAATAGATCATTCAGACGCCTGCCAATGATTTCCTGCTTTGTTTTACCTTTAAACAAACGAATAAACCTTGAATTACAGACTGAATATTTCAGATCAAGGTCTTTGATGAAAAAGGGCACAGGTAACCCGTCCAGAAGTTCGGGAATCTGTTGTTTAATCTCTTCGTGCAATTCCATTTTACGGGGGATTCGGGTGATGCAGCTGGATTATTTATGTAAATTTTTTAACATTCTGAGATTTATTCATCTTACATCATAGCTTAAATCAGGTTTAGCCGTGCAGGTTCAGGTAAAACACTGCATTAACCCACTGCTGGCTCAGAACACAACTTTCTAACCCGGCACAGAAATCAAGAGCAACAAACCGGGGAAAAATCCGGTTATAAAAGTTAGCTGTGATATAAAATGTAAAATTAAATAAATTTACAACAATCAATGCATCATGGTTCAAACAATTTTGATTCAATAATAATTATATTTGTTTTTCAGACCTTTAGATAACCACAATAGCTAAATAAATGACAAGTTTCGTTTGTCATTTATTTTTAGAAGGCACAAGTAAATTCACGCCCCAATACCTTAATTTTGTGACCGATAAGTAAAAACCGGCTTATGCAAAAAAACAGCAAAACCACTACTATTCTTGCTTCCCTGCTTTTGTTATTGATTATTTCTGCTGTTGTAATCGCATTTATTGTCAGGCAAAAACAGAAAAACGAAATTTCGGTGGCTCTTGAAATACTCCGCGACAGCCGCCAACCCGTTGAACAGGTGGAGAATACCCTTGAAGCACTTTTCATGGCTGAAAACGAATTCAAGGAATACACCCTCAGTTACGAGAAGCAAAGATTTGAGAGTTACAAATTACAGATAGCCAGGCTGGTATCTCATCTTGATACACTACAAAATATCATTAAGCCATTTACCGGCGACACCTCACCAAACAAGGCAGGAGTTATTATTGAAGAAAGAAACCGGGAAGCCAATTCCTACATCAGGCTGAAAAGGCTAACTGATTCGCTGATGCTGCTGAGTGCAAATATGGAAGAAACTCCGTTTCAAAGTCCGGATCAATCTATCACCGTGAAACGATTCTCAGCAGCAGCAGCCGGTTATTCAACTGATACATTGAGTTTAAGCCAAACTACCGGATCGCGAAAAAAAGGACTTCTTGGAAAAATAAAAACATTTTTGGTAGGAGAAGAAGAACAGCAAACAACCAAAAGCCTGGTTGTGGTAAAAACAGGAGATCCCCAGACCTTTCATCCGGAAGCTGCAGCGGATACCACCATCAGTATGGCTGGATTTGCTGAAGAAGTAATCAACAAGACCAATATTTATTATCAGTTGCAACTCAGGAAACAGTTGCAGAACAGAAACGAACTCAGGCAGAGCGAGCTGCGGCTGATCAGGCTGAATAACACCCTGATGGATGAAATCAGGCAGATACTTGTTTCGCTGAAACAACTTGCTGTTCAATCAGAAGGCTCATACCGGGCCAAATCAACAGCGGCCATTGTAAGATCAACCGGAGTGCTTCAAAACCTGCTGCTTTCAATTATATTTGGAGCATTTATTCTGGCATTAATAACAGGCTGGATGTTTTACCGCAACAGCAAATATCAGCGTGAAATAGCAAGATCGCAGGAAAAAGCTATAAAAGAAGCTGAAGAAAAACGGCGGTTTTTGTCGTATATGAGTCATGAATTCCGTACTCCGCTTTCCTCGGTTATCGGTTTTGCCGAGCAGTTGGAAAAGGCAGGCCTGAATAATGAGCAAATGGAGTACCTGTCAGGCATTATTTCCTCGTCGGAGATTTTGCTCACCACTGTTAACGACATTCTTGACCTATCGAAGCTCGAAGCCGGGAAAATGACTTTCATGTATGAAACATTTGACCCGCGCGTAACTATTAAGCAAACCCTGCGGGCTTTTGAAGGCATGGCGAAAGAAAAAAATATAGCCATCAGGTATACACCTGTTTCGGGTGATAAACTTCTGAGCGGAGACGAAATCAGGTTAAAACAGATACTAAACAACCTGCTGAGCAACGCTGTAAAGTATACACACAGGGGGAGTATTTCCATAAAAGCTGACCTAAAAGAAGGCACAAACGGTAAAGCTATTCTCGAAGTGAGTGTCCGCGATACCGGAATCGGCATACCAGCTGCAAATCTTCCTGAAATATTTAATGAGTATACCCGCGTTCATTCTGAAACTTCATCGCGGTGGGTGTTGGGAACAGGACTTGGATTGCCTGTAACCAAAAGGCTCATTGACAGTCTTGGTGGAAAAATACAGGTAAAAAGTGAAGCTGGAAAAGGATCTGAGTTCAGCTTTAGCATTCCATACAATTCAGCTACTGAAACATCGCTTTCGGAAAAAGATAATTTGGTGGATTATAACTTTGAAGGGAGGTCAGGAAAGATATTGGTTGCCGATGACAATTACTTCAATGTTTTATTGCTTAAAACCATACTGAAAAAAGCAGGCCTCGAAATTGATGTAGCTGAAAACGGAAAAGAAGCTTTGGAGATGCTCGGGAAAGGACACTATTCAATGCTGCTGAGCGATATGTTTATGCCAGGTATAGACGGGCTGGAGCTTACTGAAGGTTTAAGGAAAGATAAAACCGGTAAACATAATAATCTGCCGGTGATTATGATTACCGGCAATGTTACTGAAGAAGCCAAAGCACAAATGCAGAAAGCAGGGGTAGATGAATACCTTTTCAAACCATTTCAACAGCGCGACCTGTTGCGTTTGGTAGGGAAGTATTTATCCTAATTTCCGTTAAGCGAAGCCAGAACTGCCTGACGATAGGATATACCGACAGGCAACCTTTCTTTACCCACAATCACCGAATTGCTCGAAAAAGCTCTTATAAAGCGCCTGTTAACGATGTATGATTTGTGAATTCTGAGGAACGCCTGAGCAGGAAGTTGATTCTGAAGCTGATGGGTTGTTGAGGTAGCAAGAATCATCCGGCCGTTTTCCATAAACACCTTTACATAGTTGCCATAACTTTGCAGATAATAAATGTCTTTGGTTTTAACAGTTTCAACGCTGCCACCGAGATTAAGCTCGAGTTCGCGCGATGAAAATTGCCCTTCAGCAGGTTGCCCGACTTCTTTCAATGTAGCTCTTTCCAGAGCCCGTCCGACAGCCCTGTTAAAATGTTGCCGGGTAACCGGTTTAACCAGATAATCCACTACATTATAATCAAATGAGTTTACCGCATACGAAGCATAGGCAGTGGTAAAAATTACCATGGGTTCAAATTCCAGAGAATCAAGCAGATCTAACCCGCTGATTCCTGGCAGGTTAATGTCGAGAAACAGCAGATCAATATTCTGAGTTTTAAGGATGTGGAGGGCTTCCACTGCATCAAATGCACAACCAGCCAGATGCAGGCGGTCGTTTTCGCTGATAAAACTGGTTAGTACCCATTGAGCGGGTTGCTCATCGTCTACTACCAGGCAAACAAGTTTTTCTTCGGTATTGGTCATATTTCTTTAAAATCAGAACCTGATTATTAGCTCAATTTCACGGCTGCCATTTTTCTGAATTTCCACAAGGCTATGCCGCCCGGGATAGAGGTGTTTCAGTCTTTTCTCAATCATATGAAGGTTTCCGGTTTGTTTATGCGCCGGGCTAACCGGTTTTGCGAAGCTAATTGCCAGTAAAAGCAGAGCATTATCAGCGCGCAGTTTGATCAGGATCGAAGACCTGCCATTAAGCCCCTGGCTTTGTCTCAATGCCTGCTCAATGATTGGGTGTAGCAAAAAAGGAGGCAATTGAAGCGATGGGGTATAAATTTCACTCACAAACTCAATATTAAACCTGTCGCCATGACGTAACCTCTCAATATCAAGATAGTTGCGGATAAAGGCTTCTTCTTCCGAAATTCCTACAGTTTCGCGGCCGGAAATGCCAACCTGATATCTCAGCAGTTCAGAAAGTTTGTAGGTGTAATCAAGAGCCAGATCGCGGTTTACCATTATGGTGGCCGCAACATTGTTCAGGCTGTTGAACAAAAAATGCGGATTCAGCTGGGTTTTCATTGTATCCAGCTCCATTTCCTTTATGCTCAGTCTGTCACCCATTCTGTTCAGCTCATACACTCCCTTCCTGTTGAGATAAAAACAGATGTATTCGAAAAGAATTATAGAACCGCAGAAAACAAGGCTTCCCCACTTCAATTGCCAGGCCAGGGAAGTTCCCCAGATATAGCTACTTAACCGAACAATTAATACCCATCCGGCAATCAGAATTAACAGAATTAAAAAAGTTAAGATGATTCTCCGGCTGGAATCCCTTTTAATCTTTGCCGAAAAAACAATGCTGAAATGCGAAAGCAGGGCAATCAGAATAACTGTTATAGCTATGAGAAATAAGTTGCCGGCATTTAATTCAGGCTTAAGCCAGAACGACAGCGCCAATACCACCACAACCAACAAGATGTTGGGCAATACGTACATTGAGTATTTCCTGTTTGGCTCCATCAGGCATTAAAGTCCCTGCTAAATTACCAAATATCAGAATACAACAGCACTTCCAAACCAGTGCATATGATGTAATGCATTGGTCAACCGGCAAGTCTTTCAATATGGCATTAATACGTTCTGTTGATTCAGTTCAATGTAGATTTATGAATCCAAACATAAGAACAAGATATTGCATCAAGCAAATCCTTTGTGCTTTTAGTTAAGATTGTAATCAATTATAAATCACCAAGTTCCCAACCACTTACCGGATAAAACAAAAACACAAATTTTGCATTGTACGAAGGTATTTCCTCGTTGGTAACGGTTTCGGTAACTTTAAAAGGTTTTCTGGATTTTATAGCAGATAAATGATTTACAAGCGACACTTCAACAGATTGTCCGTGATCAGAAAAACCAAGATAAGCCCTAAGATACAAATCTGTAGGATTCAGTGTATTCGAAGCACAGATAATCAAATCGCCTTCTATCATATCTGTAGCAAAAGTGTTGTCGCCGTCAGTCATAGTCAACGAGGTAGGTATTTTTCCGCCTTTATCGCTAATAACACCTCCATCGCAGGCATACGGAAAAGTGAGACGATCATCATAATTGAGGTGCATACATCTGTCTTCAAGCTCAGGAAGATTTGCAATAAGATGAAAATTAACCCATTGTGCGTATCCGGAGATTGACACATGCTCATCCTCGTTCACCCAGTTTATATCAACTTTACCCACGGCCACCCATTTGGTTTCACAAGGGTTGCATCCCTTTTTCAGAATTTCATCGGCTTTGGCCTGGAGTAAATCATCTACCGCACTATGCGCAATACCAATTAGTTCGCGCTGAGCCATGGCCTTATAGATACAAGCGAGATATTCACGGCAAAGATCATTGCCCTCGGGAATCGGAGTATGAGCAAACTGCGAAGTCCAGAAGTCAACCCCTTCTGCGGCACGCTGCATACCCCTGGCTGACAGGTCGGAATTGCCAGTCAACTCAACTCTGGCTGTAAGCTTCAGAATACAGGCAATATGCCTCACCGTTGGATTATCTTTACAATAGAGGCCCTGAGGATCGGGAAAGGGTTGCTCAATTGCCTGCAAAAGGTCGGCTTCAGTAAGCCGGGCTGCTTGTTCCATGAGTGCTTTCGCCCCGGCTTCATCACCCGATTGTTCGAGTTCAGCAGCCTGCCTGAGCAGGCCCGCCACCTCTGATTCATCAAGTTTGCTGCACGAACTG
>JANJXJ010000142.1 GCA_024709105.1 Lentimicrobium sp. | reverse complement strand
ACCAACGAAACGCCAATCGATTAGCCAGCCCCACAAGTAATTAACAGCCCGAGTGCACCTCTCACATTTCTACTCCTATGTGTCTCATATCCATCGGTTTTATATTTTCAACTAATCAAGCTAAAAAATCGTCTTTTCGATTTCCTAAAGTCGTCCTTTCGATTTCTCTAACTCGTCCTTTCGATTTCCCAAAGTCGTCCTATCGATTTCCCCCAAATAAAATTGCCCCTGATAATCCCTGCCTGTGCCGGCCATCAATGCTTCAGCCTATCTCACCACCACCCGCTTGTAATCCTCTAATTTGTACACTGTTACAGCAGTGTTTCCCAATCCTCCTTCGGGGGTTCTTACAAAACTGAAGTCGCTGCTTAAAACCGGATTCCGGAATGAAGGCAGGCAATCGGTAAAACCGGGACCAAAATTATACAGGGCATCCAGAAAATACCTGGTGATGTCGTAGCCCAGATAAGCATATCTGTCAATCTCGGGATCGGCTTCGAACCTGCTTCTGAATTCTTTGATAAATTCCAGACTCGCTGCACTTTCGTAATCCACAAACCAGGGAGTAAAAAAGTGCGCTTTCAGGTTGTGCAGATAGTTGAACTCGGTTTCCATATCTTCCCAGTCCTTCAGGCCAACAACTACAAGGCCATACTTCTCTCTTTCATCATTGAGTCTTCTGAGCAAAGCAGGAATCAATGCCTTGTCGGATGTGAGCATAAAAACCACATTGTTTTTTCCCGGCCGCAGTTTTTTGAGCAAACCCGATTCATATCCCTGACTGTAAATAACCTCGTTTACCCTGCTTGAATCCATAATTGCTTTGGAAAGAGAGGAATGTATGGCTGCTGCCATGCTGCTGTTTTCGGCATCATTCTTTCTCATTACAGTAAAAATGGCATCGGGATAGGCCGAAGCAATAATTCTGGCTGCATTGGTATATACACTCCAGCCCGATGGTTGCATTTTTATAACCTGTGTATTCGACTCAATAATCTCATTGCGCTGCGACAGCGGATTTACAACCGGAATTTTATGGAGGGCAGCAAATTCAGCAACCAGCTCAAAACTGCTGGCAAAGAAAGGCCCGATAATCAGATCCATATTTCTGATTTCCTGTCCGGCAAGAATTCTGCGGGTTTTTGACAATCCACTCCCTGCATCGGCATCAAAAAGGTGAATTTTTACGTTGATGCCCTTTTCAGCAGCCTGATCTGCAGCAATCAAGGCTCCTTCATAAAACTGAATAAAATCGAAAGGCCTGTAATCTGAAGGCAATTTTATGCCGGTGATATCGCCCGTTCTTATGCTGTCAACCTCTTCGAGCTGCAGGGGGATCATCAAAGCAACGTTAAAAACCCGGGTGTACCTGCCTTCGCTGCATTTGCTCTTCGGAGAATATTGTATAACAGCTTCCTGATGGATGTCGCGCCCCGAAACCACCGTTTCAACCGGTTTTTCTGCCACAGTTTCCTTCCTGGCGACAGGAATTAATATAACATCGTTTTTTCGCAATGTACCTCCCAGTCCCGGATTGGCCTTAACAATATCCTGAATGTCAACATTATACTGTTTAGAAATGCTGTAAAGTGTTTCTTTTTTCTGCACCTCATGCCTGATCATTCCATCGGCAACGGTCTGCCTTGCAGCAGTTTGAGTAACAGACGGCACATATATCTGCTGACCGGCCTTTAACCCATCCTTCAACTCCGGATTGATTGACAAAAGCTGATCTACAGTAGTTTTGCTGGCGGTTGCTATGCCGTACAAAGTCTCCTGAGGCGCAACATGATGAATCTTAAAGCCTTCGCGTGCAGGCAATTCAACAGGCTGTATTATTTTCTTTTCAGGAATAACCACCTGCATTCCAATTTTAAGGGTATCAATGCCGGGGTTTGCAGCAATCAACTCCTGAACAGGCAGCTGATATTGTCTTGACAAAGCATACCATGTTTCTTTGGGTTGAATGGTATGAAGGTTGGATTCCTGTCCGGGGAATGGTTTTGGCTTGTCGTTTGATACTTCAACCGCCTTATTTTCCTGTGGCTGAGGAGTCGGGGTTTGCTCTTCGCGCAATACAGAAGTACCTGCAGGTATCATCAGCATTTGGTCGGGCCTCAGATTTTCCGAAACATCGGGATTGGCTTTCAGAATATCCTCTGCCTTTACATCATAGGCTCTGGCAATGGCATTCAGGGTTTGCCCCTGATCAACAAAATGAATGTAGTATTGCTTTCCCTTGTAGGTTTCAACCACTTTCGACCTGCGTATCTCCACATTTTGAGCAGAAACAGCCAACATCGCAAGCGCAAACATGAAACTGAAAAAAACTCTCTTTACCATGCCCGGGATTTTTAATTTGGACGGATTATTCCCATTCGATGGTTGCCGGTGGTTTGGAGCTGATGTCATACACCACACGGTTCACCCCTTTTACTTTATTTATGATGTCGTTCGACACTTTTGCCAGAAATTCATAGGGAAGATGCGACCAGTCGGCAGTCATGCCATCGGTAGAACCCACAGCCCTGAGGGCAACAACGTATTCATAGGTTCTTTCATCGCCCATAACGCCCACCGATTTTACCGGAAGCAAAATTACGGCAGCCTGCCAAACCTCACGGTAAAGTCCTGAAGATTTCAGCCCGTCAATGAAAATGGCATCCGCTTCCTGCAGGATTCTTATTTTTTCACGGGTAATTTCGCCCAATATTCTGATTCCAAGACCAGGACCGGGGAAAGGATGACGATTTAAAATATCAGGATCAATTTCGAGGCTGGCCCCTACCCTTCTTACTTCATCCTTAAAAAGACTCTTTAAAGGTTCAACTACCTTAAGTTTCATATAATCGGGCAAACCGCCTACATTGTGATGCGATTTGATGGTGGCTGACGGGCCGTTTACAGAAACCGATTCAATAACATCAGGATAAATGGTGCCCTGTGCCAGCCATTTGACATCGCTGATCAGATGTGCCTCGTGATCAAAAACATCAATAAAGGTTTTACCAATGGCTTTGCGTTTTTGCTCGGGTTCGCTGATGCCTTCCAGGGCTTTCAGGAACAGGTCGGTAGCATCTACCCCTTTCACATTCAGACCCATATGTTTGTATGAATCGAGAACTTTCGCAAACTCATCCTTGCGCAACAAGCCATTGTCAACAAAAATGCAATGAAGGTTGCTGCCAATTGCCCGGTGCAAAAGAACGGCTGCAACCGAGGAGTCAACTCCGCCTGATAGTCCCAGCACAACCTTATCGTTGCCCAGGGTTTCCCTGAGTTCGGCAATGGCGATATCCACAAAGGAATCGGGAGTCCATTGCTGTGCACAACCGCAAATGTTCACCACAAAGTTTTTCAGCAGCACAGAACCTTCGGAGGAATGATAAACTTCGGGGTGGAACTGAATGCCCCAGGTATTTTCGTTGTTTACCTGAAATCCGGCAATCTCCACATCAGCAGTGCTGGCAATAATCTGAAAATCATCGGGTTTCTTGAGGATTGTATCTCCATGCGACATCCAGACCTGGCTGCCCTGACTCAAACCGGCCATAAGCTTGTTGGTGATATCAATAAAACCAAGGTTGGCCCTGCCGTATTCCCTGATTTTTGACGGCATTACCTCACCGCCCGAGGTTTGTGCAAGGTATTGTGCTCCATAACAAACTGCCAGCAGAGGCAAATTTCCCCTCAATGAGGACAAATCGGGGTATGGGGCATCCTTATCACGCACAGAAAATGGACTTCCCGAAAGAATCACTCCCTTAATCCAGGGGGTGATTTCAGGAATTTTATTAAAAGGATGTATTTCACAATATACATTTAACTCCCTGACTCTGCGGGCGATAAGCTGGGTGTACTGCGATCCGAAATCGAGTATAAGAATGGTTTCCTGCATGCGGCAAAGATAGGAAAAAGAGGTTAGTCTTCAGCCTTATAATTAAAATGGAATTTTGAAAATGATGTCAGGCCTACAGGCATCGCTGCCTGTGTAAAACTCTGATTAAAAACTATGAAATGTATTTGACGATAAAACTTATAAAGCCGGGGATTGTTTTTAACTGTTGATCTTCAAGGTTGAAGTGGATCATTAAACCGGCTCAATATGAGGTTCTGTGCTTTTATTAAAAAACTAAAACATTGTTTTATGAGTAAATATCCGCTCACCACCAATCATTTTATTGTAGAATGGGGTGGTACAAGAATGGGCTTCAGCGAAGTATCTGGAATCGTAATCGAGCATTCCGCTATTGAGCATCGCGAGGGAAGTTCGCCCGAAGACAGCCCGGTGATTATGCCAGGTCATGAAAAATACAATTACCTTACCCTTAAACGAGGCATCATTCAGGGTGACAATGAATTTTATCAGTGGATCAACACCGTAAAATTCAATAAAGCAGAACGAAGGGACATGACCATAACGCTGCTCAACGAGTCGCACGAACCTGTACTTCGCTGGAAAGTAAGAAATGCCTGGCCTTTTAAACTAATCGGTCCGGTTTTGAATGCAAACGCAAGTGAAGTAGCAGTTGAAACCCTGCAGATTGCTCACGAGGGAATCAGCGTGGATACATTCTGATTATTTTCCCAGCATTTCAGAAACCTGAAGTACAACGTTCTGAGGAGTAAATCCGAATTTTTCGTCCAGAACTTTTGCCGGAGCTGAATACCCAAAGTGGTTGAGGCCCCATACTTTACCGTTGTTGCCAACCAGTCCTTCCAGATTCACCGGCAATCCGGCTGTAAGGCCAAATGCGGGAATGCCATCCGGAATTACTGACAATTGATACTCCTTGCTCTGTCCGCGGAAGAGCCCCTCAGAAATTACTGAAACGATTCTGCATTTGATCTGCTTTTCATTTTCGAGAATGGCCGCGCCTTCCACCAGGGTTGAAACTTCCGAACCACTTGCAATCAGGACAACATCAGGAGTGCCGGCTGTATCTTTTACAATGTAGGCACCCTTTTCGGCCCTCAGTGCTGATTGATAAGGAGTTAATCCTTCCGAAACCGGTAAATCCTTAATATTTTGTCTCGAAAAAATGAGAGCTGTAGGCGTGGTTGTATTCTCCAGAGCCATTTTCCAGGCCACCGAAGTTTCGTAAGAATCGGCAGGCCTGAGTGCAAGCAGACTCATTCTGCCATGATGGTTTTTAAGTTTTTCGAGCAACCTGATCTGAGCTTCCTGCTCAACCGGCTGATGGGTGGGGCCGTCTTCGCCAACGCGGAATGCATCGTGGCTCCAGATGAATGTTACAGGAAGCTCCATAAGCGCTGACAAGCGGATGGCTGGTTTCATGTAGTCGCTGAAAACGAAGAAAGTAGCACAAGCCGCCCGCACACCTCCATGCAAGGCAATTCCATTACAAATGGCAGCCATGGTGAGTTCACTTACTCCTGCCTGCAAAAATGCCCCGCTGAAATCGCCGCGGGTAAAAGCCTTGGTTTGTTTGAGGAAACCATCAGTCTTATCGCTGTTGGCCAGGTCGGCTGAAGAAACAATCATATTTTCAACATGCTGAGCCAGATAGCCAAGAATTGCCGATGAGGCAGCACGGGTAGCCAGACCTGCTTTATGCTGAATATTTTCAAAATCCAGTTCGGGTAATTGGCCTGAATAGAAGCGGTGTAACTTTTGAGCAAGCTCAGGATTGGATGCAGCCCAGGCTTTTTCAAGATTTCTGCGCTGCAAAGCTTCAGCCTGTTTCTTTTGCAGACTTTCTTTATAAAGTTGTTCTACTTCAGGAAATACAACAAAAGGATCGGTGGGATTTCCCCCTAGGTTTTCGATGGATTTTTCGAAACTGGCTCCCGATTCACCCAAAGGCATACCATGAGTTGCACATTTGCGTTCAAAGCTGCTGCCATCGGCGGTGAGCGCACCTTTGCCCATTACAGTTTTTCCGATAATCAGGGTTGGTTTCTCTGTTTCGGCAACAGCGGCATCCAAAGCTTTCCTGATGGCAGATGCATCGTTACCATCAATGGTCATAACATTCCAACCCCAGGCCATATATTTCATGGCTGTGTCTTCGCTGGTTACTGCATCGGTATCGGTAGAAAGCTGAATATCGTTGGAATCAAAAAACATGATGAGATTGCTCAATCCCAGAAAACCGGCAATTCTTCCGGCTGCCTGTGATATTTCTTCCTGAATTCCGCCATCGGAAATATAAGCATAGGTTTTATGGGACATCCATTCGCCGAAGCGGGCACACAGAAAGCGTTCAGCAATGGCAGCACCTATTGCCATGGCATGGCCCTGGCCGAGAGGGCCGGAGGTATTTTCAACTCCTCTTTCGCGATCAAGCTCAGGATGACCGGGGGTACAACTGCCCCACTGCCTGAAGTTTTTCAGATCTTCGATGCTGTATTTTCCTGAAAGGGCAAGCACAGAATACAACATGGGCGACATATGGCCCGGATCAAGGAAAAACCTGTCGCGCATATGCCAGTTCATATCAGAAGGGTCGTATTTTAAATATTCTGTGTAGAGGATATTGATAAAATCGGCTCCACCCATTGCGCCTCCCGGATGCCCCGATTTGGCTTTTTCAACCATGGCTGCAGATAGGATTCTGATGTTGTCGGCAGCAAGAGTGGCGAGATCTTTTTTCATTACGCTTTGATTTACAAAAAGTTAAATTTAATTTTCAGCTCATTTTTACTTCGGCAAACTTAAGGAATATGAAATAAAATCAGCCAGGAAGTTTTCACAAACTATGAACAACTCGTTTATTTTTCTGCAACGGGAGTAAAAATTGCCGTCCATCCCCCGCCAGGCGCCAGATTGGCAGTAATTATGCTCTGATTATTTACTTTCTGCCTGATTATTTTGTAATCGGCTGCGTTTTTATCAGCATTTGCACCATCCATAAAAATGACAGCCTCATAATCTCCTTCATCGAGGAAAGACAGGTTGATCTGCATGTTTCTCGCTTCCTGATTGGTCATGGCTGCCACATACCAGTTCTTCTGGTTTCGCCTTGCCATAAGGAGGTATTCTTTGATTCTGGCTTCAGGGGCAATGGTTTCGTCCCAGACTACCGGGATTTTTGATATAAAAGCAGGCACTTCCGGCTCTTTTCTATACAGTGAGGGCGCATCGCAAAGCATCTGCAAAGGGCTCTCAAATACTACATACATTGCCACCTGATGCGCCCTTGTGCCAACGCTGGCAGGATGATCAAAATTAATGCAATGATCTTTTAACTGTGCATTTCGCATAGCTCCGGGGGTATAGTCCATAGGCCCGGCAACCATTCGGGTAAACGGAAGTGTAAGATTATGTTCAGGGGTAATGTATGAGCTCCATTTGTTGTTTTCGTTGCCCATAACTCCCTCAAACGAAAGCACATTGGGATATTTTCTGTTAAGCCCCGAAGGTTTATATGCCCCGTGAAAATCAACCAGAAGTTTGTTTTCGGCAGCTATACGGGCAATCTTCTCGTACGAATTTACCATATACTGATCGGCACGCTGCATAAAATCTACCTTAACCCCTTTGACTCCCCAGGCAGCATAGGCACTTAGAATCTCTTCTTCATTACCATTCAACGGATGCCACAATAACCAGAGAATGATTCCAACATTTTTCCGGTTACCGTAAGTAATTAATTCTTTCAGATCAATTTCGGGGTTGGGTTCAAGGATATTGGTGGTACTTTTTGACCAGCCTTCGTCCAGAATAATGTATTCAAGGCCATAATCTGCGGCAAAGTCAATGTAGTACCTGTAGGTTTCTGTGTTTATGCCGCTTTTAAAATCAACACCGGTAATATTATTGGCATTGTACCAGTCCCAGGCTACTTTTCCCGGTTTTATCCAGGATGGGTCTGCAATCTGGTTCTCTTCAGAAAGCTGAAATACCAGATCAGTAGTGAGCAAGTCGGCATCCTTTTCTGAAATAATAAAAACCCTCCAGGGAAATCCGCGTGTTCCCGTTGTTTTGGCAATGTAATCTTCAGTTTCAAGAATTTCTTCGCTCCGGTCAGAATTCCCTCCCCGCGGTCTGACATGTTTGACAACTTTTGGAAAAAGAGAGCCAAAGCCATGATTTGATTCTTTCTTCAGAAAAATATTCGGATAATCTGTCAAACCAGCTTCTGTGAAAAGAACTTTATGATTTAAGCCCACCTCAAACAAAACCGGCAGAGAACAGAACTTATCCTGACCTATCTCATTTGTTCCCAGATGTTTGTATTGCCGCTCATAATGAGAATACAGGCTTTCCTCTTCAGGAAAAAATGCTTTGCTATCCTCAGGAAGATTAAGGTTCAGTACTTCATTCTTTACAATGATCTGATTCTTTGCTGATGACAAAAATCTGTAGGCAATTCCTTCGTCATAAACCCTGAATTCAATGCTATGATTTCCACGGAAATGAATGTTGAGCAGTTGGTATTCCTCTTCAATTCTGCTGTTCTTTAATGGTACAACAGGAACGATAGAATTACTAACCTTTCGCTGTTCTGTTTTCCTTACTTCGAGTATTTTAGTGTTTGCCTCTTCTCCCTGAAAAACAATTGCTGCTTCTGAAGCCGGGATCAATACCTGTTCTCCGGTCTTAACTTCCCAGGTTACATTAGATCCAACTTCAACCGTTAGTGTCAGTTTACCGTTGGGTGAGGTTATTTTGTAACCTCCGGCATTGGCAAACCAGGCCAATGAGGTAAAAATCATAAATAATGCAGCATTTTTTCTCATTTCAGGATGTTTTAATCAAATGAAGACAGCATGCAGCAGAAATTGATTAATCTGCCGGGGAGCCAAAATTAAAGTTATTTCAAAGATTGCCCAATGTTTTTATGCTTTTATAATTGAAATTCATTCATCCCTTAACCCTGGTTCATTTCATCAATAAGCTTGTTTAAAAGCCAATCAGATTCAAAAAATACGGCTAAGCGTGTGAAAATCCTTTATGCAAATACCCAAGGCATAAAAAAACCGGATAATGCAACATTACCCGGTTCTTATAGAAGTTGTTTATAGTTTTAATCCACCCAGTCTGCAATGAACAGATTGGTATCCCGGGTTCCGCCATTGTTCCGGTTCGAAGAGAAAATCAGCTTTTTACCATCATACGAAAACATGGGAAAAGCGTCAAAAACTGGATCATAGGTAACCCTTTCAAGGCCAGTACCATCAATATTAATCATATACAGATTGAATTCGAAGCCACGCGCCCCGGCATGATTTGAACTGAAAAGAATTTTTTCTCCTGAAGGATGGAAAAACGGAGCCCAGTTGGCTTTGCCAAGGTTGGTAATCTGCCTCAGGTCACTGCCGTCAACATTACAAACATAAATTTCCATGTTGGTGGGTGCAACCAGCCCTTCTTTCATCAGCTCCTTGTATTCTTTGATTTCTTCTTCGGTTTTGGGCCTTGATGAACGAAATACCAGTTTGGTTCCGTCGGGAGAGAAGAAAGCTCCTCCATCGTAACCCAGTTCGAAGGTTACCTGTTTTACGTTACTGCCATCAATGTTGCAGGTATACAGTTCGAGGTCGCCGGTTCTGTCGGAAGTAAAAACAACCAGATCTCCTTTTGGTGAAACCGTAGCTTCAGCATCATAGCCAGGTGCATTTACCAGGGTATCAATGATATTGCCTTTCAGGTCAGCAACATAAATATCATAGTGCGGGTAAATAGGCCAGAGATATTTCCCGTCGGCACGCCGCTGAGGTTCAGGTGGGCAGGCATCACCGCCAGATCGGGTGGAAGCATACAGAATGCTTGTATCTCCCGGCATAAAGTATGAACAGGTGGTGCGGCCCACCCCATTGCTGATCAGCTGAGGAGTATGGCTTTTCATATGGCCATCGCTGAAAGGAAAATAATAAATCTGATCGCACATGGCTCCCCATTTGGGATTTTTGGCCTGAAAAGCAATCATAGAATCATCAAAACTGAAATAAGCTTCGGCATAATCTCCGCCATTGGTGAGCTGCCTGATGTTTTTCAAATGTTTTTCCTGAGGGTAGTGTGTGGTGGTGTCGGGTTTTGACGCTGGCGCATCGCTTCCGCATAGTTTACAGGGATCTCCTGTGTTATTGCCTTCAGCATGAACAAGATGGAGGGCAAAAAACATCAGAAATGCAAAAATTGAATTTTTAATCATGAATTTGGTTTTTGAAAAGTTTTTGATGAAAAGCAGGGGCCCTTTTTCAATAAGTATTCAAGAAAAAGGTTCTGGTTAAATTTGCATTTATTAACCTCAAAATGCTGTCTTGGTTCAATTTTCTTTCATGACCTGGCTTATTTAGAATAAATGCCGGAGCACAAAAATCAAAATGTCAGGGTTTTCAAAGTCAAAAATTATCTATTTTCGTTGTGTGTATAAATAAGTCTGCTTGTGTTATGGAAGTCAAATATTTCAGGGAAGCCGGAGAGTTCAGGCAATGGCTGGAGGAAAACCATATCAGCCGCACTGAGCAATGGCTGGGTTTTCTTAAAAAGCAAAAAAGTTTAAAGCCTGCATTTACTTACACCGAAGCTGTTGAAACAGCGCTTTGTTATGGTTGGATTGACGGACTGACGCAATCGGTTGATGAAAAATCTTTTAAAGTAAGATTTACCCCGCGGAAACCCGGAAGCAACTGGAGCCGCATCAACCTGCAGCGCGTGGAAGCCCTGCTTTCGGCCGGATTGATGCATAAATCAGGGATAGAGATTTATGAGAAAAGGAAAGCTGAATTCAGAAATATAATGCCGGAAAACGCAGAAGTCTTCAAGTTACCGGCCAAATATGAAGAACTTCTGCAAAAGAATCATACAGCATGGAATTACTGGCTCAATGCAACCCCTTCATATCGCCGCACTTGCGCCCGTTGGGTAAACAGCGCAAAGCAGGAATCGACAAGGCTTAAAAGACTTGATAAATTGATTGAATGTTGCGATAACGGATTGAAAATACCGCTTGTGGGGACGAAATAGAGTTTCTGATATTTTACTGTAAAGAAAATTTCCTCATAAACAGAATTAATGCGTTTCAAACCATACAGGAAACCGGAACCGGATTAACTTATCATTTCTCTAAGCCCTGAGACTGTTCATTTTAAACCTGTAATAGAGTTAATTAAAATTTAGAGTTTGAAATAAAAAAATAGCCGGAAATTGCTGGTACATTCACATTATCCATAAAAATTGAATATTGTATGTTTTTATTAAATCAGAACTATTTATAACCATATCAATCAGCATCTTACAAAAGAATGAGAGTCTTTCTTTAAAATCATTCCAAATTTGCCAGATTTCCAAAAATCATATTGGTGATTTCATATTAATTACTAATATTGCATCAATGATTGAAAACATAAAATCCGTTCATTTCAGGAAAAGTTAAGATAGAAAAGGTAAATAATACCGGTATCAAAGCTATTTAACTGTCAGAATAGGATTTAGCCATAATTAATTGGCTATTATGGCATTAAATGAATTTTGGAAAGAAAAAATTATGCTTATTAAAGTACTTGACTATGAAAAATTTCCTGGTTATCAGCCTTTTATTATTTACAACCGTTGGATTTTCTCAAAATGCCGACACATTATCAGCAGTTAAGAAATCTGCAAAACTAATTAAGCTTGGGATTGAGCTTTACGATAATGATGATTATACAGGCGCTCTTAATATCTTTGATTCTATAAGTGATTGTGATCCCAATTACAGTTGGGCGATCTACGAAAAGGCACTTTGTTACTGGCAACTGAATAATCTGGATTCAGCAATGTTTTATAGCCTTGAAGCTTTATCATTAAGTCCGGACGATGTTGATATCACCATTGGAACAGGAAGTATACTGAATGATGCGGGCCGGACAAC
>JANJXJ010000094.1 GCA_024709105.1 Lentimicrobium sp. | reverse complement strand
TTTTTTATTTTTTTTTGTTTCTTTTTTTATTGTTTATTTTTTTTTAATTTTTCTTGTAAAAACGACTCTGATTGATAATGAACAATTTTCTGTCCTATGGAAAATTAAAAATTGAATTTCTGAAGTAAACCACACATACGGAATTGGCATAGGTTATCGCTACCGTTCTTCGTCAGGTTATTCTGATGAGTTGCGCGGAATAGACCTTTCCTCTGGCAAAGTGGTTTGGGAAAGAATACTGGGGCACAAATACGGATGGAACGATCTGTTCTATATTAACGATTCAATCGTGGTTATTGCCTCATCAGGCCTTCATGCAGTGAATTTGAGAACCGGCCGGGGGTGGGATTACCATGCAATTGCCGGCAAAAATGATTATACTTCAATGGCAGCAGCCAATGCAGCAGGACTTGCCCTTGGCTTATTGACCGGTGCTTTTGTAATGACAACCGGTCATGATATAGTAACCGGGCTTGTCTCCAATGTTATTCTTGAGGACAGTTCATTATATATGGCAACCCGCGAAGAAATTGTTTGCCTCGACAAAAATACAGGTAAATCAGCATGGCGTTATCCTTTGCCCAAGGATATGGGAAGCAACTCGTCTTTGTTCTATGACGATGATAAGTTATATCTGATAAATTATGGATTTGGTTATCTGGGTTACAGAAAGGTTAAAGTAGGAGAGCCTTTTTTGGCTGTATTTGACAAAGCTACCGGAACTCAGGAGTATGTATCTTTTATTAATACGCTCAAAGACCCTGTGTCGGGTCATGAAGTAATTGATGATGAAATATACCTGCTTTCAGGCAACTTGATTTCTGTTTATTCAATTAATGATGGATACAAAAGAGATGAAAAAGTAATTGAGCCTGATTCTGAAAATTCACTTGAGTATTTTACGGGTTCAAACATTTTTATTGAACGCGATGGCCGGATTCAAAGTCTCTTCGAGCTATGGCCCGGTAATTTGTTTATTTTAAACTCAGCAGGTAACATTCACTCCGTTAATAGTCAGCTCAAGGTGGAAGAAACCTTTCTGAAGGAGGATCTGATGTTTTATCACAATAATTATTCAGGATACCGGCTTATTTCGAAGGATGATAACTGTATTGTAACTGATAATTATGGCAATCGTATTGCCGAATTTAAAGCATCGGCTGCTTCAATAATACAGGGCGATATACTGATTGACAAGTCGGAGGATGCATTGGTGCTGATTAATCTCAAAGACGCTTTAAATGCAGATTAGTCTGCGAGTTGGCTAGTTTTCCTCTTTTGAATTGAAGGTCTGCCTCATACTGCGAAATTTTCTTGTGTTGTGCCTTTTTTTATGAAAGGCAGGAAGTTCAATCGGTGTCCGGAATATTTCTACGGATAGACTCTGTTGAGTCTGTTGCTTATGTGATTACATTTTAATTCATTTTAATAGTAGAGTTGCATTTCATAAATCATGTAAAACCCGATTTGATGCAGCTGGTTTTTCATTTCATAAATATTGTTTTGCCTTTGTGTTTTTTGAAAAATCAGTTAAAAAATTTATGCCGCAAAAAAAATTTTTTGCCCGCCATGGTTTTTTCAATAATCGGAATATCTGAAATCTCTTTGTTTGATGTTATGTAAGATGCAGTTGTACAGATGATAAGCGCGATCTGAGGCATGTTTCAGGAACGGTAAAGTGGAATGTTTCTAAATTACAATGAAACAACAAAACTAAATATATAGATATTATCTTCGCGGCTTAAAATTTTGAGCAAAATGGTTTCGGAATTTGGTATTGTATTGCTGTTTTTTATTCTGGGTGCTGTATTTGTAGGTATCGCTATGGTAGCAGCCGCCCTTGTGAGGCCAAGTAAGCCCAATCCGATTAAAAACTCCACCTACGAGTGCGGCGAAATTCCCATAGGTGAACCCTGGATCAGGTTTAATGTGCGCTTTTACGTAGTAGCCCTGGTGTTTCTGCTTTTTGATGTGGAAGTGGTTTTTTTGCTTCCCTGGGCTATTGTTTTTAAGCAATTGGGCTGGTTTGCTTTTATTGAGATGATCATTTTTGTGGTGATCCTCATTGCCGGCTACATCTATGTTTGGGGCAAAGGCGACCTCGACTGGGAAAAACCCAAGCCCTACATCGCCAAACTCGAAGATCTTGTTGTAGGAAAGAAATTTAATTCAAAAAAATAATCTGCCGTTATGGGATTACTTAACAGGCTCGACGACCCCTACGAAGGCGGGGGTATTGTTCTGGGAAAGGTAGAAGAGCTGCTCAACTGGGGAAGGAGTAAATCTGACTGGTATCTGCACTTTGGCCTTGCCTGCTGCGCCATTGAATTTATGGCCATGAATGCCTCTCATTTTGATTTTATGCGGTTTGGAACCATTCCGCGCACGAGTCCCCGTCAGGCCGATTTTATTATGGTCACCGGAACGGTTACCTTTAAAATGGCTGAAAGAATCAAGATACTTTACGAACAGATGGCTGAACCCAAATATGTAATTTCAGTGGGTTCATGCTCCAACAGCGGCGGCCCTTACTGGGAACATGGTTACCATGTTCTTAAGGGTGTTGATCGCATTATACCTGTTGACGTTTACATCCCGGGCTGCCCTCCCAGGCCCGAAGCTTTTGAAGAAGGCATGATGCAGCTGCAGAAAAAAATCAATCAGCAGGCCATCTTCAACAAACGCAAAAGAATAGAGCTGGAAGATTCAACCAAAGATGAATCAAACAAAGAATCCTGATATGACAGCTGCTGAAATTTTTGAAAAACTTGGTTCAGAATTCGGAAGTGCCATCCTCAGCCTCACCGAAGAACCAGCTACCGATTCTTTTATTACTGTTGACCCGGCGCAGCTTTTCGACATCTGCCACACCCTGAGGGATGAAGAATCACTGCTATTTGATTATATGATGAGCCTCAGTGCTCTCGATCTGGGCGAAAACCTGGGTGTGGTGTACCATCTGTATTCCATGACACACCGCCACAAGATTGTAATTAAGGTTTCGGTGAGTAAAGAAAATCCTGTGGTTCCTTCGGTTGAAAGGATCTGGCGCACCGCCGACTGGCACGAACGCGAAGCTTACGATCTGCTGGGTGTGAAGTTTGACGGACATCACAACCTGATAAGGATACTGCTGCCCTACGACTGGGAAGGTTATCCCCTGCGCAAGGACTATGTTACCCCTGATACCTATCACGATATGAAAGTACCTTATTAAGCTGAGTTATGGGCGAAATCAAAAGAATGGACCTGGAATACAGTCAGCTGGATTCTGACCGCATGAGAATCAATGTCGGGCCTCAGCACCCTTCAACACATGGAGTTCTGAGGCTTGAAGTGGAAGTAGACGGCGAAATTGTTACCGAGGTAGTGCCTCACCTGGGATATCTGCACAGAAGTTTTGAGAAACATTGCGAAAAACTCAATTACCAGCAGATAATTCCCTTTATTGACCGGATGGACTACATCTCGGCGATGAACAATGAGTGGCCTTATGTGATGGCGCTTGAAAAAATGCTCGACATCAAAGTGCCTGAAAAAGTGGAATATATCCGGGTAATTGTAGCCGAGCTTAACCGCATAGCCAATCATCAGATCGCTGTGGCTACTTTTGGTATGGATGCCGGTGCATTTACCCCATTTCTTTATTATTTCCGCGACCGCGAAGCCATCATCAGCATACTCGAAAGGCTTTCGGGAGCCAGACTTCTCTATAATTATTTCAGAGTAGGGGGGATGGCAGCTGATATTTATCCAGGTTTTAAGGACGATTGCCTGAATGTTGTGAAACAGGTGCGTAAAACCAACGCCGAAATTATGAAACTGCTGATACACAACAGCATTTTTATAAAACGTTCAGCCAATGTTGGCATTCTGACTCCTGAAGTAGCCATCAACTATGCCTGCAGTGGCCCGGTGTTGCGCGGAAGCGGAGTTGCACACGACCTGCGCCGCGATGAGCCATATTCGGTGTACGACCGCTTCGACTTCGAAATACCTGTTGGCAAAGGTGATGTTGGTGTGGTGGGCGATTGCTGGAACCGCAACATTGTTCGGGTTCACGAAATGGAGCAATCGTGCCGCATTATTGAGCAGGCTCTTGCTCAGATGCCCGAAACCGGAGATGTAAAGGCTATGATTCCCAAAAGAATAAAACTTCCGAAAGGGGAGGTGTATATGCGCACCGAAAACCCCAAGGGCGATCTGGGCTTTTACATAGTAAGTAATGGCACCGACAAGCCCGAAAGAATGAAAGCAAGGGGAACCAGTTTTGTAAACTTATCAGTAATCCCTGAAATATCAAAGGGATACATGTTTGCCGACCTGATTCTTATACTCGGCAGCATTGACATTGTGCTGGGAGAAGTTGACAGATAATTGCAGAAAAACATCATACTTACACGATGGAGAGTACAAACTTTTTATGGGACCTTTTCGGCAGAAATGTCTGGACCGTACTGGCAGTAATCAGTCTGCCGCTGCTTTTTGTCCTGGTTTATGCCTTGATAGCCATTCTTGCCGAGCTTAAAATTTCGGCATGGATACAGGAACGACTCGGGCCTATGAGAACCGGGCCGTGGGGAATATTGCAGCCGGTGGCAGAGGTAATCAAACTGTTGCAAAAAGAGGACATTACCCCCGACCAAAGCAGCAAACTGCTTTACAATCTGGCGCCATTTATCATCTTTACCGGAGCCTATGCTGCATTTGCGGTAATACCCTTTAGCTCAGCATTTGTGCCTGCCGGAATTGATGTGGGATTGTTCTATGTTTTCGCCATAGGTTCCATCAGCGCTATGGGAATTGTTATGGGCGGCTGGGCTTCCAATAACAAATACTCGCTTATGGGTGCCATGCGTTCCATTTCGCAGCTTATCAGTTACGAAATTCCGGCTGCCATGGCTATTCTTTCGGTGGTGGTGCTTACCTCAAGTATGAACATGCAGGAAATCAGCTCCATGCAATCGGGTGGTTTCTGGAACTGGTTTATTTTCGGAGGCCCCGGCGGCTGGAGCAAGTTATGGGTTATCCCTTTTACCATTGGTCTGACCATTATTTATTTTATTGCTTCGCTGGCTGAAACCAACCGTGTGCCTTTTGATATTCCCGAAGGCGAATCTGAACTGGTAGCCGGATTCCATACCGAATACAGCGGAATGAAGTTTGCCATGTTTTTCTTTGCCGAATATGCCAATATGTTTGTGGTTTCAGCCATACTTACCACCATTTTTCTGGGTGGATGGAACTCCCCTTTCGGTGATTTTCTGCAGGGCCCATGGTGGGGCGTTTTCTGGTTTATCCTGAAGTCATTCTTCATTGTGCTGCTGCAAATCTGGATTCGCTGGACCCTGCCCCGGTTCAGGGTTGACCAGCTGATGCATGTAGGCTGGAAAGTACTGCTCCCGCTCTCATTTGTCTGTTTTGTTGCCATCAGCCTGTTCGCAATGCTCAATTAAAACTGAAGCCATGTTTGAATATTTTAAAAACATCTGGTCGGGCTTTACCACTGCACTGCATGGTATGGCCATTACTTCCAGCCATATTTTTGCCAAAAGTGTCACCATACAGTATCCTGATGAAAAGCTGACTCTTCCCTCCAACGCCAGAAACAGGCTTCAGCTGGAAATGTCGCGCTGCAACGCATGCAACAGCTGTGCGGTAGCTTGTCCGGTAAACTGTATAACTGTGGAAGGTACCCGCGTTTCGCCCGACGATCCGCAGCAGGATGTACACTGGGACGGCAAACCCCGCAAGATGTGGGTTACCCGCTACGAAATTGATTTTGCCAAGTGCTGTTTCTGTGGTTTGTGCCAGTCTGCCTGCCCCACCGATGCCATCAAACATACTGTGGAGTACGAATACTCGGAATACGACCGCAACAAACTGCTTTACAAATTCCAGACCCTGAGCCCTGCCGAAGCAGAAGAAAAGAAACGGCTGCTTGCCGAATTCCGGGCTAAGGAAAAAGAAAAGGAATGTTCGTCAACAGCCGGTAAAGCTCATGAAGCAAAGGAATAGCAACCGGCTCTGCAAACTCCGGACCCAACTTGCATTAAAAACCGCATACGAAAGATAACACTTCCAATTATGGACCTGATAACGCTGGCTTTTTACTTTTTTGCTGCCCTCACGCTGGTATTCGGCGGAGTGGTGGTGTTTTCAAAAAACATCATGCATGCCGCCTTTTCGCTGCTCTTTACCTTTTTTGGGGTAGCGGGTTTGTATGTGCTGCTGCAGGCCGATTTTCTGGCAATCACCCAGATTATGATTTACATAGGAGGTATCCTGGTGCTTATCATCTTTGGGGTGATGCTTACCACCCGCATTACCGGGGTGGATGTAAAATCGGGCGCCTCGGGCAGAATTCAGATTACCGTGGCAGGCATTGTCTCGGCTGCGCTGGCAGTTTTGCTTATTTATGTTTCGCTCACCACCGTTTGGCCGCAGTCGCCGGTAGCTGAAGCAGGCAGCACTGTAACCGCGATTGGCAACACCATGCTTACCAAATACATACTGGCTTTTGAGGCAGCTTCCATGCTGCTGCTTATTGCCATTGTAGGAGCCGCTTTTATTGCACGAAAAAAATAAAACAGCAGAATATGGAAATCGGACTGACTCATTACCTTGTAATCAGCGCCCTTTTATTCACCTTAGGTTTGTTCGGGATTGTTTCCCGCAAACATTCCATTATGGTGCTGATGGGGCTCGAACTGATACTCAACGCTGCCAACATCAATTTCATTGCCTTTGCAAAATTCGGGGGGATGAACATTGACGGGCATATTGCAGCCATTTTTGTGATCATTCTTGCTGCTGCCGAAGCGGCAGTTGCCCTGGCCATTCTGCTGAATATTTATCAGCACTTCAGGCATGTGAATATGGATGAGGTAGATTCCTTGAAAGAGTAAAAATTTAACGGGAAAGCAAAATAGCTTATGGCAAAAGATACTTTACTACTGTTAAGCATAATCATTCTGTTCACACCACTGAGCAGTTTTCTGATTAATGCATTCAGGAGCCACCGGTCGGGCAGGATAAGCGGAGTGATCGGCACTTCCATACTGTTCGTGGATATGATTCTGGCCATGATTGTGGCCTTCAGCAAGCTGGTAACCTACAGCGATGTCAACATTATTCAAACCCGCTTTGAGTGGTTTTCAATCGGTTCAACCAATATAGTAATAGGTTTCGGTATTGACAACATTGCAGCCATTATGCTGCTGGTGGTTACTGTTATCAGCTTCCTGGTTCACCTGTTCTCTTTCATTTACATGGAAGGCGACCGCCGTTTCCCGAAGTTTTACGCATATCTCGGCCTGTTTACTTTCTCCATGCTTGGGATTGTAATGGCCAACAACTTCCTGATGATGTATGTTTTCTGGGAACTGGTGGGCATAAGCTCTTATCTGCTGATTGGTTTCTGGTACGAAAAGAAATCGGCTTCGGATGCTGGCAAAAAGGCATTTATTACCAACCGGATCGGCGACCTCGGATTCTTTGCCGGAATTATGATTCTGTTCATGACCTACGGGTCGTTTATGTTCGACGATATTTTTGCCGGAATAGCATCAGGCAAACTGCCTTTTGACAATCCCACCATGCTTACCCTTGCCGGGATAGGTATTTTTATGGGCGCTATGGGCAAATCGGCACAATGGCCGCTGCATGTGTGGCTTCCCGATGCCATGGAAGGCCCCACTCCGGTGTCAGCTCTTATTCATGCTGCTACTATGGTTGCTGCCGGAGTGTATCTGGTGGCCAAGGTTTTTGTGATGTTTACCGCCGATGCACTCACATTTATTGCAGTAATCGGTACCATAACAGCTTTTGTTTCAGCTACCATTGCCATCACACAAACCGACTTTAAGAAGGTGCTGGCTTATTCTACTGTAAGTCAGCTGGGCTTTATGATTATGTCGCTGGGAACCGGCGGATATACCAACGGGTTTTTCCATCTGGTGACCCATGCCTGGTTCAAAGCCGCTTTGTTTCTGGCTGCCGGCTCGGTGATTCATGCCATGCATCATGCCATGCACCATCTGCACGATCATCACAGCGATCCTCAGGATATCAACAATATGGGAGGTTTGCGCAAAAAAATGCCCTGGACATACTTTACTTTCCTGTTTGTAACGCTGGCCCTTTCGGGAATACCGCTTACCTCGGGATTCCTGAGCAAGGACGGGATACTTGCCGGAACCCTGGCCTGGGCAAATCTTACCGGCGGATGGCACTGGATAGTTCCTGTGCTTGGTTTTACCGCAGCCGGAATGACTGCATTTTACATGTTCAGGCTTACCATTGTGGCTTTCCATGGAGAAAGTAAAACCGAAATCGCCAGCCACACCAAAGAGAATCCAATTCAGATAGTGCTGCCGTTGGTGGTACTTTCGGTGTTGTCGGTTTGGTTTTTTTACTCACCCAATCCGATTGATGCAACCAAAGGCTGGTTTCATAAAATGGTGGTGCAACCCGAAAGTGCGGTGCCTGCCGCTTACCAATGGGACTTTCTGCTGAGCGAAACCCATGCAGTAGCAACCGATGTACATGCCGGCAGCCCTGCTCATGAAGCTGCAGCTCCGGCCATTGCTGAATCTCACAACACAACTCCTGCCGCTGAACATGCCGCAGCACATACTTCCGGACACGGTTACATCAATAAATTTCAGGAGGAGGTACATCATTTTCACTACACAGCCATGCTGCTGTCGCTGCTCATAGCCGGCTCGGGCATACTGCTCGCCTTCCTCATCTATCAATACAAGATAGTAAGTGCCGATAATCTGGAGCGCAGGTTCAAACGGCTGCATACCTTCTCGCTCAACAAGTGGTATTTTGATGAGCTGTACAATGCCACCATTATTGCACTCATCATGGCCATAGCCAAGGGCAAGGCGCTGTTCGACGGGTATATTATTGACGGAATGGTAAACCTTTCGGCCAAAGTTACCCGCATTGCCGGACAAGTAATTGGTGTTTTCGACAATGTGGTGATTGACGGGGCAGTAAACCTCACCGCCAATGTTACCGGCTATATGGGCGCCGGCCTCCGGAAACTGCAAACCGGAAGAATTCAATCCTACGTAGTTATGGCTATTGTGGGGCTGCTCATTCTCATTTATTTCTTTTACTAAGATTTTAAACCGCTAATTTTAAAACAAATCATATGGTTGGGACAATGAATTTTCCGATTTTAACCTGGATCACTTTCCTTCCCCTGCTGGGAATACTGATCATTCTTCTGGTGCCCAATGGCAAGGATGACAAGGGTAAGGAGCTGTCGAAGAACATCATTCGCTGGGTATCGGCCGGCATTACTTTTATACAGCTGATACTTGCCATAGTCATATTTTTCAGCTACAACACCGGCCTGAAAGGGGTAAACGATATCAACTCGTTTCAGTTTGTTGAAAAGGTTACCTGGATTCATGCACATCTGCCCATGATCGGCGACATCAGGATTGAATACTTCCTGGGTCTGGATGGAATCAGTGTTCCGATGATTTTACTCACCGCCATCATCAGTTTTCTGGCGATTTTTCCCTCGTTCGGCATCAACAAGGCTGTAAAAGGATACTTTGCCATGTATCTGCTGCTCGATCTGGGTATGATGGGTGTTTTTGTAGCCCTCGATTTCTTCCTTTTCTACCTTTTCTGGGAACTGATGCTCCTGCCTATGTACTTCCTGATTGGTATCTGGGGCGGCCCGAGAAAAGAATATGCTGCCATCAAGTTCTTTATTTACACCCTGGTAGGCAGTGTGTTTATGCTGCTGGTAATGATCGGACTTTATCATAGTGTGGGAAGTTTCAATATCCTGGAAATGATGAATCAGGGGAACTTCGACCCCAACTCCATCTTCGGAGCCTCGAAAACCACCATGCGAAACATAGCTTTCCTCGGCCTGTTTATCGGGTTTGCAATCAAGGTCCCAATTTTCCCCTTCCATACCTGGTTGCCCGATGCACACGTTGAAGCGCCCACACCCATTTCGGTGATTCTGGCCGGGGTATTGCTGAAAATGGGAGCCTATGGCATGCTCCGCATCGCTTTCCCGATCTTTCCTGATGCCTTTGCCTATTTCCAGACGCTGATTGCATGGATAGGTATGATCAGCATTGTTTACGGAGCATTCTGCGCCCTGGGCCAGCATAAGGTGGGCAAACGCGATTTCAAGAAACTGATTGCCTATTCATCGGTGAGCCATATGGGATTGGTGATTCTCGGTTTGGCCAGTATGCGCCCCGAAAGTGTTACCGGTGCCATCTTTCAGATGTTCAACCACGGTATCATTACTGCCATGCTCTTTATGATTGTGGGTGTAATTTACGACCGTGCACATACCCGCGGACTTGACGATTTTGGTGGTCTTGCCAAAAAAATGCCTGTTTATACCGGCATTATGGCGGTGGCTTTCTTTGCTGCCATCGGACTTCCGGGAATGAGTGGTTTTATTTCGGAAGTGCTGGTGTTCCTGGGCTCATTCAA
>JANJXJ010000105.1 GCA_024709105.1 Lentimicrobium sp. | reverse complement strand
GGAATATTTTCCGAATGTAATCAAAAGATCGGTTGAACTGGGTTATTACAAAACCATTGCGGAAGCAGAAGCAAACTTCAATTATGCAAACTACGCCAAACAGGGTGCAATAGGTGCATTAATCATGGGTGTGCTTACCACAGCCATCGTTATGATCTTTTTGAGAACCAAAAACAAACCACAAGTCAATTAAAACTCCAAACCATGGCAACAACAAACATTTACCTTACATTCAACGGCAACTGCGAAGAAGCCTTCAATTTTTACAAATCTGTTTTCGGCGGCGAATTCAGTTACATTGGCCGCTTCAGCGAAATGCCTGAGAGCGAAGAATATAAAGTACCGGAGGAGGATAAAAACAGAATCATGCACGTTGGCTTGCCCATTGGCCTTTCCATTCTTATGGGCAGCGATACCGGCGGAGAATGGGCTGCGGATTTCAGGCAGGGAAATAATTTTTCCATTTCAATAAATGCTGACAGCAAACAGGAAGCCGACTCCCTGTTTGCAGCACTGGCAGATCAGGGGCAGATCACCATGCCCATGAACAATACCTTCTGGGGCGATTATTATGGTATGCTTACCGATAAATTTGGTATAAACTGGATGATCAGCTTCAATGAGCAAGGGCAGCCGGCCTGATTGCCAGTATCAGATCAGGTAAAAATTCAGGCCTTTTTGTTTATTGCAAAACTTTTCAGCGCCTTTATATATCTTTACCAACCGCTCATCGGGCAAGGCAGAGCATTCAGATGCTGCCCTGCCCTTTCTTCTTAATGAAAATATGCTACCATTCTACCATACCTAATGACACTGAAATCTCACTCCAAAAGAAATAAATCCGGCAGAAAGCAGATTAAATTCATTGCTCTTTACCGGAAAATACACAGAATTACAGGACTGTACCTGCTTCTTTTTCTGCTTGTCATTTCAATAACCGGACTTATGCTTGGCTGGAAAAAACACAGCGGGGGTTTATTATTACCGGAAACCAAAGCCGGCACAAGCAGTAACCTCAGCGAATGGCTTCCTTTAGACAGCCTGCAGAATCTGGCTGTTAAATATCTGCATGATTCCATTTCCCCGGCTCTTTCATCAGAACTTGACAGAATTGATATCAGGCCCGACAAAGGGCTGGTAAAGTTTATCTTTAAAAAGCACTATACAGATCTGCAACTCGATGCCGCCACAGGAAAACTGCTGCATGCAGGTAAGCGGCATTCTGATATGATAGAAAATATTCACGATGGCTCCATACTCGATAAATTTGCAGGAACCTCAAACGGGCAAATCAAATTGTTTTACACATCCACTATGGGAATAGCCCTTTTACTTTTTACCCTGACCGGATTTCTAATCTGGTATGGAACCGGAAAGAAATAAAAAGGGATAAGCCGCAACCTGTATAAGTAGTCTCTTTTTACTGAAAGCCTGGCTCACTATTATTGATTAAAACCAATCCTTTCACTTATTTTCCACATAAGAGGACTTTTGAGACAGCCCCTTGTGCAATACGACCTGAAAACAGAACCCCGGAGTGGATTCCCCCTTTATAAAGGGCAACCCTTACAGGGTTGTTTTGTTTGACGATATATTAACCCCCGGGGGGGCAAGCCGCACCGGGGGGGGCCGAAACATCGGAATGTCCCATATCAAAGGGAAACTCCTGACGGAGTTTTTCGGCAGTCTATAAGTAATATCAGAAATTGATGCGGTATAAACCGTCTGCAGTTTAGCTCTCCTAGAAATTTTATTGATCAGTCCTTTGACTATTATAATGCAAATCTGACTTCAGTTCCTTAAAACAAAAAGGGCTCCTTGCGGAGCCCCTTTTGCACGCCACTAAGTGCGTGGATATGATCAATCTAATGATTACTTGGTAACAACAACTTTTTTCACGATGCTTTCGCCTTCTTTGGTGAGGAATTTCACTAAGTAAGCGCCGGCTTCGTAGTTGCGTACGTCAACTTTCAGTGTCTGAGCACCGGTTACATTGTTCTCAAGAACAACCTGGCCTAAGTAGTTGTAAACAACAACCTGGCTGATGTTTGATGATACTTCAATGTTAACAATGCTGTTTGACGGGTTCGGGTAAACGCTTACGCTGTTGTTATCAACGTTGTTGGTCTTCGACAGGAAGATACATACTTCTTCGCTTGGAGCTTCGCAGTCTTCGTAAACAGCTACTACGGTGTAGCAGTATGTTTCGTAGATTTCGAGAGCATCGTCGTCGTCGAGGTAAGTAGTTTCTGTAGTTGTAGCAATCATTTCACCATCACGGTAAATGTTGTATCCAACGAGTGCGCGGCTGCTGCTTGTTTCTTCAACAGGCAGTGAAGCGGTGGGCAGTGCAGGATAGTTACCAGCTACAAGAACGTTGTTGGTTCCGTAAACGGTTTCATCTTTAACAGGCTGCAGAGCTGCTGTTGCACCATCAATGGTTTCAACATAACCCTGGAGGTTCCAGTTGTAATTCAAACCGTACTGAGTTGCCATTGATTCCCATACTGAACCGTCGAGTGAAAGCATATCACCAAATCCGGCAATAGCAGGACCAGCGTCGCAACCAGCTACATAATCGGTTCCGGTGTGGGTAACTGCATAACCAAACCACAGTTCGGTAGCACCAGTTACAGGAACAGGAGTGGTAAGAGTAAACTCATTCCATTCGCCAGGTACGTATGAAGTAAGGGTTTGTGAAAGTACAAGAGTACTTGCATTGGCACCTGTCCATACTTTGAGGGTGAGTGATCCGTTAGGACCGAAGGGGAACATACGGATTTTGGTGAGGCTGGTTCCGGCATACTGACCAAGCTGAGCAGGTGTAAACCTTACTGCAACGTTGAAAGTACCACCACCTTGCAGACCAATAGCGTCAGCATTTTCGCCATTGTCCCATGCAAGCCATCCTGATACACCGCCACCGCCGCCGCCGCCGGGAGCTTCCCAATTGAGAACTACCTGATCGAGGTTCGGGAAGTTAACTTCAGCTGTAAGCTCAGTTACAGGAGCACAAACGCGATATACATGTACATTATCAATCAGCCAGTTGAAGATATCGGTGGTGAGGGCACCTGAAGCGGTGAACCTTACGCGGAATACCTTACCTTTAGCCTGAGCGGTAATGTCAAGTGACTGGGTTGCCCAATCCATGTTTTCAGTGCTTACAAATTCTTCAACCTGTACCCATGCACTTCCGTTGAAAATTTCAACTGTGAGTTTTTCTTCTTCGGTAGCATTTACAAGAGTATGTTTCAGGTCGAAATCAAGCATGATCTTACCATCAATAATGCCGCTGCCAATCAGGTAGAAGCTGGTGAGTGACTGTGAGTAGTCGCTGGTTACAGGGCTGAAATAGAATTCTGCTGAAGGAGCAGGATTTCCGGCCTGACCGGCAATACGCCAGTTTGCACCATCTACGGTCCACTGGTTGGTTTCGAACAATCCGGTGTTGAAGTCTTCGCTGAAAGGAAGTTCATAACCGTAGGTAACAGTAACATCAATAGGTCCTTCAATCATTGATTCACCAGTCTGGCCTGCAAATCCGTAAGGAGTGAGGTCATAAACAGCGGTGATATGATATGAGTAGGTTGCAGGAGCAAGGTTCAGATCATAATACTCAAGAGCTGGTTTTTCAACGTAAGCTGTAAGAGCATTGTCGCGATAGATGTTGTAACCCAACAGGTTTGCAGGAACAGCACCACCACCGCCACCGCCGCTGTAGTCGCCAAGTTCGAGGGCAACGATGAGCTGAGGATCTTGCTGGATGTTGGCCAACAATACGAATTTGTTAGGAATTACTTCACCTGAAGCGGCAAGACCACCGGCGATACCAGCGTTGAAGCCAGGTACTGAAGAAGCATCAAACATTACACCGGTAACGGCCAATGTACCAATATGGAACTGGTGAATATCAACACCGGCACCACCCTGATCGAAGATCCAAAGGAATGGACCACCAGCAGTGTTGTTGTCAAATGCTGTACCATACATTGAGCTGAAAGGTACACTTGCAGTCTGGAGGGTTGCTCCGGTCATG
>JANJXJ010000060.1 GCA_024709105.1 Lentimicrobium sp. | reverse complement strand
GAATTTTGAGCTAAAGCTGGCAAAGCCTTGATAATGATTAAAGTAAAAATTATGGGCATTAACTTCAGGTAATGTGTTTTCATGTTTTACGGGGTTTGATGTTTATTTTTTTCTCACTTCTGATCTTTTAAATCCCTGAATTTTCAGGTTTGTGTCTTCGTTGGGATTATAATTCTGATTATCAGAATAAATAATATCCCCTCTCTCATTTTGCCAGCGATATTTCCATTCGTTGGTTCCCCGTTCGGTTTCGCCGGTAAACGGATTGGTATAATCTTCCTGTCCGGTGAGGTTGAGGTACATGTCGTGGTTGATCGCTGAGTTGGTTCGGGTGCGGTGCTCCGTGATTTCACGGTCAATGCGGGCAATGTCGCGCTGGGTTTGCAGGGCAATGTTACTGTTCACCTGCTGGCTGCGGATTTCACGGGCAATCCATTCAGGATTGAGTTTTACAGAATGACCGATAGTAGCAAAAACAGGAGCCATTTCCTCAAAAAGTGACTTTTCTGACCTCACATACCAGGTTTCTTTATTACTCCAGAGTCCGCCGCCCACCGGCCCCCAGTCCTCAATCGTGCAAACAATTTTTTCGAGATATTGAATACCATTTTCAGAATATTCCAGGGTAATAATGGCTGACTGATACTCAAACTGATATCCGCCAAGCATTAAGGCAGAAATCTTACTGTACTGCGAGGCAAGTTCCGGAAGTTGCTGAACACTTATAATCTTTGGGTTTTGTGCATGTGGATGAGCAAAAGGAAGAACCACAGCTTTTACAAACTCTTCTGGTGCCATAATTCGAATTACAGTCATGCCGTTGTAATTGCTGCCATCGGGAAACATCGGAGCAGCAAGGTTTTGCCCCGGATAGCGCCGCATATCGAAAAAACGGGTATCGGGCAGCCAGCCCATTCCTGATTTATTATCTGCTGAGCTCAGCTTCATATACAGCTTTGCTTCAATGGCATTACCCGAACCACCAGAATTGCCTGCATCCACTCTTGTTATACCACCTGATATCTGCCAATTTTCCGGAACCAGAAAGGTGAAGGCGTTTTCGTTGGGTTCGCTGCAGCGGTGAAAAACCATAATCTGATTTTTGCCATTACCAGTTGACGAAAATCCATCCTTTTCTTCGGAACTTTGCCCGGAGTTACATGCAAAAAGTGCAATTGAAGCTAATGTTAACATGGTAACCGGCATACTTTGCATAGTAGTTTGTGTTGTTAGTCTGGCAGTTGAAAGCATCTGTTCACAGCCAACTGAATTCTCTGACAAAACTACAGCGGGATTTATAAATCACACATTTATAATACCTTACAATATCCTTCAGGATGCCCTACAAAAACACTCAAAAAGAATTCATTTTAGCTAAAGAGTTGAAAAATAGCGTTATATGCTTTTTGGTGGGAAGATGTCATAAAGGACTAAAGAAGCTAATAAGTCATCAGGTTAATCTTTGGTAAACTTAGACAACCCAATATTTTTTTAGAAAAAGCAGGATTTGATGAATTTCAGATAAGGGCGATAAAATTGGTAAGGTTTTGTTCATGCGGGACTCCCAGCTTTTTCCGGATCCGGGTGCGGGCAACCTCAATGCTTTTAATAGATTGACCGGAAAGGGAGGATATTTCGCGGGTATTCATATCGAGGCGGATAAATGCACAAAGTCTGCGCTCTGCAGGAGTGAGATCAGGGAAACTATTCAACAGCCTTGCCTGAAAATCAGGGTGTACTTCATTAAACTGTATTTCAAATTCTTTCCATGCATTGGGAGCAAGTTCTTGCTTTAATTGAATTTGAAGGTGCTGGATTGCCTGTTCCGATGCCCCGGTTTTTTTAAGTTCATCCAATTCCCTGATCAGCTTCTCAATCAATTGATTTTTCTGATTGATAAAAACTGTCTTAGAAGTAAGCTCACGCTCTTTGGCTAACAGGTCCTTACTCAGCCGGCCTATTTCTTCTTCGCTTCGTTGTTTGATCTCTCCAGTTTCGCGCCTGGCTTCATTTTTTCGCTTATAAATAAGCCAAATGAGCGCCAAACCCATTGCCAGGCTCACACCAAGCAACAACATAATAATATTTTGGGTACGAATAGCTTGTTTCTGCAAAATCGCATTTTGACTAAGTACCTCATTTTCCTTTTTTAGCTGGCTTCGGGCAAAACCAGCTTCTATTTCCTCAATTGTTCTGTATTTTTCGGCCGTATAGATGCTGTCATTTAACATGTTAGCACTTTTCAGAAAGGCATATGCCTGTGTAGGATTATTATCTTTTTCATAACATTCAGCCAAACAAATACTTGCCTCAAGCCTTGCTTTGAGTGATCCGGTTGATTCAGCTATCCCGAAGGCTTCCAATGCGTATTTTAAGGCTTCTTTGATATTGTTTTCGCGGAGTAAGGAAAAAGCGAGTTCAATCAAGGCTTCACACTGCTCAGGCCTGACCCCGGTTTCAGCATAAAGATCTGCTGATTTTTTAAAAAAAGCAGTGGCAATGGAATGGTTGTTTTTTACCGAATGCAGCTTTCCATATAACATATTGCAGGAAGCAAGAAAAGATTTGTCTCCCGATTTCTCTGCCAGTTTCAGGGCATCATCCAGAAAAAGTCCTGCATTTTCGAAATCTTTTAGTTCGGTATATGCACCAGCCATATTTTTATAACGTATAATCAGCCGGTACTCATCCTTTAATTTTTCAGCTATTTTCAGGGCTTGGCTGTAATATTCCAGTGCCCTGAAGGGATTGTGATTGTCGCTGTAAAGGTTTCCGATATTGTTCAGGCAATCTGAAACTGCAGCATCATCATTCATTTTTCTGAAAACCTCTATCGCTTTTTCGTAGGAAGACATTGCTTTGGAAAAATCGCCGGTTTTCCGGTGCATATTACCAAGATTATTGTGGCAAATGGCCTCTTCATAGGTCATTCCGGAATTCCTGGCTTTTTGCAGAGCCTTGTTGTAGAACAACTCAGCATCTTTATAATTACCACTCTGCTTCTGAACTATTCCCATGCCAGCAAGGCACCAGAACTGTCCGGAATCATCATTTATTTTCTCATAACCCAGTAGTGAAAGGTGATAAGATTCCATGGCATCAAGAAACTGACTTTGCTCGAGATAAACTTCTGCAATATTGAAATGGCTTTCTGCAATCAGCAGAGTCTCACCAATGGATTGGGCTTCCTGCAAAGCTTCACTGAAAAGTTTTATGGCAACTGTATAGTCAATGCGCTGATAAAATATTAATCCAAGATTAAGCTTTGCTCTGATTTGTTTTTGACTTACTTTTTTTACGAAGCTTTTGCTGCCTCCTGAAGCCAGGCATTTTTCCGCAATTTGTATGGCCTGGTTATAGAGAAAAATCGCAGAATCTGACTCTGAATCAGATGCTCTTAGTATCAATGTCCGGATAAGTGCGGTATCGCATTTTGTTTCATGCCTCTCAACCGGCGCAGCGAAGACGCCGGAAATAATGAAAATTTTCAGACACAGGCACAACAGCAGGGCGCGGCTCATGGGATGTAAGAAATGCGATATAAAGGTAAAAGTTTTTTTGAGATTACTGAAATAGAATTTTTGCAAAAGATATTTGCCATACTTTGATAATTTGTTTTTATCCATTGCCTCACAGTAGACAAAGACTAGTGATTTATCACCAGCTTTAATGCAACAAAGGCTTCTGGAACGGAATTGTAAATAGCCCCGAATTCTTTACCTGATCGATTTTGAGTGGCATTTCTGCAGAGCAATTTTGAAAACAATAGTATAATTAAACGGAGATAACCCAGCCGATCCTTACATCTATATGCACTCAACCTTTTTGGCTTTTATAAGGAAAACATAGCAGAGGAAATAAGCCATTAGTGCCATTGGAATTCCGAGGATCAATCCACCGATCAGCAGGGATTTTAGAAAATCCCAGTTGCCATACAGAGTGCTGAATACCCAGGCAGCATTCATTTTTTCAGGCATGGCCAGGGTTGTATCTGAGCCTGAAATCCATTTTCCGATACCGAAAGCAAACGAGTAAAATAAAGGAGCAGTCAGCACATTGATATGATAAACACCGACTACTGAAGCAGCTTTGCTCCACCTGAAAACAGCAGTAAGGCCTAATGCTATGAAAACTTTGGCACCAATAAACGGAGTTGTACCCAAAAATACACCCAGTGCATATCCTCCGGAAACTTTTGATGGAGTGGTTTTAATAGCCAATAGTTTTGACTTTATTGATTTAAGTGGTTTCATGGACGACTTTAATGTTTTTTTGTTTCAGATATTTCTCTCATAGCCGCCATAGTATTTATCAGATTATTCTGAATGACAGGGTCTGTTACCCATCTCGGATATTTTGCCTTTTGTGCAGAATAAATAATATACACTACACTGCAACCTTCATCTGATACGGAGCAAATGGTCCAGCTTCCGCATAAATGCGAAATTCTTTCAATTCCGGGCTTTTGCGGGATATAGTCAGGTATGCCATCCAAATGAAGTACATATCTTTTTTGGGATTCGTTTTTGTTAATCCTGTATCTGATTATACAATCCTGATCATTCAATGGCCAGGGCATCTGGTACCTGATGTAGGCATACCAGCCATTCTGTTTCGCCATACTAAGGTTCGAAAATTCTTTTACTCCCTTCATCCAGTGTATAGCATACTTTTCAGCAGTTATTACCTCAAGGATCGTTGAAACATCTGCTTTTACCCTGAATTCAGCCCTGATCTCCCTTGTTTTTCTCTTATCAGGAAGCTGTAATTCCCGGCAAGACAAGGAAATATCCTTATCTTTCTTTATGAATGTGTAAGAAGATGCAACATTCGGACTATTTGCCTGATTGCTCATTATTGCCAATGCAAAAAATAGAGCTGACAGTGTTATGGTTTTCATTTTTTTAAGTTGTTGTAGTTTGTGAGTTGGGTGTTTAAGTTTTTGATGCAGGCAACAGAGTCCATAATGGCCTGATCTACCGGACGGTATTTCATCCCCAGCATCCGTTTTGATTTTTCATTCGAATAAAAGTTCTCAATACAAAGTATTCTCATGTTCACCAGGCCAAGGCTGCTGCGTATTCCAAAAAATCTGATAAAATTGCCAAGGTATCCCATGAAAATCAATACAGAAGCAGGAAGTGTGATGACGGTTGTTTTTTGGTTTGTTAATTCAGCCAGTCTCCTGAAGAATTTGCGATAGTTCATGTTTTCGTTGGCAATGATGAACCTTTCAGTGTTTAAATCCAGTTCAATACATTTTTTCGCTGCATCTGCCACATCCAGTACATGAACAAAGTTTTTACCTCCGGGCGGACAAAAAACTACCCGTTTCTGCAATCCCATTTTCACGATTTTTCCTGAACTGGGTTTATAATCAAGATCTCCAAGCATAAATGAAGGATTTAAAATGATTACCCTGGTTTGGGTTTCATTGTTGAGAAGATATTGTTCAGCTTCAGTTTTCGATCGGGCATAAAATGATTTATCAAAAGGACTTTTTAGCGGAGAGTTTTCTGTTCCGGGTTCTTCTGCCGTCCCAAAACCAAGCGAATTGGCCGAACTGATAAAAATGAACTTCTTAACATTACAATGGGATGCTGTTAAATAAAGCAGTAAAGTACCATTGTAATTGATTCTGGAATATTCGCTGTAATTGAGCAGACTTTGGCTGGTTTCGGCAGCTGCATGTATTACAGCATCCACATCATGCATATATCCGGTCAGGTCGCTGAATAAATCTCCTTCAGCTAACGTGAGTAAGGGATGGACCGGCCCCTTGTACTTCGAACGTTGCCTTACCAGCCCTGTAACCTGTACTCCATCATCAAGAAAGGATTGGAGCAGATTGGCTCCCAGCAATCCTGTAATCCCTGTAATAAAGACCTTTTTCATGCACACACCTCCTTTTTTACAGCATTGGTCATAAGCGGCAGCCTAAGCCATATAGGGATTAAACTAAGTACCAGCCAGCTTATTGGATTAAGCATAATCACCGAATCCTTCCTCAACAGGCCTGCAATACACCGGGCTGCAGCTTTATCAGGATCAATCAGGGTCAACTTTCCCAAAAATCCCTGTTTGTCAACCCGGGCTGTAATCTCAGGATTGGTTCTCATTGCTCCGGGGTTTACCACACTTACAAAAACACTGGTATCTCTCAGTTCTTCGTTTAGTCCTCTGGAAAAGGAATGAATAAATGTTTTGGAAGCCGGGTACACAGTTTTGTAACCCATGGGAGTAAAAGCAGCAAGACTGGAAACATTCAGTATATATGCCTGTTTTTGTCTGATAAGGTTTGGAAGTAGCTGATGCGTTAACAATGATGTGGCTGTAACATTCAATTGAATAATTTGATTGATGTATTCCACACTTGCTTCAGCAAATCTGCGCGAGCCTCCGGTGCCAGCATTGTTGATAAGCATATATACATTAAAGTGTTTGTTTACCCATTCACTCAATGCTATAACATTGGAACCAACCGACAGGTCAGTTTCATAATAAGCGGTTACGATTGAATAGGTGCTTTCCAAATCAGAAGAAAGATCTTTCAGATTTTCTCCGGGAAGGCTAACCAGAATAATATTTATCCCTCTTTTGGCAAGTTCGTAAACAAATGCTTTGCCCAAACCCTTGCCCGCCCCGGTCACCAGGGCATACTTTTTTTCTTTTGCGTTCATCAGTTAGTTATGTTGAGTTAACGAAGCAAAAGTAGAGTGCTGTTCGCACCCGGCTGTTCAGGATTAGGATTTGGAACTACTCCGCAGCCAGATATTAAAGTATTGATAAACAGTACTGTAGAAATTGAATATGTTCCGGATTATAAAGTTGAACTTTGTTTCCTGAATTCGGATGGAGTAATTCCTGTGATTTTTTTAAAAGTATTGTTGAAAGTGGTTTTTGAATTAAAGCCCGATTCAAAAGCAATTCCCAGAACCGAGTAATGTTGCAATTTCGGATTCAGCAATAAAGTTTTGGCTTCATCTATTCTGTAATTATTTATAAATATTGAAAAGTTAATGTTATACGCCGAATTGATGATGTAAGATAACCGGTGAGGTGATGTTCCGAAGAGGCTCGCAAGTTTTACCAGATTCAGTTCCGGATCAAGAAAAGGTTTTCTGCTGAGCATAAACTGATTGAGCCGGTTTTTCCATTCGATAAGCTCAGAATCGGGTATAATTTTAATTTTATCCTTATCCAGGTCTGTTTCTGCATCTATCAATAACACCTCTTCAAAAGCAGTTTCGCTGAAAGGGAAAACTTCTTTTTGCCGCAATGAATAAAATGAAATGTAAAGAATAAGAACAAGAAACAGAATATTCATGAACAGATTCATGTAACCAGGATTAAAAAATACATTATAAATCAAAGAAATTGCTACAACCAACAGCAGGACAATTAAAATCCGCTCCATCCAGAACAGGTTTACCGATTCGGTGTCGGAAGAGTACTGCAATACAGTTTTCTGATGTTTTACAATGGCAAGATAGGAAATCACACTAAAGAACATGGCCTGCCCTAAAAAAAGTGCAAAAAGAACATGTTTCAGCCAGGGTTGAATAAATATTCCAAACGTGCTGAAAAACAGCAGAAATATATAAGACAGCGGTAACAGGAGATATATAAGAACAGTTTTACTGAATTTGTAAGAGGGCCGGGTGTAAAATTTAACACTTAGATACAGAACAAAAGGGGTAAAACCCTGAATTATTCTAATAATAAACTGTTCATACGGTGATGGAGGATAGCCGGTGGCCAGAATAAATACTTCATCAATCCAGTAACTTGCCCAGAACAGCAGAAATAAACCAAACCAAAGGTTTCCTTTTTGATTAACCCTCAGAGGGTTCGTAAATTTCAGAAACGACAGCATGAAGAGTAAACAAAAGTTCACTATGGCAAACAGCAGGGTAAGTCTGTCGGGAAGCATTTGTTGTTCTGTGTTTATGAAATAATCAGGTGATTAATAACGGAGATTTCAACTTTTTATTCCACTATATTTAGAAAATTGAGGCACCTGAGGTGCTATTCGTAATTATAAGTGAAATCCTGAAGTTTCAATCTTTCCTCAAAAGTAATGATTTATCATTCCCTCTTATGTTAATTTTATGTCAACAGAATGCTTACATATTAAGAATCCTTTGAAATCCGGTATACGGCCTTAATTCAGTTATTTCAAATGTGATCTTTCCTGATTTTACCAAAGGTAGAGAATCAAGCAAATCCAGAGCCTCCTGTTTATCTGATGTTTCCAGCAACAACACAGCCTCATGATGTTCGTTAAAATATATCTCTCTTAACTTCCCCGATAAATACATTTCGAAAACATGGCGGGCTTCTTCGCCTAGCAAGAGTTCAGTATTACTCCAGTCAGCCGATTTAACCTCTTTTTCAATGGCAAGTATTTTCATGTTATTTGGGTTTGAATCAGCCGGGTTATTCCGGTCAGATTGCAAATTTAAATAATCAGAATGCTTGTGCAGAAGGGATTGTCCGAAACTTTCAAGATTACAAGTCTTTCAACATTATGTAATTTTTGTATCTGTTTGATCCCAGTTCAAAATCGGTTTCACCTACATTTAAGAAATTCATTTTTTCGTAGAATCTGATTGCCTTTTCATTCCTGTAATATACAGTAAGCCAGGTTTGTAAAAAGCCAAGTTCCTGCAGCCGATGTAAACATTCTGTCAGCAGCATTTTCCCAATTCCTTGATCCTGGAATCGCTCCAGTACATACAAAGTTGCAATTTCAGGGCAAGGCTTTACTGCCTGATGAGGACGCTCAGGTAATAAAATTATCTCAGCGCAGCCAGTAAGATTTTGATTGTAGTATGCCCCCAGTGTTAATCTGTCTCGATCTGAGACCGAGTTTAAAACTTTTTCCCTGGTAAATTCCGATAAGACATACCCTGAAAACTCTTCATTTATTCCTTCGTTTGCATAGGTCGAAATCCAAACCTGTTGTTTAAGCACAGCCAGTTTGCCGGCATCTGAAGGCATTATTTTACTTATTTCAATATTCATGGAGGTGTTTGAGGTTAAAGGAATTATAAGTACTGCTATGAAATAAGCCCGGCTTTTTGGATTGTCTGGCACAATGCAGAAACAATTTCAAAATTACAAATTGCTGTATTACAAACCTGCATGTTTCTGACTTAAAATGTTACAGCAATGCTGCAGCATTATCTTTTTTCGTGGGTTATTCATGGTTTTATCTACATTTATTTAATTCTTGAGCTCTAAAACAAAATAATTATTATAACTTGCTTCCCCTAAGTTTTCAGGTCAGTTTATAACAGTTTTTATATGTCATTTTGCAGCAATTGTGGAAACCCTCTCAAAGCAGGTGCAAAATTCTGCAGTAAGTGCGGTGCACAGATGAGTGCTCCCGGAGCCGGCACTTGCCCGCTCTGCCACAAACCAGTAAGCGGTAACGAAAAGTTCTGCGCCCATTGTGGCGCTTCCATCGCCAATGTGGTATCCAGTCAAACTCCACCAACACCGGCAGTGCAGACGACACCTGCACAGCATTTGGCAGGGGCGGTTCATACATCCCGGCATGCACAGGCAGCGCCTCAGAATGTTGCTAAAGCCAGGAAAAAGAAAAAAGGTGGATGTTTCTGGAAAACCCTGTTGATTGTTCTTATTCTTGGAATCTCCGGACTCACTGCCCTGTATTTTCTGGGCGATGAGCCGGTTGGCCCTGGTTCTGAAGGCAACACGCTCACCAATACAGATATTCCCGGAATTGTTTCCATTGATGATAGCATTGCTGAAGTAGCCCCTCCCGAAGTTCGCACAGATACAGGAGATCCGAAACAAGCGGCTGCAACTGTGGAAGAAGCATTTGAGCGCGCTGATACCAGCCTGCTCAAGCAAATGCTTACACCCCGCAGTCAGGAAATATACAGGGATGCCTTCAAAGAAATCAAACCTTACATGAGTGAGTATTCCAAAGCCTTCAAAAACAGGAAACTCAGGATTTCCACTCCCATTTACTCGCTGTATGAATTTTCTGATGCTGAGGGGAAAACCTATACAGCCGAATTCGCGCTGAGTGACGACGGGCAATGGAAATTGGTAAGATTTTAACAATCAGGAGCTATGAAAAAAGTGAAGATATACACCCCGCTGATTCTATTGATTGCCCTGCTGGCAGTTTGGGTTTTGTTTTTAGGTTATGGCAATCAGAAAAATCACCCCACCATTAATAAATTCATTGTAAAAGCATTTCTCGAAAAGAACAACAAAAGCAACTTTTCGATGAAAAAATTCAAGCTGTATGAGTTTAAACTCGATAAGGTTAAGCTCAGAGGCAACTACATAAGCAAACCCGGCTTGTTCAATCCTTCAGAAGTTGACCGTTTTCATGAAGATCTGGCCAACTGGATGTACAGTGAAACCATTTATACTGAAGATGTTGGAGAAAAAACACCCGTCGACTGGATTGCCCATGGCGGGTATTCGGCCGATGTACCTGAAGTGCCTGCCAGTTTCCGGCATTTTTACGATCCTACCCGGGCCGATGGCAGCAGACACCTTACCGATGATGTAAACAGCAAACTCCTTAACTGGATTCAGAATAAGTTCACCAACCCCAATACCGACGGGGTATCCTGGGCTATCGGTAAGAGTGGAAATTTTGGAGTGCTGGAGCACAATTACACCTGGGAGAACGGAAAATTATTCGTGAAAGGGGCTCTTGAGGAAAAGGATGCTGAAAAGCGCAAAGCCCTGATGGCCAAAGCCTGGCGCTCGCTGGGAGAAACACTTCATATGATAGCCGACAACGGCTGCCCGTCGCATGTGCGCAACGATGCCCATCCTTCCATTCCGTTTAAAATGATGTCGTACTTTGGAAATCCCGATACATACGAAGAAATGATGGCCGAATTCCAAACGAGCAACGATGGCGGATTGGATGAATTTCAGCGGGGAAAAGTTGATGCTGATTTGGCACTGAAATTTGAAAAGTCGGCTACCATAAGAGATGTAGCACACCAACTGGCGCTTTTTACCAACGAAAATTTCTTCACCACCGAAACCATTTCGGGCACCGACTGGAAAGGGAATGAGGTAAAACCACTTACTCACCCCGATTATGTGTACAACTCTCCGAAACTCAGCGCTGCAACTTACAAGAACAACTACTACCGGCGCAAAATAGGGCATAACGAAGTGTTGTTATGTACCGATACCTGGTTTTTCAGCAAATACCCTGTTTCTAAAACCTATCCTTATCTTGACGAAGCCTGCGTTAAATCACAGGCCACAGCCCTGATTCCGGCCATTAAAGAAGCCGGTTTACACGCCATCAGGCTTTTTATCCCTGAATTGAGTGTAAAAATCATCTCGCTTTCGGAAGATGGAAGTATAACCGGGGAGATCATTCACAAAACCGATAAGGAATACACCAAAACCATCAGATACAATGGTTTGGTGGTGATTAAAACCGCAACTCTCGATGAGCTCGGAAAGCTGGAAGCCCGCGATGGCAGGTTTTCAGGAAAAATTTCTCCGGCTGACAATGCATGGGTTCATGCAGAGATTGAATTTGGTGGCGTTACTGTTAAGTCTGAGCAACAAAAAATGCAGTCAGCACCCAAGAAGCGCGAACCTGTAGTAGCCGAAAATTATGAGCTCGACTTCAAAATCTATGCCTATATGCATTATACCAACGGTCACGATATGGACGATCAGCAATTCAGCAAAAGTGATTACAAGCTGATTGAAAGTCCGGGAACGGGCGGAAGTTTCCCTGGTTTCCAGATATCAAAAGGAGGCAGTTTCAAAGGAAAACTTTTTGACAGCAAACACGAAGACGGATGGGTAGAAGGCGAATACAGCAATCAACGACTCAGTTGGCTGAAGTCGCATATGCATTTTACCTGGTTTAAGCAAGGCGGCGCCAAATCGAGAGAACAATGGATTGATGTGGAACTGCGCAATATCCCTGTTGATTATAATGGTGCCGGCGATTATGGAATAAAGTTTCACCGCGACGGCTGGGATTGCGATAATTTACGCCCCGACCCTGAATTTGAGAAGAGTATTGTTAAGATCAAACACCGGATTAAATTCTATCCCTCGGGCAGAGAAGTGTCTTTCGATTATATTGACTTTGGCAAATCGGAAGTACAAGGGTGCAAGGACTGGAAAAACATGTGGATTCCCAGGTCGTTTGTTGAGGTAAGTATAGGCTACAACAACAACCGGTAGGAGAGGGCCAAAGGTTGGGATTTAGGAATAGTGCATAACTTATCTTGAGCTCCTGAAGCTTACCGAACGCATGTTCAGGCAGTTCCTTCATCGTAAACTTAGTCCTCTTTCATACAGCACTTTTTATATTTTTTGCCGCTTCCGCAGGGGCAGGGTTCGTTTCGGCCGATTTTTTCAGAAACCATCGGTGTGGTTGAAGGAATAAAACTATGAAAATGGCTTCCCGGCTCAGAGTCATCTGTATCATCCCATTCAGAATCATTATCAAAATACATCGGCAATTCATCCTCATCCTCATCTTCATCTATGTCATTCCAAACTGAATCCCAGTTTTCAAGAATCTTGTCGTAAAACTCAAACATTGAAATGACCTCTTGCCTACCCTGATTTTCAGGGTGTGTTTTAAAACTCATTTCAACCTGGCTGTACGTTCCATTAATGCTAAGTGCAACGTAGTTTTTGTCATAGAGTGTTTTAATGTCGGGTAAAAGTTCAGACAATGAGCATGATATAGCGCTATCTATTGCATAGCCAAGGAAATCGCTGTCAATCAGATTGTCATTAAGGTTTGCATTGGCAAAAGTTGTAAATACGGCTTTATAAAGATCAAGAACTTTTGGCCGAATGGCTGAATCATGCAACACCATTTGACAAAGCGCATTGGTAATACAGGATTTGCTAAAAGTATCAATGCCTGGCTTCAATAAAAACGCCTGAAGCAGGCCCAGTTGATTTTTGCCCAACTGGAAAATAACCATCCATAATGAATCCAGGCCAATATCTCCAAACCAAAAATCTTGAAATTCGTCATTAAATTCCAAAAAATGTAAAATTTCCGGCAAGGCTTCTTCTGCCCGCAATTCTGCCAGCAGCAATGCAGCATGAAGCGGAAATGCTGTTTCTGTTTCGTCCGTTTCCTTACTTTCGTTGTTATAGTAATGATAACGGTCAATAGCATCGTGCAAAACAGATATAAGGTCCTCAACTACTGTTTTGTGCGGAAGTTTCAGAATTTCCTCAAGCAATGACCGTGGAATGTCGAAGGCAGTTAAATATAAACCGGATATTTGGGGATGATTAAAACCCGGAGGATTTCTCTTGCCGGTTTTTGCTGGAAAATATTTTGAAACAGGTATAATACTCCGGCTTTTTTCTTCTTCCATTATTTTCTTTGCCCGGTCTATTGTGAGCATAAAAATATACTTCCTCGCTTCAAGTGTTAAATCATTTTCAGGAGCCAATTCTTCAAGTAATTGCATGTTTCGCTGAGCTGATGCCAAATTGTCGGTTGCGGCATAATATCTTATAACAAAAAACAGGAAATTGGTTAATTCTGAAAAATGAAAAACCTTTCTATCGGGATACAGGTCTTTTAAATCAAAAGTTTTGCCTAATATCTCGGGTATCTTATCAAACTCGCGAGCCACAAGATATTCACTGGCTTTTGCCAACTTGCTAAATAAATAATCGGGATGAAGTTCGAAAAGTTGTTCCTCAACTTCCCGGACTTTAGACTTTTCTCCCCGCCTGTTGTAAACCACGGAAAGATAATTTTTAAACATGGGAATATGAGGATATTCATTGATCAGTGTAATCAGTTTTTTGACAAAACGGTTTTCTTTTCTCGTTTGGCAGTCAATTGCAACCTCTTCAAGTAATTCTGACAATTCAGGGGTAATTCCGTAAAGGCGATCCTGAAAGTGTTTATCAGTAGTTATTTCATAACCATGAAACGGGAACTGAATTCTGAGGATTTCTCTCATTGTTTTGACTTTGAAAAGGGAGAACTATTTTTAACCGTCAAATTTACCCGATTTAAACTGTGAGGGCAACTTTATACAAAATTATGGTAAAGATTTGATTTTTTATTTCCTTAAAAACGGAATGTTATTTTTTTGATTGTTTTGATCAGTACTTTAAGTTGATGGCATGATTGGTGATTCATTGAGTATTGGTTTCTGAAGAAAGGATTGATCGGGATGGCAAGCATATTTCAGCAAGCTGAGCAAATAATGATGTGTGGATATTTTGTACGATTCTGTTTCTGTATTTAAGCCTGCTTGTTGTGAGTTGATTATACTGAATACATTTTAATTGCTTTAAGACTAATCACCTGTATTGCTGGAAGACGTGGCAATTAAAGACTGAAAACTTCTTTGATTAGTATACTGAACAGGGCTCAGTCCAATTAACATTTCCTATAAATCTCCCCTGCCAAACGTGATACATTTTTTCCCCCAGGCCAATACCTGTTGGTTGACGTCTAAGGCCTGCATGGTAAAGCAGTATTTGTTTCGCTTATGATTTTATGATATGAAATATCGGGGTATTTGATGTTGATATTTGTTATTCTTGACCAAAGAATCTTCCCCCTGTTTTATTTTAGGATGAGATAAATGTGAAGTGGTCAGGCAGGACATGGTTTGTGTCTGGTCACAGGGTAAATGCCTGAAAAATACAGTTCTGCACTTACTTAAGTTCTACATAATAAACAAGTTGCGATACTGTGAGGGAGTATAAGCAGTGGATACTTTGAATGCTTTATTGAAATAGGAGATATTTCCAAACCCGCATTCAAAACAAATTTCATTCACTGATTTTTCCGTTGTCCTGAGTAGTTCACAGGCTTGATTGATTCTGAATTCAGTAAGAATTTCTATCAGGGTTTTGCGGGTTACATTTTTGAAATACCGGCAAAATGCAGTCGGAGTCAGATTGGCAATACCGGCTACCGTTTTAAGGCTGATTTCCTGATGATAATTCTCAATCAGATAACTAAAAACCTTTTGAAAACGTTCTGTTTCGAAGGGGGAGGTTGCCACTGCGGTATATTGTTGATCAATCAGTTCATTTTCAGATGAGTTGGATATAAGACTGAGTATTTCAATAAATGTTAAAAGCCTGTCAAGTCCACTTTTAAACACACATTGCTTCATTTTTGAGATAATTTTCTCCTTGTTCCCCCCTTTAATTAAAATTCCGGCTTTTGCTTTTTCAAACATCCTTTTGATTTTAGCCAGTTCAGGAAGTTCCAGAAATGAATCCCCTGCAAATGCCGGGCTGAAATGAATAACAATCGCCTGCGCAGATTCAGGCTTCGATTCATCCTTGCTGCGCCAGCAATGCGGAACATCAGCTCCAGCCAGAACCAGATCTCCCGCTTCATAATCTGAAACATTCCCACCCAAATACCGGGTCCCTGAGCTTTTCCTGATCCAGGTGAGTTCCAATTCAGGATGATAATGATACGGGCCTTCAAAACAGTTCAGGTTGAGGTTAAGGACCGCAATAGAACTGTCAGACTTTGTTGTAATTTGTTCCAGATATGCTTTCATTTTGCCATTTCAGGTATGCAATATGATTAATTCATGGTAAAATTACATCAATTCCTGATAGTTCCGGCAAAGTTATATTGTTTGTAAACGATGAATTTTGTATTGTAATTTAATTACCTTTTCAATGAAAATTTCACTTCTGGCTTTATGGATAGCGGTTTCAGCCCTGGCATGTGCACAAGATCATTCTCAGTTTGTGAATGTTTTTATTGGCACCGATGGAACCGGCCATACTTTTCCCGGTCCTTCCATGCCTTTTGGAATGGTGCAACCCGGTCCCGACAACAAAGATTTTGGCTGGAATTATACCAGTGGTTATCAATACCAGGATACTTTTTTACTTGGTTTTTCGCAAACCCGCTTCAGTGGAACAGGAATTAATGAAATGGGCGATGTGCTGCTCCTTCCGGTCAATCCGGCAAAAGAGAGACTTAAAAACTCCTACTGCAAAAACACAGAAAAAGGGGAGGTTGGTTATTACACGCTGACTAAAAAGGACGATGTTCAGGTAGAATTAACCTGCTCTGAACGTGTGGCTTTTCACCGGTATACTTTTCCCGGTTCTGAAGCAAAGGTGCTGTTGGATCTGCAGCATGGCCTGCGTTTTGTTTTTGACGAAAACAATCAAACAGGCCTGGTCGTTGAAAGTGATGTAAAAATTGAAAACAATACAACCATTTCGGGTTATTGTGCTACCAGAAACTGGGTGAACCGGAAATACTTTTTCACCGTAACTTTCGACCAGCCCTTTATACAATCAACACTCCTCAGCAAAAAGGAACATGAAAAAGCTCCCAGATATTTATTTGATTTTCAGCTTTCAGAAAACAGAGTTTTAAAAGTTAAAATTGCGATGTCATCCGTTTCAGTGGATGGTGCAAAATTGAATCTGGAAACCGAACTGCCCCACTGGGATTTTGATCAGGTACGAAAAAATGCCAGGGATGAATGGGACAAATACCTGAACAGAATTGATATTGAAGCCGGAAACAAAGAGAAAGAAATATTCTATACTTCGATCTACCACCTGCTTCTGCAGCCATCAAACATAGCCGATGTTGACGGGAAATACAGGGGAGCTGATGATCTGGTTCGTCAGGCAAAAGACAGGCAGTATTATTCTACCTTATCCATTTGGGATGTGTATCGGGCTGCATTCCCGCTGTTGCAAATTCTGGTGCCCGAAAAAATAAGTCCCATCATTAATTCTATGCTCGAACATCATAAGGCTGCCGGGTTTCTTCCCATATGGACAGCCTGGGGTCAGGACAACTATTGTATGATAGGTAATCATGCCATCCCCATGATATTATCTGCTTACAACAATGGTTTTAATGGCTTTGATGCTCAGGAAGCATTGCAGGCTGTGGTAGAAACATCAACCCGGAATCATATCAATTCGGATTGGACGCTCTACAATCAATACGGATACTACCCTTTTGACAAGCTTGATAATGAAGCCGTTTCCCGAACTCTGGAAAGTGGTTTTGATGACTGGTGTGTTGCTCAGATGGCAAAAAAAATGAATGATACAGCCACATATTTTACCTTTGCTAAAAGAGCAGCCTATTACAAAAACCTGTTTGACAGTGAAACAAAACTATTCAGAGGTAAAGACAGCTCAGGAAACTGGCGCCAACCTTTTGATCCACTAAAGGCGACTTCGCCATTGAATAATCCGGGCGATTATACCGAAGCCAATGCCTGGCAGTATTTCTGGACACCGGCTCATTACGATATTGATGGAATGACAGATTTATTGGGAGGGAAATCAGTTTTTACCAGTCATCTGAATACTTTTTTCACTACTGAAGCCATAAATCCGGATAAGTTTCTGGGACAGGAAGCCATGATAGGGCAATATGCACATGGCAATGAACCCAGCCATCATATCATTTATCTGTATGCATTCAGCAACACACCGAAAACAGGGCAAAAGTACATTCATCAGGTGATTAAAGAATTTCACAACAATACGCCCGATGGAATGATTGGCAATGACGATTGCGGGCAGATGAGTGCCTGGTATATTCTTTCCTCACTGGGTTTTTATCCTGTAAATCCGGCAAACGGGGAATTTGTTCTGGGTAGTCCGCAAGTGAAAAAAGCCACAATTCATCTTTCAGATAACAAAACCTTTACCATTCAGGCTGAAAACTTTTCTGATCAGGCTATTTTTAATGACACCCGCTTTTTAAATGGCAAACAAATTCATGAACCTTTTATTACATTTCAGGACATAATAAAAGGAGGACTTCTAATCTTTAAAATGACAAACCAATGAGAATATCTTTGATCTTTTTATTCGTGTATCTGCACATTGCATCCTTTGCACAAAGTGCATTGCCAAATGTAGCTTCTGGCAAACTTTTACGAATTGAAAATTTTCAATCAAAATATGTAACACCAAGAAACATCGACGTTTGGTTGCCCGATAATTATTCAGAGGGTCAATTTTATGACGTACTTTATTTACATGATGGTCAGATGCTTTTTGATTCTGCAAACACCTGGAATAAGCAGGAATGGGGCGTTGATGAAACTATGCAACGCTTAATTGATGAAAATAAGATAAATGCAACAATTGTAGTAGGAATATGGAACAATGGGAAATACAGACATTCCGAATATTTCCCTCAGGTTTTTCTTGATGATTTAAGGGAAGACTTCAAAAAAGAGTTTTTGAATACCTGGCTGCAAAACATCCCTCAGTCTGACAATTATTTAAAATTCATTACAGATGAGTTAATGCCCCATATTGAAGCCCATTTTAGCGTGAACACCGGAAAAAAACATACATTTATCGGGGGTAGCAGCATGGGCGGACTCATCTCAATGTATGCAGTTTCCAAATATCCTCAGAAGTTTGGTGGGGTAATGGGGCTATCTACAGCATGGATTGGTCAGCGTCAGCCCAATTCGGATATACCGATTGCGGCATTCAATTATTTTCAAAAACATATGCCATCCCCATTGGATTTAAGGGTATATCAGGACCATGGGACAAAGGAAGCAGATCAGTATTACAATAATTATCAACGAATTATTGATGAATTATTCAGGGACTTTGGCTTTAAGGATTACAACTACAAATCCCTGGTATTTGAAGGTTCTGGTCACAATGAAACAGATTGGGCCAAACATTTGGAAATTCCATTGGAATATTTGTTAAAAAAGCGGAAACTTCAGGAAACGCCAAAAGGCAAAATCGACCATATTGAAAATTTCAAATCAAAGTATATTCCCGGCAGAAATATAGACATATGGTTGCCTGAAGATTATCATCCGAATAAAAAATATCCCGTTTTATATGCCCACGATGGACAGCTGCTTTTCGATGCGTCTAATACCTGGAACAATCAGGCATGGGATGTGGATGATATAGTTACAGAGCTCGCTGAAAACGGCGCAATTCCGGAAATAATTGTGGTAGGAATTAATAACGGAAACGCGAATCGGTTGCAGGAATATCTTCCTGAGAAAGTTTTTTATCAACTTACAAAAGAAGAACAGGAATTTGTAAGTGATAAGCTGAATGAAAAAAGCAGGACAAACAGCAGCTTTAAACCCTATTCCGATAATTATTTAAAATTTATAGTCGAAGAGTTAAAACCTTTTGTAGACTCATCGTATTCCACCAAAAAAGACAAAGCAAATACGGCCATTATGGGGAGTAGTGCAGGAGGTATTATTTCTGCCTATGCCTTGCTTGAATATCCCGGTGTTTTTGGTTCAGCTATTTGTTTATCAACACATTGGATTGGGATTTTTCAAACTGAGAATAATCCTTTTCCTGGTCAGGTGATTGCATATTTCGATGAAAAACTACCACTAATTGGTAAGAGCAATAAAATATTTATGGATGTTGCAGATTCCGGACTGGATATTCTGTACCATCCAACCCAAAGAAAAATAGACCAATTGATGATAAAGCATAAGGTTCCGGAAAAGAATTGGAAAACAATTTACCAAAAAGATGCTGAACATACAGAGTCTTCATGGAACAAAAGATTACCCGAAGCACTAATATTTATCTTCGGCAGGTAAAAATTAAAAACCAAACCAATGAGCAGATATCTAAAACTGATTTTTTGTATGATAATTTCATCAGCCACTGCACAGGAATTGCCCGGAGAAAAATTTGTGCCATTCCCTTTTGGAAGCATAAAACCAGCAGGATGGGTAAAAGAACAAATGCAAAGCGACATTGAAGGTTTTGTGGGCAATCTTGATCAGATTGTTCCGGAATTGATTAATGACCCTATTTATGGTACAGGCCGCATTCACAAACATTCAAAAGCAAAAGACCTGGGTAATATGAAAGAAGGTGATGCCGAAGGGGATGAGCAGTACAAATGGTGGAACAGCGAAACCCAGTCGAACTGGTGGGATGGTTATTTGCGTAATGTAATATTGTGCGACGATAAAACAGGGATCGATAAAGTTACAAGGTATGTTGAAACGATTTTGAAAACTCAGGATGAAGATGGCTACATTGGAATTTACGATAAAGAACTGCGCTACAAATTCAATTCTGAAAATGGCGAATTGTGGTCGAAAGCAACTTTGTTCAGAGGTTTGCTTGCGTATTACGAGTTTTCAAAAGATGAAAAGGTGTTTAAAGCCGTAGAAAGGGCAGTGGATAATGTAATGCAGAATTATCCTGTTTATGCTTCAAGCCCTTTCTATTCGGGAAATTCATTTAACGGCGGTGTTTCGCATGGACTAACATTTACCGATGTTCTGGAGCGGCTGTATTTTCATACCGGAGATGAAAAATACAGAACTTATGCCTTATTTCTTTACAAGGATTTTTCAGATACTTATCAATCCGAAGCGGATGCACAATTGAAAAACATCCTGAATCCTGACTATAAACTTACATCACACGGAGTGCATACGTTTGAGCATATCAGGACCTTAATTATTGCAAAATATGCTTCCCGTGATTCAGAACTTTCAAAAGCGCTCGATATTTACCTGAAAAGAATAAACGATGCAATCACCATAAGTGGTGGTGCCATAGGCGATGAGTGGATTGCCGGGCGCAACGCAGATGCGACTCATACCGGCTATGAATATTGTTCGTTACAGGAATTGCTTGATAGTTATAGCCTATTGCTTCAGAAAACCGGGAACGCCCGGGTTGGAGATAACATTGAAAACGGTTTTTATAATGCTGCGCAGGGCTCCAGAAATCCTGAACACTCATGCATTGCCTATTTAAAAACCGATAATTCTTTTGAAATGTCGGGAACAAAAAACGGAGAAGCAGAACCCGGAAGAAAGCAAACCCGCTACAAATATTCCCCTGCTCATCAGGATGTTGCCGTTTGCTGTAATCCCAATGCAGGCCGGATTACGCCCTATTTTGTCCAGAATTCCTGGATGATGGAAAACGGGAATACATTGGTTGCCGCACTTTTAATGCCTAATGTTCTGGAAACTACAATTGAAGGCAATCATATTAAAATTGAAACCATTACAGAATATCCTTACAAAAATGATCTCGAATTCAGAATAGCTCAAACCGGATCATCAAAATTCGTACTTAAAATCAGGAAACCCAATTGGGCAAGGGATTTAGAAACGAATGAGGAATATGTAATTGAGGACGGTTTTTTAGTGATTGAAAGAGAATTTTCAGCAAATGATGTGGTAAAAGTTTCTTTTGTTGCAGAGGTTAAGGTTAACACCGACAACAACGGCTTGCATTATTTTTCTTATGGTGCTTTGCTCTTTGCCTTGCCGATTGATGCAAAAGAAATACCGGGGAAAGTCTATGCAGGTAATTTCATGGACTACACTTATGAACCATTATCTGCAGAAAGATTTACCTTTATAAATGACGCAGCAATAAAATATGAAGAAGGTAAGATTCTTACCCAACTCATCAACCAGAAAACCGGTCAACCGGAAAGTGTGAAACTAATTCCCATAGGCAAAACTGTTTTAAGACAGGTTACATTCTGAAACGGGGATCTGCCGGGAAATTTTACAGCCACTTTACCTTAACTGACCTGGGGATTTTGTGAGTATATTATCATTATTGACCGACAAAAACTACGGGATTTCTCGCTACGCTCGAAATGACAAGGCTTTCAGACGATTTTGGCGGGGAGGGGGTAGGCGGCAGCGAAGCCGCCGCCTACCCCCTCCCAAAAAAAGGTAACTGCCTGTCATTCCGAACGTAGTGAGGAATCTCGAACACATAATTCTGCCATTTTTTGGTTTAGTCGGTCACTACTGATATATTATATATAATGTCAAGTTTTCTGCGCCAATAACTTGACATTATAAAATTTTAACTAACTTTGTAATATGGCATTGGCAGCAGAAATACGCAAACGAATCAAACAATTACCCGAAGGAAAAACCTTTGGATATGAAGATTTGTGTATAGCAAAAGAAGACTATACCACAGCTGCCAAAGCATTGGAACGTTTTCGGAAAGAGGGATTGATTAAGAAAGTGTCAAAAGGCGTATTTTACAAACCCGAGCAAACAGTTTTTGGTGAATTGAAGCCCGATTACAGCGAACTGCTCCGGCCCTATTTGTTTGAAAATGGCAAACGGGTAGCCTATGAAACAGGCACATCGCTATACAATCGCCTTGGATTAACCACTCAACTGGCATATCGTGTAAAAATTGCCAGCCGCAGTAAACGCATTAACATCAACAGTGGCGCACTAAAAGCCGATGCAGTTAAAAGCTACGCCGAAGTAACTGACAACAACTATGAGATGTTGGGATTGCTGGATGCTTTCAAAGACATCAAACGCATTCCCGATTGTCCGGTATCCCGTGCAATCAGCAGATTAAGTGCCATTGTTAAAGAGCTTAATGAAAGGCAGACCGAATTATTAATCAAATATGCTTTAAACTATCCTCCAAGGGTAAGGGCTTTGTTAGGAGCTATTTTAGAAAAAAATGGCATCAGTATGAAAGGGCTGGAAAAATTGAAAGAAAGCCTTCATCCGCTTACTATTATCAAATTAGGCATAAATGAATCTGATTTGCCGGTTAAATCAAAATGGCACATTGAATGAAACTGCACAAAAACATTTCACTTTACAGAGATGCTATCAGGTATACCGCTCAGCAGATGAACCTGCAGCCCGAATATGTTGAAAAGGATTATTGGGTAACCTATGTCTTATTTACCATTTTCAATAATGAAACCGGGAAAGATACCGTGTTTAAAGGAGGAACCTCACTATCAAAGTGTTATAATCTGATTGAACGTTTTTCAGAAGATATTGACCTGATTGTATTGAGGCGGGAAGGTGAAACAGACAACAAATTAAAAACAAAATTAAAGGAAGTTAGCACTGTTGTAGAAACCGTATTGCCCGAAGTTCACATTGAAGGAATTACGCATAAAAAGGGCATGATTCGTAAAACAGCGCACGCTTACAACAAAGAATTTAAAGGTGATTATGGACAAATTAGAGATGTTATCATATTGGAATCAACCTGGCTAGGATATTTTGAGCCTTGCACCACCAAAAGTATCATATCGTTTGCAGGACAAATGATGTTAAATAATAATCAATCTGAGATTGCTGAAGAAAATGGATTGCTCCCATTTGACTTAATGTCTTTAGAACCAGTAAGAACCATTTGTGAAAAAATTATGAGTTTGATTCGGTTTTCTTATAGTACAGACCCGGTTAACAATTTAAGGAAAAAGATACGTCACACCTACGATTTACATAAGCTGCTGATGCATAAAGAATTTTCAGCATTTTTTTACTCAAAGGATTTTGATCAAATGCTTGTGAAAGTAGCCAATGATGATGTGGTAAGTTTCAAAAACAATAACAAGTGGTTAATTCATCATCCTGCTGAAGCACTTATTTTTAAAGACCCGGAAAGTGTTTGGAATGAGCTGAGAGGCTCATATACCGGCAATTTTAAAAATCTGGTATATGGAATGTTTCCTGTAGAAGACGAAATTTTAAATACTTTAAAAATAATTCAGGAAAGACTAAGAAAAATAACCTGGGCAGTGAAAATAGAAACTGAGGCGCCAAACGCACTAAAGAATTAGAAAAACATACGTTTGCCAATTTACTCCATCAAAAAGGGTTATCCTGCTTCGTGAAATTCATGATTTAATTTTTTCTATAGCTATGGAATAATTAAACTTGGTAAATTTGGAGGGATCTAACTGCCTTGCATTTTTGCTGAAGCAAATGTGAATGCTGAGCAGTATTGACTCTTGTGTTGAAAGTTTTTTCTTTGTGGGCAAGCAAAAAGAGTAGTTGCACAAAACACACATCATTGAATTGAAAGAAATCCAATAACTATGAAAATCAGATTCCTTAAAACCTACAACGTATTGATTGCCGGATTGTTAACAATGCTGGGATTTTCTACAGCCTGCGATTCAAAAGATGAATATGGAACACCTTCTGCTAAATTTGTAGTTAAAGGAAAAGTAAGATCATCTGTAACCGACCAGCCAATTGAAAACATCAGAGTGTCAATGGAAGGTGATACTTCTTTTACAAACGCCAGGGGAGAATATCAGATTGCGGACAAATGGGGGTCACCTTCAGACCAAACCTATCATATTGAATTCAGGGATATTGATGGAGAAACAAATGGTGAATTTAATGTACTGGATACTATTGTAGAATTTAAAAACCCTGAGTTTACAGGTGGTGATGGCGATTGGTATAGCGGTGAAGCAACTAAAGAATTTGACACGAAACTGAATCCTGAAAATGAAATCAAATAGAATCTCTCTACGCAAAAAAATTGCTCTTAACCTATTTAAACAATACAAAGACAACGAAAGTAAAATCCACCAGTTAAATTATATCCTATGGGAATGTACCTTGCGTTGTAATTTGAAATGTATTCACTGCGGCAGCGATTGTAAAAAAGATGCATCAGTAAAGGATATGCCTGCCAAAGATTTTTTAAGAGCGATTGATGAAATATCGGGTATTGTTAATCCAAATAAAACGATGATAGTATTAACTGGAGGAGAGGCATTACTGCGCACAGATCTGGAACAAACAGGGGCTGAATTATATAAAAGAGGTTTCCCCTGGGGAATAGTATCGAATGGAATGTTGTTAAACAAACATAGAATTGAATCTCTGTTAGATGCCGGCCTAAGAGCAATTACTGTAAGTCTTGACGGATTAGAAGAAAGCCATAACTGGCTGAGAGGAAACTCAAATAGTTTTTCTTCTGCGCTTAACGCAGTTCGTTTGCTGCCATCAATTCCGGGAATAGTTTATGATGTTGTAACCTGTGTAAATCAACGAAATTTTAGTGAGCTGAATCAAATCAAGGAATTGCTGATTAAAGCCGGAATCGGGGAATGGAGAATATTTACTATTTTTCCAACAGGCAGAGCCAAAGATCATAAAGAATTACAACTTAACCCGGTAAATTTTAAAGGGTTGTTTGATTTTATATCACAAACCAGAAAAGAAGGGGAGATAAACCTAAACTATGGTTGCGAAGGATTTTTAGGTAATTACGAACAAAAAGTCAGAGATAATTTCTTTATTTGCAGGGCGGGGATAAATATTGCTTCAATATTGGCCGATGGTTCAATATCAGCTTGCCCGAACCTGAGAGAGAATTTCATTCAGGGAAACATTTATAAAGACAATTTCAGGGAAATATGGGAGAACAGATACTCTGTTTTTCGTGATAAAAGCTGGACTAAGACAGGCATATGTGCTGACTGTGAACATTATAAATTTTGTGAGGGAAACGGAATGCATTTAAGAGATGAAAAAACCGGCCAGCTTTTATTTTGTCATTTAAAACGGATTGAAGAAGGAGAAAAAGAGTTGTCCCGAAATATAATGTTGAAGCAATAACGCCTAATTCAGTAATTTTTAAAAAAGCACAGCAGTTCTTAAAAACAATTACGAATCCTGCAATATCCTGATCATTCACAGTAATTGAGCGCAAAATCAAAACAAAGACAATAGACAAAAGATAAAAGACAAAAGACAAAGGATAAAAGACAAAAGACAAAAGATAAAAGATAAAAGGGGTAAGGATATGATAAAGACAAAGAGACTGACATTAAGGCCATTGACTTATGAACAATTGGTTAAATATGCTCAATGCGATAACTCCCTTGAAGAAGAACTTGGCTTAAAAGAATCTTCAAGAAAGATTTCTCCGGAACTAAAGGAAGCTCTTGAACAAACCATCATTCCAAACGTAGCAGACAAGACAAAAAACTACTTGTATTCAACACTTTGGACCGCAATTCTAAAAACAGAAAACAGGATGATTGGCGACATATGCATTTATGGGGAACCCAATCCGGATGGTTTTATAGAAATCGGTTACGGAACGTATGACGAGTTTCAGGGAAAGGGGTATATGACAGAAATCCTGAGTGGTCTTATTAAATGGGCCAAAGCTCAACAAATTGTAAAAGCCATCCTTGCCTCGACAGACAAAGTGAATATCGCCTCTTCGAGAGTGCTTGAAAAAAACAATTTCATTAAAATTGGTGAAACAGAAACTCTGATAAACTGGAAGCTTGAAATTGGAAGTGAACCGGGGGTTTAAGCAGATATTAAGAAGCCATTCTATTCCTTTTTTCTGTCAGCAAACCCGCTTATAAGAAATGTTGCGCTCAGAATCAGTAAAAATGCCTTGAACCAGCCCGGGTTTCCGTAAATGCCGGTAAACTGAACTACAAGAAACGCAACCAGGAAAAACCCTGACAGAAAAAAGTAATTGGTCTTTTTGCTCATAAATAGTTTTTTTCAGGAATACTTATAATCGTTCGCTAAGGATTACAAATTGTCCTGTGAATCACAGGTCAAGTTTCTTTTCGCAACCCCTCTGGTTTGCATGACAGAAATATTAACATTTGAAGTTGCTGTTTTGCTCAAATGAAAGAACATTTCAATGATTAATAATAGCCTGACAGTTTTTTCTTCAATTCGGCAGGCACAAAATCCGGTTAATTATTATGCTTTATGGTCTGATAAACATCGCCGATTTTAAGGCTTCCGCCAGATGGTAAGCCTGTCAAATGCAAGGCGGGTGTTGTTTGGGTTTTTATAACTGAGGATGATTTTTTCGCCGGTTTGTTGGGTAATTACCAGGTAGGGTGGATGGTTGCGTTGAATAAGCAGACGGCATTTGCCGATGCCTTCGAGCTGAAACATACCTTTTTTCACCGGCCCGAATTCAAAGCCATTGGTTCGCATTTTTATCTCCGGCAGGGTGTTTGCCAATTCAATATGTGCGATTTCAGATATGTTTACCTCTGTTCCATACATACCGGTGAACCGCACCGATTCCCTGTTGTAATGAATACCCGTGGGTACAAATCCATAGGCAATCAGTCCTGCCACAAAGACCATTGCCGCACCCAGTATCAGATAAGCTAAGTTTGTCTTTTTGTGCTGGTTGTGATCATATTTTTGTGCAAAAATTACCAGCAAAGTTACTCCAGTCAGGGTCACCACAAGGATCATGGCGTTTGCAATTGTGGTAAATCCCAGCCATTTAAAAACAAAATACCCGGCAATTATGCCCGATCCTATGGCAATCAGCCCATTGCGCATAAAACCTGACAAACCTTCAATATCAACGTTTTTCTTTTGCTCAGCAGGCATGGTATTGTAGCCGGCAATCAGGCCGGGCACCGCTTTTACCAGGAATCCCAGTGCAATCATAAATGCACCTGTAATCAGAGTAAGTATATCCATTTTGAGGCGGTTCCTGAAGATGATGGTTTGTATGGAAACAAAATTAATTATTGTTGCAATATTCGATACAGTCCGGGTATGGCTTTATTCGAGAATATTATTGATAATACATTTCTTTTTAAACCCAACTCCACTACTGACCCGGAGTCAGGAATTCAGCACAAATGACCATGGTAGCATAAAACCAGATGAGCTAAATGCCGAATCCGGCTACAGCGTTTTTGACAAATTCTTGCGGAATGCCGACAGCTGCTGAAATCTCCTCTGTTGTTAACCCATCCTTGCTCAGCCTGAAGCATAAAAACCCGAGCGACTCACCAATCTCCACAATATTCATATCGGGGTCATATATCCTTACAACCATTTGCCTCCAGGGTTGTTCGCGGGCTTCGTGCACAAATTCAACCTGATGCTCCTTAAGCCGGCTCACCATTTCATTTATGTCATCATGTTCAAAATAGAGCTCAAAGTTATTTCCGCCCGGGCGTACCGGTTTTGAGCCGATCAATTGCTGAAAATGCGCTTGCTGATGTATGGCAAAATCGCCCTGAAATGTAACATTTTCGCCAAAATCGTATTTTACTGTCTGAGCCAGAATTTTTTCGTAAAACCAGCGCGAACGTTGAATATCGGCAACAGTAATCAGGGGACAGATGTATTTCATGGGGTGGATGTTTAAATCTGTTTAAAGTTCTTTTTATGTCAGGAGCAACGCCAGCTTTTTACTGTTTTGTCAAAATCGTAACCGTGTGATTTTGCTGGCTTTAAACTCATAACTCCCGATGTTTCTTGTGGTCAGCCGGTACATTTCGCTGTCAAGATACTGCTCCACAAAGGGCAACGCCGGGGCGTAATGGAAACTGCCTCCCGGCTTGAGCGATTCCAGAATCTCCATATACTTTCGGGCATATTCCGCAAAATTACCGTCGTTTCTTACGTGGTGATGGTAAAAATGGTTTGAAAACCCCAGATGGCTGATGATGGTTCCCCACCGGCCTCTCTCAAAATGAAATTCAAACCAGTCAGCATTGCTCAAATAAGGGTTTTCACCGGCAAATCTGTCGAATCCAAAGGCTTCCAATCCCTTTTCGCGCAAAAACATAACCAGCCGGCCCTGTTTTCCGCATCCGATATCCAGCACAGGCGAAGCCACTAGTTTGATGTCCAGATCCAGAATTTCAATCTGCAGCTCAGGACTATATTCTGAACAGGCCACCGCTTCGATCATCTCGCCTTTGGGGCTGTAGATTTGTTCGGCAAAGGGATTGGTCTGCTTAAGCCAGTTAATCAGTTTCTGGTAATGTTGTTCAGCTATGACGTCGGCGGCGGAAGTGCGGTTTTTAAGATTGGCAACCAATTCAGTGTACAAATTCCTTAAAACCTGTCTGTCTTCTTTGTTGAATGTGTAATATTGATTAATCCGGCAAAATTCCTGAATGGCTTTGCGGGTGAGCTCATCAATAAGCAGATTCTCTGAGTCTGTATCTAAGGTGTTCATTTTTTCAATGGCAGCTAATGTTTCAGGACTGAACCTCAGGCAATCCAGAATTCCCTGATAAAAGAGATTTTTGCCCTGGTTAAACCCAAATTGCTGATCAATATTTTCGTGAAGAGGGCTCATTAATCCAGGGTGTTGGTATTTTAATCCGCAAGTCTTAAGTTTTTAAAGTAGCCTTGCTCAAACCTTTTGGTTGTAGTTTTTTGGGAATTCAAATATACGGTTTATTCAAACAGCTCAGGTTTTTACCTAAGCTGATGCTCAGATCCAACTAATGCCGTATTTGAGTTGCTGCTGAATACAACTTGAGTTGTGGATGGCTGAATGGATGAAACAACAGGTAAAATTGAATGACAAGGCTTACATAATGCCTGGAATGAACCGGACAATTACAGTTCATCAATCCGGTGTAAAGTATGCCAATTAAACCATAGGATTAATGTTTAAACAGTTTATAAATCATATTTGAATCCTTTTTAAAGGCCTTTCAGATTGTGAAGTCTGGGAAAAGTTTTTAAGATCATAAATGTTTTAGTCAGAAGGGAATAAGAAATATGGTACATTTGGAGCCGGTAACTGGTTTGCTCCTGTATGGCAGAATAGGAGAAGGAATTGAAAACAGATGACAATAGGTATGTTAAATCAGTTAACACTGTCGTAAATAACCGGCAGTATATCAAACAGTTAAGAACTTAATTAGTATTTTTAGCATGAAAAGATTACAAATTTTTGGACTGTTTTTTTTATTGAGTATTAAAATTTTTGGTCAGATTGATATGAGCGATTCAACAGCTCAGGTGATAGGTTACTGGAACAAGAATGATAAACAGACCTATATTGTGACTCAGCAAGATTTTAAGATTAAAGATTCTGACACTACATCCGGAGAATCGTATAAATACTTTGTAGATATTTCTATTGTGGATTCCACTGCCGATTCATACATAATTAACTGGCTTTACAGAGATTATGAAATTCTGTCTGAAAATCCATTGTTAGAAAAGCTACTTTCAATTTCTGAAAACCTGAATGTAACCATACGTACCAATGAAATTGGTGAATTTCAGGAAGTTATGAACTGGGAGGATATTCGTGATTATATTCTGAAAGGCATCGAAATAGTAAAAAATGAAATCAAGGATATGCCCGAGTTTGTAAATTATATTAATCAGATGGCAGGAATGTTTAGCACGAAAGAATCTGTAGAGTCGGCGGCTATTAAAGAAATGCATCAATTTTACACTTTTCATGGTGGCAGATACGAATATGGCGAGGAATACATTGCTGAAATGAAGGCTGCTAATCTTTACGGCGGTGAACCTTTCGATACAAAAATGACTGTTTGGCTTGATGAGCTAAATCCTGATGATAACAACTTCATAGTAAGAATGACACAGACCATTGATTCAAAACAGCTCACAAAAGCCGTGTATGATTATCTGGTTAAAATGTCGGAAACACTTAACGTGGCTGCTCCTGAAAGCAAGGATATGCCTTTGGTCACCAATGAAATCCGGATAGCTTCGCGCATACATGGATCGGGTTGGATTATTTATTCTGTTGAAACCAGAGAAGTTAATGCTGAAGGACAAACCAATATCGAAGAAAGAATAATCGAAATTCAGTAGGACTGTACACCAGACTATTTGTTTTTGATTGTCGGGTATTATGATAGATATCAGGGCTTTGCTCTTTAAAATTTAAAACCTGTCCATTCCTGAGTTGTGGTTCATGATTCAGATAAACACTTTAACCAAAGAAGACCGGGTATTGAATTACATCAGCCTGCAACTTCCACACAAATTAGAATACTTTTCAGGAAGTTTTATAAGCTATTCAAGGGAAACGCCCAGCTTCACCCCAAAACATCCAAACGCCGGGCCTTTAAAAACCAGAATCCCCGCGGGCAGGAAAATTACCGCAGAATGTTTTTGCCTGTGTGTGTTTTATTTGCATTGGTGCTTCGATTCTTCTTTGGCGGATCGAGTGAGTTTGTGAATTTTATGACTGGTTCCGTGAATTATCTCTCAATAAATTCTTCCAATATTTCATTCACCTCCTTTGGTTTTTCCATCATAAGAAAATGATTTACTCCTTCCATTTCTATATATGTTAAATCAGTAAATTGCTTCCTAAGAATATTTTCATTGTCAGGTGGTAATTCCGAAATTTTGGCATAAATCGCAATTGTTTTATTATTGATTATTTTCTTATCCCAGTTCTTTTCGTCAATTAAACTTTTCATAGACTGAAACGCAATGTTTTCAGGCGTTTTAGTCATTGTTGCCAATATGTAATCACTTACATCTTCAGGGGTTGTTTCTGTGATGAATCCTTTACAGAATAACTCAACATTCTGCTTGTAGCTTTCACCTTTAAACATATTGGCAAAACTGTTCAGTCCTTCAATGTACTGCTGATTTTCACCGCTGTCTGCAGGGAAGTCAAAATAAACGCCATCAATATTGCATAGCATTGCGTTGTCGGTATTCAATTGCTTCAATACTTCAATCGCAACAGGAAGACCCATGCTATGTGCAATCAATACGGGTTTTCTTGCTTGTAAATCACTGATTATCTTTAAAACAGACTGAGCAAAGAAATCAATTGTATATTCTTTTTCATCTTTATCGCTTTGTCCATAACCAGGTAAATCAATAAGTATTACACGATACTTATCTTTAAAGTAGTCAAATTGATATTTCCAGGTGTTCAGGTCGCATCCCCAGCCGTGGATAAATATCAGGGTTTTGTCGCCTTTTCCATATTCCTTGTAATGTACTTTAAAATCATTAACCGAAATAAAACCGGATGGTAAAGATTCTAATTTCCTTTCGCTTTTATCGCACGATACAATAAAAAGCATAAGAAGGAATATTGTTGTAATTTTAATTTTGGTTTTATTCATTTGGTTGTCTTTTTGGTATGATGCCCGGCAAATTGATCAATACAAGATTGCATATATCCCGAAATTACTCTCGCCTGGCCTTCAGTTCAATTGCTTAGCAAAAATAAAAACAATTCCAGTTCCGGGAAATACCAACCCAAAAATTTCAACTTTCAAAGCCAACGCCGCTTCCTTCAACTAACATAAACCCTTTCTCTTCATTTAATGTCTTTAAAAAGGAAATTATAAACCATTAAAAAAAGATGTTGGCCCGCTTCACTCTGAAACATCCAAACACCGGGCCTTTAATAACCAGAATCCCCGGGCAGGAAAATCCCCGCAGGATGGTTTTGCCTATGCGTTTTTTGTTTGCTGCAGTAACAGGTTTGCGGCTGCGATTTTACTTTGGTGGGGTGTGAGTGTTTAAGTCTTATTTACCGTCAGTGTAATTATTCGGATTTCAAAAAATTATCAATTATGCCCAATAACTTCCCTTTGTTGATTGGTTTGGATACAAAGTCGTTGCAACCGGCATGAATACACTTCTCTCTGTCTCCAATCTGCGCATAAGCGGTTTGTGCAAGGATAAAGACATTTTTGTTGAACTCCCTGATTTTTCGTGTGGCTTCGTGTCCGTTCATTTCAGGAACTTTAATGTCCATAAGAACCAGGTCAATATCGGGGTTGTTTTTGCAGATTTTTACAGCTTCTGCCCCTGATTTTGTAACCAGAAACTCTTTGCCGTATTCCTTGAGTATAATTTGCAGATAAAGCGCAGCAACTTCTTCGTCTTCAACGATAAGAATCTTAAGTTTACTGTCCGGCTGCAGCGGATCTCCTGAATAAATGTTTTTGGTTTCTGCCTTGATTTTAGCTTCTGTGTTATACGGAAGTGTGAAATAAAAAACCGAACCAACTCCCGGCTCACTCTCCAGCCATATTTTTCCGCCCAGCATTTCAACATAAGATTTTGCAATGGCCAGGCCCAGTCCCGATCCCTGATATGCAGCCCTGTCTTCAATATCGGCCTGCTCAAAACGATTAAATACTGCTTGTTGTCTATCGGCGGGTATTCCTATGCCGGTGTCTTTGATGCAGAACTTCAAAACAGGATCTTCTTTGCCGGTATCCAGAGAATATCCAAAATCAATACTGCCCTTGTGCGTGTATTTGATGGCATTTTTGATAAGATTTGTTAGTATGGAGTTTAGTTTTTCTTTGTCGGTTTGAATGTGGGCATTTTTGTCGGGCAATTGACTGGTAATGGTCAGCTGAATGTTTTTGCCTGCAGCTTCAATATAGAAGAATTCAAACAGATCGCCCATCAGTCTGTTCAGATTGAAGGTTGATACGTCAGTTTTCTCCAGGCCCGATTCAATTTTTGCAATATCAATGATGGCCTGAATGGTGCTCAGCATCCGCTGTCCGCTTTTTTCAATAATTTCAATATAAGCCTGCTGATCTTCGGTGCTTAATCCCGGCGATTTCAGCAGGTTGGTGAAACCAATAATCCCATTCATCGGAGTTCTGATTTCATGGCTCATATTGGCCAGAAAAGCAGTCTTAAGCCGGTCGCTTTCTTCGGCTTTTTCCTTGGCGGCAATAATTTGCTTTTCAAACTCTTTGCGTTCTGTAAAATCACGCACAATGGCAACAATAACATGCTGGTCATCCCAAATGGTGGAATTTAAGGATACCTGCATTGGAATTTCCCTGTTGGTTTTTAGCTGCCTGCCCAGCCATTCAAAAACCCGGGTATTGTTGTTAAGTACATTTGACCATAATTCCGGCAGCAGGTGGCTTTCCTGTTCGGAGGAAGTTATATCAAAAATGGTATATTGTTTATTGTCAGCGTCATCAATATTATAGATTTTCCTGGCCTGATTGTTCAGCAATAGTATTTTACCCTCCTTATCATGAATTATTATTGCATCGCTCACGCTATTGATCAATGTCATCAGGTTGCGTTTCGATAATTCCAGCTCATCAATTCTCTCCTGTAACTCAGGATAATAACTTTTGTGCAATGAATGTTCTCCAAGCCCTATAATTTTATCTCTGTGTTCATTCCAGTTGGTTTCCATAAACTACAGTGCTTCATTGGTTATTGCTCTCAGGTCTTCCATAACCGGTATTCTGGGGTTGGTTGCATTGCATGGGTCTTTGATTGCCCGTTTTGCGAGTATAGTAGTTATGTCGGTTGTTACTCCTTTGTCTTTTAAGGTGGTGTTTATGCCAACACTGTTTTTAAAACCGATCAGGTATCCGGTTAATGTTTTCTTTAATTCGGTTGTATTGCTGTTTACAGGCAGGTTTACAGTCTGCATAATTTTAACATACCGGTCGGGTGCCGAATTAAAGTTATAATCCACCACATGGGGCAATAATATGGCATTACATTCTCCGTGCGGCAGGTCTAAATAGCCTCCGAGGCTGTGCGCAAGAGAATGTACACAACCTAAACTTGCATTTGAAAATGCCAGACCGGCATATAAACTTGCCAGCATTATTTTGCCCCGTGCCTGCAAATCACCGGGGTTATTTATACAGTCGGGAAGGTTTGAAAAAATTAGTTTAATTGCTTCGAGCGAATACAGATCAGTAAAAGCAGAATTTGCATTCGAAACAAAAGCTTCAAAAGCATGCGAAAGGGCATCCAAACCGGTACAGGCAGTAAGAAAACCATCCATACTTGTCAGGACCACCGGATCAATAAGCGCCACATCGGGGACAACTGCCTTGCTGATGATGGCAAATTTATATTTTTCGGTAGTGTTGTTGATAATAGCAAACTGTGAAACATCGGCAGAGGTTCCGCCTGTGGTTGGAATACAGATTAAAGGGGGCATTGGTCTTCTAATAACATCAACACCCTCATAGCTATGTATGTGTCCGTGGTTGGTAGAAACGATTCCGATGCCTTTTGCACAATCCATTACACTTCCGCCTCCCAGCGCAAGAATTAAATTGCATTTATTTTCCTTGCAGGCATTTACTCCTTCCATTACTTCGAAATCGCGCGGATTGGGAGATACTGATGAAAAAACATGGTATTCGAGCCCTGTTTTCTGCAAGCCGTTTTCTACTTCCTTAAACCAAATAGATTTTTTAATGAATTCATCAACTACAATAAATATATTCCGTCCGCCTAACTTTTGACAATACGCCGCTGCCATGAGTCTGGAGTCAACTCCAAAAATATATTCCGGTGCAACAAATTTTCGGGGATTCAATTGTATTCTGTCGGACATGGCAGGTTATTTTAATCAAATTCAAAAGTACAAAAATTAATATTTGTAACATATCTTTTTGGCACACAGGGAAAAGATTTACAGGGCTTTGCGAAATTAAGAGAAATGCGCTTGCCCGGCCTTCGGTTCAAGCTCTGTTGAAAAATATTAACTTATCCAAATACACAAAGCTCCAAAGATGAATATTCAACTTTAAATGAAGTATAACACATTAAACCACCCGGGCCGTGTAAAGCCAGTTTTCCGGAATGGGTGGCCTGGTTTGAGTTGGAATATTTTTTAAGTAGCACAGAGTTTCACATACATCCCGAGAATTCGGGAGAGTTTACCACAGAGTTTCACAGTGTAATGTAAAGTGTTTCAAATGCATCCCGAACATTCGGAGGTTTTTGATGTAATAGCCCCGGAGGTGTGCCCCCGGCATATGGTGCGGCTGTGAAGCTAAACCCTTTTTGGCAGCATTGCTTGCGGGAACAGGCATTTATTATTCAAAAGTAAAAGACTACATATTTAAAAGTAAGAATAAATTCATTAAAGTCATAGATTCTCTCATATCCAATCCCTATCCTCATATAATAGTTCAGCAGATAATCAAACTTTACCTTATAATTTATCCTGTTGTTCCAGTAGCCAATCCCGGTATAGATATCTGCGACTGGCTTAGAGGGTTCAAAGTATGAGTTGCTTGCCTTTCTAAACCTATATTTATGGAATATTTCAAAGCCAATTTTGTTTTTAGCCTGGTAATTATCCTCACCGATAAGTAATCCCATTGAAGACCCGGGAATCCTGTAAATCACACCGGCTAAATATTTATGATAATCAATCAGTTTTGTCTTTGTTAGATTGTATCTGCTATATTCCAATCTGATATCAATTGGTGACCTTCTGGATAAATATTTGATTTCCAAACCCGAATTAACGATAAAATTATTACTGAAGTCGGATCGAACTAATAAATCTGCAACAAAACGGTTAAAATACCTGGGTTTAAAATCAAGTCCTATTCCGAAAGTGTGAGAATTTAAGCTACCAATCATTGAAATACCCAATTCATTGGGATATACCGGGTCACATATACCGGTTGAAATAAGACTTAGAATCCGTATCATGGAGTCTGTAGAAACTTCACCCGTTTTAATTAAAGTGACACTTTTAGGTTTGACAGGATGAATTATTGAGGTATCTCGCTGGATTGCTGATTGTCCTTTTAAATCATGAATCCAAAAGGTTACAATCAAAAGAATAAAAGCTTTCCGGATGGTTCTGGTCATTTTTTTTGTTTGATACCCATGTTCGGCAACATAGCCAGCTAGGATTTGAAGGTGATTTTCTGTTAAGTTACATCCTTAGGTACGGGATTAAAGCTGACAATAACCAATTAATTACCTGCCGAAACAGCGATTATTTATACCGTGTGCAGTCTGTGCTTCTTTTTTATCATTCATATTGTTCTGGTTTTACGGATATTGTGAATAAATACACTCCTTCTCTGTCCTTATAATAATAATTTACAGTTACCTTATTGTCCCGCATGGTTTGCATGTCAGGATTAGTCTTCACAAAATTTGTAATTGCCGGCTCCAGATAGGCCTTTAACTCTTCAATATTAACAGAGTCCTTAGTCATGCTGACCAATGTGTAATTATATTGAAATACATCATTTGGCAATGCAACTGCATTGTCTAATCTTGTTGCATTATCAATCATAATCGGGCAGGATTTATTAATTTCACTTGCGGTCTCCATTAATGCCTTATCAAATGCAGGCTTGCGAAATAATCCAGCCAGTTTTTCTCCACCAATTTGTCCAATCACCGAAAAAACAGCAAACGCAACAGCAAAGCCAATCCAATATTTTAATCCTTTAATGTTCTTGGTTTTATGCAATTCCTTTGATAAATCGGTTTTTTCAGTTGTACAGATCAATTGTTTATAATCCTCAAACGACTTGTCCGGATTGCGATTGGCCCATTCGTTAAAAGTGTTATCAAGTTTCTTGCTGCAGCTTTCACAAAATACCAAATACTTTGTTTTGACCTCGTTAAAGTGTCCGCAATGGTTACATTTCAAATAGTGCATATAAATCTTTGTTTTTAAATTATTGCGTTATCAGTTGAATGTTGTGTTTTTTCTGCGTTGGCCGTAATGAATAAATACGCTTAACATTGTGTGTATTGTTTCCATGTGTCCATCCATTCATCACATGCACCGCTAGCCAATTCCAACCCCAAATATAGTAGCTTTTCCAATACCACAAGGTGCCAAAGAATGATTTTTAACCGTTATACCCCATGCTTTCCCTGCTGCTCAATCAAACCCTTTAAATTCCATTTTAATGCCTTTATAAAGGGGTTTAAAGCTGTTTAAGTAAAATGGGTGGCATACTTTGCTCCGGAATGGTGGCATACTTTAGTCCGGAATGGTGGCCTGCTTTGCTCCGGAGTATATAGCATTTAATACTCTTTTTGTTTCCAAGTCAATAATTAACGGCAATTCCATTAAGCCCCGGACTGTTATTCGTAAAGAAATTTAAGAAATCTATACAAAGGCAGTTTATTCTGTATAGAAAACAATAAAATCTTAACCTTAAAATTCCTTTTCCCGGCAAAAACCTTATTACGCGCTAAAGCTCAATGAAGGTAATCTTATGCTTTTTCCCGGACAATAGTGATAAATTATATAAATTACCTATCGTAGTAAAAAAGTCAGCTTTGGCCTGACTATTATGATACAAAGTATAATAGTGACGAATGGTTATGCGCAAGAACGGAAGTATTTCCGTTTGAAGTAGGTTTCCTCTTTCTGAAAATATCCTGCAATCTCTGAAGCTTTAAGCGGCTTCCATTCGCACAAATCCATAATAATTGCCTCTACTTTGGCATTGTCATGCTCCCTTTTGTTTAAGGAACCTATCCGTTCAAAAATTCCCGGAGGTGGTGTGCTTAGGTTCGGAGGTGGTGTACTAAGACCCGGAGGTGGTGTGCTAAGACCCGGAGGTGGTGTGCTTAATTCAGAAACGGGTGCTCTTAATCCATCACTGGCCACATAATAGGTTGCCTTTCCTTTTCCTTTGGATTTTAACAAGTTGTGATTTCTTAAAAGCCTCAAGTCATTGCTTGCTTTGAGGGTATCACAATCGGCCATCTGGCGGTAGGTGGTGTTGTCTATGGCACCAACTTCCCTTGCAAAAATGAGCGCCTGTTTTTGGCTATCTGCCTGGGCAAAACTTTCAAACTGTTTGAGCCATTTCTGGTCATAGTCATCCAAAAAGTGATGTAAAAGCAAATGAGAGTTAAATTCATTAACCTCACGGCTCGGCTCAAAAGTTGGGGGCACAAGGTGAGCTGCCTGTTGCCAAACCTGTGTTATGGCAAAAGCTTCATTTCATCATCCTATTTTTTCGTCAGTTGATTAATATCGCCAATCATAAATGTGTGTTTTCCTTTGTCTGCAATTTTGGTAATTGTCTCAATGATTTGAAAGAACTTAATGTTATCATCGTCTTTCATAAGTTCAGAAGCATTCTTTAAAGCTCTTGCAGTCGCAACGGCTGTTCTTGCATTTTCTAATTCTGATTTTGCTCTGATTTTTGCTTCCAAATGTTTGGCGAATAAGTCCTGAATTGATTTTGGAAATGTCAAGTCACGCAGTTGTGCTTGTTCTATCGTAATACCAAATTCTGAAACTTCTTTTTCCATTTCATCTGTTTTGAACTCTGTCAGTTCATTTCTTTTTTCATTTATCGTTTCGCTATCCATTTCCGCAATCCTGTTTCTTAGATAGATTTGAACGATATTGTATATGCGTTGCTCTGCTTCTTGAATAATAGCACTCATCTGTCTGTCAAGTGCAAACTTGTCAAGAAATTTCTGTCCATCAACAATTTTGTAAATCACGTTGAAGGAAAACCGAAGAGCTACATTGTCCTTGGTTAAAACTTCCTGGTTTGTTACTGTCAGTAATTTTGAAGTCTGAGGAAGAAGAAATAACTCAGTTCTGTTTTTCCAATCCCAAACTTCGTGGTAACCCGGCTTCAGTTTTTGCTCCAAAGCATTGTTACGATATAGAAAGCCAATGGTGTTGGGCTTTACCTGGTAATGCTTTTTAAATATTCCCATTTATATGTTTTTTAAAATAGTTTTTAACAGAAAAAATGAAGAACACCAAAATAGAGGGAAGTCAAGTTGAGTTTGAACAAATTGTCCAAACGGTATCCCTTGTCTTGCAAACTCAATTTCAGTTTGAGCATTTCTGCCCTGTTCTTCATTCTTTTTTTTCAACAGAGTAATAGTCTGTTGCTCTACCAACTGAGCTATCCTATCAAGAGGAGAGGGAATCGAACCCACGACACGCGGGACAAAGCTCCGCAATACCCTGTTTAGTTTGCTTGTCCCATAGTAAAACAGGTGGCGGTTTATCTTAAATATTTTGTTCTCAATTGTCATTCGTTCCTTTCTTGTTGTGTCTTCATATAGCATTTGCCATAAACATTAAATACACGCGGCACTGTGTATTTTTCATCCATGCGATCTTCATTCTATAGTTGCACAACAAGCCAATTCCACCCCAAAAATATGAACTTTAGCAATTCCATTGAATAACAGAGAAATAATTTCAACTTCAGGTGCTAAAACTATCCATTTTATCCATCTCAAACCTTTCAAACTACATTTAAACGCCTTTTAAAAGGGATTTGAAAGACATTTAAATAAAATGGGTGGCCTGGTTTAGACCGGAATGGGTGGCATGCTTTGCTCCGGAATCGTGGCATACTTTACTCCGGATTATTCAAAAATTTACTTTGAAGAATTGGTTCGAATGGGTCCTCGGCATTGTCTTTAACTAATCCTAATACTAAATATCCTTTTCTAACCAATTCAAAGAGTGTGTTATGTTCATCAAGCAAACTAAAAATCGCAAGTCTGCGCTCTCTCAACTTTGTGCCTAGTGAATTGAGGTCGAGAATACGTTCTTTAATACGTTCAAATTTATTAATTTCCAT
>JANJXJ010000039.1 GCA_024709105.1 Lentimicrobium sp. | reverse complement strand
AGTAATATTTTGACTTCTGAACTCCAAAATTACAAATGTTTGCAGGTTTTCCTCTATAAAGTTCATGTTTTAACAAGTTTTTCAGGGAATTATTCTCTTTATCAGAGGCTTAAGTTCATGCGGTTCACATTATTTAAGCATCAAAAAATTATCATTTTTTTGAATCAACAACTGCTTTCACTTCTTTAGAGTAATTGAGGCGGTCGGTTTATTGCTTTTGCAGCTGGCATTTTTAATGATGTGAACTTATTTATCAAAGTTCATTTTGAATTGAGAGGTAGCGCAATTTTGGGAATGGTAGCACAAAAGTAACACAAAGTTCAGAAATTTAAAGAATTTGCTACAGGTTCCCAGAATTTAATGGGTGTATAAGTGATTGGTTTAAAATAAAATAGCCTCCAATAGGAGGCCATTTTGTGATCCGGGCGGGATTCGAACCCACGACCCGCAGCTTAGAAGGCTGCTGCTCTATCCAGCTGAGCTACCGGACCAGTCAAAAAATACCAGAGTTAAATAAACTTCTAAATTTTTCGAGGGTGCAAAGGTAAACAAAAATCTTTTTAAGCTGAATGATTCTTCAAAAATCTTGTGCAAAACAAAGAAATACACCCGCAGGTAATTTTTTGCAGAATCAATTTATTTACTTGTTAAATTAATGGAGATCACTTCAAAACCGCCAGAAATGTAATGTTTAAAGAGAAGGATTTGATTAAAATGACAGATTTTTTTTAACTTATTTCGGTCTGAGGGTCTGTCACTTCCTGATCCAGGACTTTTTCGCTTAATTCATATAAATATTTAAAAGCTGTTGAAAACAAACAATGATTTAAAAATTTCCTAAGCTATTGAGGATGAAATAGATAATATTGAGATGATGAGTTTAATTTATCATTAAGCCCTGATAGTAAATAATTTCGGAGTAAATTAAGTTACTTTTTGACAAATAGATGATAAACCATTAAACCAGGAACAAAGAAATGTTATAAATTAGCGGGTTCAGTGAAATCTGCAGCTAATCTTACTCAAATGAGAGAGCTTTTGTTTACCGATTTTTCGAATTACAACAAAGGGAAGGTCTATGATTGGGCTGGTAAAACCATCCTCATCGCAGAAGACACTGACTGCAGTTTTCTTTATCTCAAGACCATTCTCCGCCATACCAATGCCTTGATTTTGTGGGCAGCATCGGGGCAGGAAGCAATTAATCAGGTTAGGGAGCATAAAGAGATTGATGTTATCCTTATGGACATCAACATGCCGGGAATCAGTGGTTTTGATGCAACGGTTGCCATTCACAGCATAAGGCCGGGTTTGCCGGTAATTGCACAAACTGCTTATGTGCACGATAATGAGGTTGAACTTTGTTATGCCTCAGGTTGTATTGATTATATCTCTAAACCAATAGATAAACACTTGCTGCTTGAAAAACTCAGTGTATTTCTGGGAGCAGGTGTGCCCAGAGAATCAAAAGATCTGGCTGGAAAATAATTCAATTGCAAGAAGGGGAAATTTTTTGGGAAAACATTCAGGATTCTTGCATGGCGGCTTAAGGCCGCCTTTTTTTATGGATATACTTATACTTAATAACCTGTTAATATCTGATTTATAACAAAAAAAACCTGCCGAAGCAGGTTTTCAGAAGTGAAACAATCAAGAAGATCTTTTAAATGGGTTACTTTTTCAATAAGTCCCTGATTTCGGTCAGTAATTCCTGATCGCGGGTAGGTGCCGGAGGTGCAGCTGGTGCTTCGGGAGCGGCCTCCTCCTTTTTCTTGAATGAATTCATGCCTTTTATTGCCATAAATATTGCAAAGGCAATAATCAGGAAGTCGAAAACATTCTGGATAAACATACCATAGTTCAGAGTAACAGCGGGAGTTTCTCCAACCGCTTCTTTCATGGTATACATCATGTCTTTAAAATCAATGCCACCCAGTAGTAATCCAAGAGGTGGCATAAGGATGTCGTTAACAAAGGAACTTACGATTTTTCCAAAAGCTCCGCCAATTACAACGGCAACAGCCAGGTCTACAACATTGCCACGCATGGCAAAAGCTTTGAATTCGTCCAGAAGTTTCATAGGGTTCTTTTTTGGTTTATACGGGGTTTGTTCTGATAAGCTTACAAAGGTTTAACAGTCGCCTTAACATCTTTAACCGAATAAGTAAGGCCAACTCCGAAAGTTTGTTTAAACTGAGTACGCGGGCCGGTATTGCCATCTTTGTCGGTAATGAGAATGTCATGGTCGTAAATGGTGTGGAAGCCAATGTGTGTGGAAATGTACTTGTTTACTTTAAGTATCATGAGTGCTTCCCAGTTTAAATCTATATTTTGTGGTCTGTCAATGTAATTAGTAAAGAGCTCGAGTTTACTTTTCAGGCTGATGTTGGTCGCGATATCTTTATCAATGGTTGCTTTGAATGCTGCTCCGAATTCTGGCCGGGTTTTCTTGCCCGGGTCAACACCATAGGCTCCTGCGTCTGACAAAACTTTGTCGTTTACAATGGTTAATCTTCCGGTTAGCGGCAGAAAGGAGATTGATAGGTATTTGTAAGGTTTATAATCCAAACCCAAACCAAGCATTAAATAGGCGGGCGAAAGGAAATTTGATATTATGACTGAATCGTTGGGGTAATTAAAACCTTCGGTAAACTGAGTCTTAAAACTAAGGTTAGCGCTCAGAAAAAGATTTTTATGTATTACGTTGTGTCCTAACTTTGACACCAGGTCAATTTTGTCATCACTTTTTCTGATTTTTGCATCACCCAGTTTGATAAGTCCATAAGCCATATCCAGAGAGTTGTCCCAGGTTGTTTTGCCTTGTTTGAGATTGGCAAAAAGATTAAGGAATGAATTTCCCCCAAAACTGTTTTCGCCTCCGGCTGCCCAATTGGTTAATGACACCTGGGTAAATGAGAGAGAAGCTTTCGCTCCTCTGGTCCATGCCTTGGTTGTGTCGGCTTTTTGTGCTACTGCCGAAAAGGTCAGAGCCAGAACTGCTGTAAGTGTTATGATTTTTCTGTACATTATTTTGAAATTTGGTTAATTAGCCTCCGTAGCTTGATTTAACATTCGGATTAAAGTTGCCATCAGGACCCTGTTCCAGACTGAAGTTTATAGAAATGCTCATCCGGGTTCGCACGGCCATATTGTCTCTGACTCCGGGCATCCATTTCAACAGCCGAACCAATCGAATCGCCTCTTCATTGCAACCTGCTCCGACTGAATTCAGCACGGTAAGATTGGAAATCTTGCCATGCGGTTCAACTATAAACCCGAGTTTAACAGTTCCGCTAACATTTTGTTTAATGGCTGCATCGGGGTACTTGAGGTTGGCTGCTATAAAACCAGCAAGATTTATATTGCTGTTTGTGAAAATCGGATAAGGTGCCACATGAAGATTCCTGTATTGATATACCAGCCTGCTGGTGTCAATTGGTTCAAATGGCATTAGATGATACTTGTATCCTCTTGATTTACATAACCTGTTGTATTTCTTTATGTTAAAGTTGATGTTAAACGTGCCGGAATCGGGAATTGTTATGCCAAGACGGGTTGCAGGTACCCACTCAATCATGTCAAAAATGCGTTTGGCTTCAGCATCACATTCTGGCGAAAGCCGGTTAAGAAAAATGACGTTTGCAACTTGTCCTTTTTCATTAATCTTGTACCTGAGTGATACATCTCCTTCCAGATTTTGATTCAAAGCCTTTTCAGGATATATGAGTTCCTGCTCAATAAAGTATTTTAATTGCGGTTTTCCCCCGCAAGGTGAAGCAGGCACTATTTCCTGTGCTGCAAGCCGAATGACAAAAAACAGCAATAATCCTGAAATTAGCAGTAATTTATTCATTGCCAAATATTTGTAATGTTAAACGAAAGATGCGGTCCTGTTCGTGCGAAGCAGATTTAATAAGATCCAACTTAAAAACCAATCCAGAATCCGTGGTAAATGCACAACCTGGTATGCAGGTTGTAAGAAAAAGCCAATTAATGGAATGCCTGGAATAGTTGAATAAAAGACGAAAACGACACTAAACTGCTATTTGATGTAAATATAGTAATTTATTTTCAACATAGTGCAAAATGATTATAGTGATTTTTTTTATTTGCTTGAATGTTTAGTTTTATTTTAACGATTCACCTGCGCTTATATAGCAGGTAAAATATTTTCATTGGTATTGAAACCTGCCAGTTGCTCCAGGCGGTCAAATTCATCTCTGTTTACTTTGAATTTGATTTTTCCCTGACCAATCAAACTTAATGTATCGCATAGCATCGTAATGGTTTCAGGAATATGTGAACTTACAATTATGGTTTTACCGCTCTCAGCAAGTTTTTTAAGAACATTTCGGGTAATTATTACTGACTCAAAGTCCAGGCCATTAAATGGTTCATCAAATATGAGTATGTTGCGGTTTAATGCCACCATGCCCATAAGGCTGAGTTTTTTCTGCATTCCTGTTGAATAATTGTCAACTACTTCATTCAAAGGGAGTTTGAAAACATTATTCCATGCTTCAATATTAAAGGAAGGGTTGGTAATTTTAAAGATCGTCAAAAATTCTTTTCCGGTAATCATAGGATAAAAAAATGGTTGAGTTTCCATCAGTCCACATGTTAATGCGTTGATTTGATTGCCGTTAAATGTCATTCGGCCAGTTTCAGGTTTCAGGATAGCAGATAATAGTTTAAAAAGAGTTGTCTTTCCTGATCCGTTCATGCCTACCAGGCCATGTACCTTGCCGGGCAAAAGACTCCAATCCAGAGAATCCAGTACCAGTTCTTTGCTGTATCTGAACGACAAATTCTCAATCAAAATCATACGTTATGGTTTTAAGACGGTTAACGGCCTTTCTGTATATAAAAGGTAACACTAATAAAGGCAGCGGACTCAAAGGCGGAAACAGAAAACTGATATTGATTATTGCCAGCAATCCCATAAAATAGGAAGTATTTGCCCCGGGTTCGTAAGACATGTATTTAAAAAGTACGGCTACAAGCTGAGTAATGAGACTGCTGCCAAATACAAACATTATTACAGTCCAATTTGAGTAATAGCTTGATAGTAAAACTATTAAAGCAGGTAATGTGATTATGGTGAAAGCAATGAGTTGAACTAAGATTTTCAGCCACAAAAATGCGGCAGGGCTCTTTTCAATTGCCTGAATCATCAGTCTGTTCTCATGATGCATCAAAAAATTTGCTGAGACCAGCGAAAGAAGCACAATTGAAACATAGGAAACCATTTCTGACTTGTAGAAAAGTAAAGGCAAAATCATTAAAAGCAATATTGTTAGGTAGTTTCTGCGCAATCCTGATTTCCACTCCCAGGCATGAGTTGGCAGAAAATTAATTTCTGATAAAAAAGATGCTCTGAAATTGATTTTAATTTCCGGAATTGGAAATGCTGACAACAATAGCATGGGCAATAAAACCAGCAGAGGAACAAATGTTTCTTTTGCCAGATAAAAAACGATAAAAGGAAGAGCAACGAGAAAGTTCTGAAGGAGAAAATACGCAGGTCGGTAAAGGTTTAAATTTGACAGTAAAACTTTATCCTTCCTTTGGCTCTGCATGGCAAGAAGAATGAACCCAATCAGCAAAGCTTGCAATATCAGTAACTTTTTATCAGATGTAATGTAGATTCCTGTTGCTGATATTGCAACAACGAATGCCGCTCTGAATAATCCCAGTTGTCCCAGTATTCTCCAGTACCTTTTTGTGTGTATACCAGAAAGAAGTAAGACAGATTGAATTGTTTTTTTCAAATCCGTTCAAGATTTTCAGCCTTCACCCAGCCTTTACTGCCATTGTTAATCCTTATCTCGACCCAGTCGCCTATTTTGTCGAGAATCTGAACTTTTAATCCTTCGTGTACCACAAATAAATCAATGCTGTTTTCGTCGGGGGAGCTCTTTACCGGCATTGATGGCAAAAAGACAATAGCAGCATTCTTTTTCTTTGCCTCATTCCATGCTTGCCAGGCAAAAATTCCGGAGAGCAGGTGAAGGGCAATCAGTACCAATCCTGAATAAAAGAAAACCCGTTTTAACAATGCGGTGCGTGATAGCAAGAAAATAGCAATGAATATAAAAACCAGTGAAAAACTAAAAAGTGCGAGCTTCGCCCATGCATTTGGAGATAGTAAATATTTAACTGATTTCCACCATTTTATGTAAAAAAGTTCAGGGATAGAATCAATTTTATCAACCAATTTATCGTTGGCAATCCTCAGGTTGTACTTATAATCCTCATTGCCGGGATTAAGCCTTAAAGCCCTCTCATAATTAAGAATAGCTTTGGCGATTTCGTCGTTTTTAAAGTACGCATTCCCCAGATTGTAGTAGAGATCAGCAGATTCCAATCCGCCATTAAGTATACCTTCATATATGGTTATGGCATTGCCGTAAAACCCGGCCATATATGCATTGTTGGCTTTGGTAAATTCATCATCCGGATTGGCCATCAACCAAAAGCTGCTGTTAAGCATTACAAACAGAAAAAGAGAAAAAGTTCTCATGGTTTTTTGCTTTGTGGTTTTGGTAACTATTTTAATTCTTCCTCGGTTAGCATGATTACCTCCATGGCTTGTTTATAAAGAGTATCCATGGCTACATCTTTATTACCGGGAGCAAAGCGGGCAAACTCACAATTGTTGAGGACCTCAGAAAACCTTTTAATCAATTCTTCTTTTACTCCTTTGTCTTTTAAAGCTTGTTCGGCTGAGCTGAATGAAAGAGTTGCCCTGGGAATATTGAATTTGTCGCTCATATAGCCCCAAAGTGCATTGGAAGTTTCCTGCCAGAAAGCTTCATGATTTTGCGCTTTCATAAATTTCTCTGCCGCTTTCAGCCGTTTCCGGGCAACTCCGGTTGCTTTTTTGTTCTTCATGAAAGCCACATTGCTTCTCTTTTTGAGTTCTTTTCGCCAGATTACCAGAAATAACAAAAACAATACCGGCATAGACAGAAGCCATATCAGGAAAAACGGGCTGCCAAACAGGTAATTTCCTGACTTAATAAATTGAGTTTGGCCTGTTTTAATAAATCTGATATCAGTACCAATGTATCTGAAATCTTCTTTATCTCCCGAAATGGCAGTTCCGCCCTGTTGTCCGCTCCCTTTCTCAACCGTAATATCAAATCCCTGGGTAGTCAGGGTTTTAAATGATTGTGAGTTCAGATCGAAGTAGGAAAATGTTATTGGCTTAATGTTGTATTTCCCGGCATTTCGGGGAATTATGAGATATTCAAAACTTCTTGTGCCGGAAATACCTTTCACTGATGAAGTAATGTTATCAGTTGTTCTGGGGTCATAAACTTCAAAATCAGCAGGAAAAGAAATTGCCGGTTTTTCAATTAGCTTGATATTTCCTTTTCCTGATAAAGTAAATTTGAGAGTAAGTGCTTCATTGGTTTTAAGTGTTTCTTTGTCAACAGAAGCTGTAATGGAAAAATCTCCTACACCGCCGGTAAAGTCTTTGGGCCTGCTTTGTTCCGGCAAGGGTTTTACATTGATCTTCAGTTCATTGGATTTTATTGTCTTTCTGATATTCTGATAACCTCCACCAAAAAAGCTGTCGTTAAAGAAGCTGTCAAAAAACGGGTCATTAAAGTTGCGCCGGGTTGCTTTACGCTGTATTTGGGCTACAACATCCAATTCGAGAGGTTCTATGGTCAGAGTACCTGATTTTTGTGCAAACATGGCATCTTTTTTTACTTCTGCAACCACATATTCCTGGCCATCAATAGTCTCTCGGTACTGTTCCAGTTTTTTATTGTCTTTTATCAGATCCTGAAGCCAAAATCCTGCTGTGGAAGGTGATCGGGTAATGCTGTATTCGGCAACTGGAACCCTGGTGTAGATTTTGTAAGTTACTATAATCTGTTCCCCTTGAAATGGATTGCTTTTGTTTACAGAAGCCCTTACAAAAAGATCTTTTGAGGTGAGTTCTGCCTGAGGTTGGGTGCTATTCTGCCTTGGAGTGGAACCTGGTCCCTGATTGCTGCCTTTAACTACTTTAATGGTTACACTATTCGATTGGTAATTCTTTCCACCAACAGTTACAGTAGCAGGAGGGATGGTAAAGTTTCCTTCCTGAGAGGCTTCGAGAATATATGTGAATGAGTAATCAACAGATTGAGTCACCTGTCCGTTGATAATCTGCATGCTGCTGCTTTGTGATTGATTTGGCCCGCTTAGCAAGGAGAAATTCTTGATAGCAGGAGCCCTGAATCCTGTGGCCTGCCCATTGACGCTGTATATGAGTCTGAATTGCTCACCTACAGCAACTACTTCTTTGGCTGATGCCCTGAATTCGATGTTTTGTCCGGCCAGTGCAGTGGACATCAGCAACATGTAAATTAATCCTGTTATTTTTCCGGTCTTCATCGGATTGTATATTTTACATGACAGATTTAACGTCAAATCTACCAATCTTTTTCTACCTGAACAGGGGTAGCTTTCATTTTTTGTTGTTTTACCTTGTCAAGGGTCTTTTGCTCATCATTTTTCAGGGCTTCGAGCATTCGTTCTGCATCCTGTTTTGAAATCTGAGGCTTTTCGCGTGGTTGTTCTTTTTGCTGCTGGTCCTGATTCTGAGGATTGTTCTGCTTTTGTTCCTGCTCCTTGTTCTTATCCTCGTTTTTGTCTTTGTTATCCTGATTTTGTTGCTGTTGCTGCTGCTGCAATTGCTTCATTGCAAATGCAAGATTATAGCGGGTATCTTCGTCATTGGGGTTGAGTCTTAGCGCCTGCTTGTAGGCCTCGATGCTTTCCTGAAGTTTGCCACCTTTAAGCAATGAATTGCCCAGGTTGTGAAGTGCAGCAGATTTCCCGGCGGCATCTTTTGGACTTAACTTTTGTGAAGCATCCATAAAATGCCTTGCAGATTCCTCAAAATTTTCCTGCCGGTAAAGTGAACTGCCAAGGTTGTAAGTTCCTTTTGCCGATTTCTGGTTTTTTTCCAGTGCCTTGCGGTATTCTATTTCTGATTCACTGAATTTGCCTTCATTATAAAGTTTGTTGCCTTTCCTTATGAAAGGATTTTCGTTCTGTGCAAATCCATTGGAAAATGCCAGAAATAAAAATGCGATGAAAATTGTGGTTTTCGTTTTCATGGCTGCCTGGCTTCGGGGTTAAACATTTTAATTTTATCGGCCCACTTGCTTTTGCGCTCGTTAAGCATAAAAGCAATTACAAGAAATAGCAGGGATAGTGCAATAAAATATTGAAATCTGTCGTCATAATCGGCATAATTAAAGCTCTCGAAGGTGCTTTCATCCAGTTTGCCAATTTCTTCAAACACCTTTTTAAGCCCCGCCTGTGAATTACTAGCACGCACATAGATTCCGTTACCTGCTTCAGCAATGTTTTGTAACATAGACTCATCGAGTCTTGTTATTATAGTATTTCCTGATCTGTCTTTTTTGAATCCTGTTATCTGATTGTTTTTGATCTCAGGAATTGGAGCACCTTCTGCAAGACCCATACCGATAGTATAAACTCTGATACCATTTTCTGCAGCTTCTTTTGCTTTTCCTATGGCATCATCTTCATGATTCTCACCATCGGTGATCACAATTATTGCTTTACCACCATCTTCTTCTTTAAATGATGCCATCCCCATTTCAATGGCTTGCCCGATCGCAGTTCCCTGTGTCGGAACCATATCAGGCTTAATGGTTGATACCATCATTTTTGCTGCGCTGTAATCTGTGGTGATGGGCAATTGTGTATAGGCTTTCCCGGCAAAGACAATCAAACCGATTCTGTCATTCTCCAGATCATCTATCAGCCTGAGAATAGATTGTCTTGCTCTTTCAAGCCGGCTGGGCTGTATATCCTGTGCAAGCATACTATTCGAAACATCAATAGCAATAACAAGATCAACTCCTTTACGTTGTACTTTTTCGAGCTTTGAACCAATCTGTGGGTTGGCTAATGCGAGCAGAAGACTTGCCAGCGACAGCATAAGCAGGATAAATCTGATGTGTTGTCTTGCCGGAGATGTATCTGTCATCAAACGTTTTACCACCCCGGCGTCGCCGATTTTCTGAGCTACACTCTTTTTCCACCTCAGATACATCCAATATAGGATAACCAGCAGTGGTAAAGCCAGCATCAGATTAAGAAATATTGTATGTTCAAATCTAAACATGATTCAAATGCTGCAGTGTTAAAATTAAGGAAATCTTCTGAAAAGCGAAATGCCAAGTATGAAGTCAATCACCAGCAATATCAATGCAGCCAGAGCAAATGGAAGAAACTCCTCTGACTTTTTGCGATACTCGGTGATGTCAATTTTTGACTTTTCCAATTGGTCAATTTCCTGATAAATCTCTTTGAGCTTTGATTCAGAAGTAGCTCTGAAGTATTTACCTCCTGACATTTCGGCAATTTGTTTCATCAGAGGTTCGTCAATTCTTACTTCTACCTGCTGATACTGTATGCCAAAAGGCGTTTGAACAGGATATGGAGCTGTGCCGATGGTTCCAACGCCAATAGTATATACTCTGATACCAAATACTTTGGCAATTTCAGCAGCAGACGCCGGATCAATAAAGCCCCGGTTATTTTCACCATCTGTAAGAAGTATGATTACTTTGCTCACAGCGTTACTTTCCTTGAGTCTGCTTACTGCTGTGGCAAGCCCGTCGCCAATGGCAGTGCCATCTTCAATCATGCCGCTTTTAATTTCCTTAAGCAGATTGATGAGAATGGGGTGGTCGCTGGTGAGCGGGCATTGTGTAAAACTTTCTCCGCTGAAGACAACCAGTCCTATGCGATCACCAGAACGGCCAAGAATAAATTCTTTGGCAACATCTTTGGCTGCATCAAGACGGTTAGGCCTGAAATCTTCGGCAAGCATACTCCCCGAAATATCCATTGCCATCACAATGTCAATCCCTTCAATATTAACATTTTGCCTGCTGCTGCTTGATTGAGGCCGGGCCAAAGCAATTACAAGCAAAGTAAATGCACCTGATTTTAAAACTATCTGTAAATGACGAAGATAATATTTCCAGGTACGTGTTTTGGCAGTGAATGCCTCGTAACTGCTGATTTGAAATTTTGGCCGTGAATCAGTATCCTTAAACCAATACCACACCCAGGCCGCCGGAAGCAGCAGCAAAAAGTACAAAAACTCAGGGTTGGCAAATTTTATTTCATCAAACATGGCTTACTGCTCGGTTTTAGGCTCGTTCTCAGTTGTTTTTTTAAGCTCTGGAGTTGGTTTTGTGCTATTAACGATTGCCATAGCCAACGTATGGCTTAGTTCATTATCAGCGCCCGATGGTCTGGCTTTGGCAAACTTGGCCATATCAGAATTTTCGAGAATCTTTTTAAGGTCATTCATTCTGGCAGCATCGGCCAAATGATCTTTCATGGCGCTGAGAATCTCATCTGAAGTCATTTCTGCTGCTGCAACACCAAATCTTGCTTCAAAATATTCACGAAGAATATCTGTTAACACTGAATAGTATTCCTTTATCTGTCCTTTTTGCCAAAGTTGTTCATTTTTCAGTTGAACCAGTTTCTCTATGGCAATCTCATGCGCTGGTTTCTGAGGCCTGGAAGGAAGTTTGATTATGGGCTTATTCTTCTTTTTACTCTGATAAATAAACCAAATCAGAAGAATTACAAAAGCTAATGCCAGCAAGGCGAGAATCCAGGGCAGAAAATCAAGAAAAGTATATGGTGCATCGAGAACAGGCTTTAAATCTTTGATCTCAGCAGCAGGGTCAACTTCAACATTTAAAACATGAATTAACAAAGGCTGGGTTTCTGAGAAAATGGTGTCGGATTGCCCGGCTGGGATTGTCCCGAACCTGATTGGTGGAATAACATGAAATCCTGTGTCAAAAGAGGTAATGGTTAGCTTTTGGCTGAAAACGGTTTTTCCGCTTGCATCAGTAACGCTATCAGGTTTTCCGGCATTTATTATCTCAACAGCACTGCTCAGCGTGTCAGAAAAAGCAGGCCAGAGTATTTGGGTTCCTTTACCGGCATGAAATTCAAGAGTAAGATCAATTTGTTTGCCGATAGCAAAGGCGTTGGTATCAGCATTCAGGGTTTGCGCCGAAGCTGTTATAATAATGCCAGGATTAATACCCAAAACGGATACTAACGCAACCATTAACAGAAATAATACTCTCCGATTCTTCATTTGTCAAAATATATTCCTGGTTGAGTCAGTGTCTGATTTCTCTGGCTTTAAACAGTCCGAGCAATGGTTTTACATAATCCTCTCCTGTGTAAAAACGAGCTACATCCACACCACTTTTGGTGAAGGACTGATTAATTTGTGCCAAATGTTTCAAAGCATGGTTTTTATAGGCTTCGCGTACTTTTTTACTTGAGGTGTCGGCCCAAATGCTCTGTCCGGTTTCTTTGCTGAAAAGTTTTACAAGTCCCATATCAGGTAAGTGCTGGTCGCGATTGTCAATGATATGCAGTGCTGCCAGATCATGTTTTTTGCCGGCAATCCGCAAAGCATCTTCAAAACCTGTATCCATGAAGTCAGAGATCAAAAAAGCCGTACAACGTTTTTTCATAGCATTGGTTAAAAACCTTAACGCTTCAGAAATATTTGTTTTCTGGCTTACAGGTTTAAAATCAATAAGTTCTCTTATAATTCTGAGTATGTGCGTTAAACCTTTTTTTGGAGGAATAAATTTTTCAATCCGGTCGCTGAAGAATATAACGCCAACCTTATCGTTGTTCTGAATAGCAGAAAATGCAAGAATTGCTGCAATTTCGGTCATCATTTCCTCTTTGAGCCACTGACGGGTACCGAATTCATTGGATCCGCTTACATCAATCAGCAGGGCGACTGTCAACTCGCGTTCTTCATCAAAAACCTTGATGTAGGGATGGTTAAATCTTGCAGTAACATTCCAGTCAATGTTTCTGATGTCATCACCATACTGGTATTCGCGCACTTCGCTGAAAGCCATTCCCCGCCCCTTAAAAGCACTATGATACTGGCCCGAAAAAACATGATTGCTCAGTCCGCGGGTTTTGATCTCAATCTTTCGTACTTTTTTCAGTATTTCGGACGATTCCATGGTTTTAACTCTTTAAAGTTCAGCGTTATTAGGGAACTTCAACAGTATTAAGTATCTCGTTGATGATATCGGTGGTTGAGATGTTTTCGGCTTCGGCTTCGTAGGTAAGGCCGATTCTGTGACGCAACACATCATGGGCAACCGCTCTTACATCCTCTGGAATAACATATCCGCGGCGTTTGATAAAAGCAAAGGCTTTGGCAGCAAGTGCCAGATTTATACTTGCCCTCGGCGATGCACCATAGGAAATAAGTCCTTCAAACTTTTTCAATTTGTTTTCTCCCGGAAAACGGGTTGAGAAAACAATATCGGCAATGTAATTTTCAATCTTTTCATCGAGATACACCTCTCGGGTAAGCTTGCGGGCATTGGTGATTTGCTCAGGAGATATAATGGTTTTTGTTTTTGCCTGAGTTTCGGCCATGTTCTGGCGCATAATCAATTTTTCTTCCTCGCGGGTAGGGTATCCAATCACAACTTTCAGCATAAACCTGTCCACCTGGGCTTCAGGCAGGGGATAAGTTCCTTCCTGCTCAATGGGATTTTGTGTGGCAAGTACCAAAAATGGCTCAGGCAGAGCATATGTTTGTTCACCTATGGTCACCTGCCTTTCCTGCATGGCTTCAAGCAAAGCACTCTGAACTTTGGCAGGCGAACGGTTGATTTCATCTGCTAAAATGAAGTTTGCAAATATTGGCCCCTTTCTTACCAGGAATTCTTCCTTTTTCTGACTGTAAATCATTGTACCAACCAGGTCGGCAGGCAGCAGGTCGGGAGTAAATTGTATACGGCTGAATTTGGCATCTATAACGTTGGCCAATGACTTTATTGCCAGTGTTTTGGCCAGGCCGGGTACTCCTTCAAGCAAAATATGGCCATTGGATAATAATCCAATCAGCAACCTTTCAACCATATGCTTCTGCCCGACAATCACCCTGTGCATTTCCATTTCAATCATGTCAATGAATGCACTTTCTTTTTGAATCCGGTCGTTCAATTCTTTGATATCAGTCTCAATCATGGTTAGCTGTTGTTTTTTTTGCAAAATTAAACCAGTGCCCTTTGTTAATGCGGTTTTCGCTGTTAAAAATTGTTAAACCACCTCATATCAGCGCTTTTGATGATGTGATTCAGGCATATAATAAAAGAGCTTCCGTTTTTCAGAAGCTCTTTTAACAGTCAAAACTGCATAATTATTCGCCAGCTTTTTTTAGAATTGCGCCTGGCAGTGCATCTTTGTGAACCATAAATGCAATGGTATGCATGCGGGCATATGGCTCTGATATTTTTAAATAGCCACCGTACTTGTTGCTGTTGGCAGCCCACGAATTTTTAGTAATCAGGTATCTTGTGCCTTTCTGGTCAACGGCAATCCCAATAACATACATCAGGTGGTCATCGGTGGACAAATGAGAGTCAAATGCTTCCTGTCTCATTTCGGGGGTTACCTTTTTTTCGTTGCCGGGTGTTTCGAATTTATACAGTTCAGCATTTTTATCTTTTTCACTTAGTTTTTCCCATCTTTCACGCTCAGAACCTGCGAGCGATTTGATGTCTTTGTCAGGAAGTATGGCTATTCCGTTTGAATGAGAAAATCCTTTGTCGCTTACATCCCCATCCCAGGCAATGGTGTATCCTTTATTCAGGGCATCAAACATTAAAGACATCAGTTCATCCAATGGTAAATTAAAATACTTGTCGTTTGACCAGTTGTCGGGAATTTCAAGGTTAATCCATGTATAATAAGGGTGGTGAGAATAGGAGGTCAGTTCGATGTAATCGTCAGGATTGATTTTTTGAGTTGTTTGTTTTGAATTTTCAGGAAGTTTGCCAAGATATGCATCAAGAATTCCGAGATAAGCCGGATACCATGCCTGAGATAACTTTCCCGATTTCGATGCCAGCACAGCATCCAGAAAACCCTTAAGTACCTTGTCTAATTCTCCGTGATTATGTGATGTTTCACCTGGAACAATGCCTGGATACCCGGTTTCTGAAACGTAACCATAGCTTTTTATGATATTCATCACATCATGTGCTTGTCCTCCGGGGCCAAAATTGCTGCTGCCATGATATCTTATGTATTTTTTTGCTTTTTCCCGGTATGCATGATTTACAAAAAACATTTCTGAAAGGTCGGTTTCTCCACTGCCAAGTCTGATCAATTCTGATTCCAGATAAGAAACTGCTGCAAAACTCCAGCAAGTGCCCGACCTGTACTGGTCTTTAACTGGTGTTGCAAGTAAAATTTTTAAGGTATCAAATTTGTACTTTTCAGGTTCGGCGCTTTTTACAGTGTCCTGAGAGAATAGCTGAAAAGTGAGCAAAAGGACAATGCTTAAGGAGACAAGTTTTTTCATAATTGTTTTTTTACAGGATCAAAAGTGAGATTCAGGACACTTTTAAAAGCATCGCTTTAAAATCAGGGCAAACCTATAAAAAACTACCCGGATTACCGATTTTTTGGTGCTTTTTTTTGAAATGCATTCTTTTTTTTAAGACTTTGTTCAAAACACTATGAAATTAACTTCAAATTAACATACATTTGCCGGTCAAAACGGCTTAAATTTTTCTGGATTTACTTCATCAATTATCAAAAAGTTAAAGTATTTTGATGTATTTTTGTTAGTAAAAACGGGCAATGGGGTTTGTTGGTCTTGAAAAAAGGCGTAACTTGTGCCCCTGTTTTGTGTTTGTCAAACCGAAATATCAATAAACTCTAAGAATATGAAAAATAGAAGTTTACTCTTTGGCTTTCTTGCTTTTGCTTTCGGGGCATGTATATTCGTGCTCGCAACTTCCGGTACGCACAGGTATTTATGGAGTGCTTCCGATGCTGATTTGTCCGCAGATGGTGTTCAATCAGCATGGTCATTTATGTCTTTGGTCAGAGGAAATCAGCACACAGGTACTGTTAATCCCGATGATGTAATTAAAGCAAGACTTCAGGCAAAGGCTTTGAAATCAGCTGGTGCTATTGGTCTTAACTGGACTTCAATGGGCCCCGATAATGCAGCTGGAAGAACACGTGCTATTTTAATTGACAAACGCGACAACAGCGGAAAAACCATATTTGCCGGAAGTGTTTCCGGAGGTTTATGGAAGTCAACAACCGGCGGTCTCACATGGAATCAGGTTCAGACTGGTAATGTTGTTCTGAATGTGAGTTGTATAACTCAGGCTCCAAACGGAGATATTTATGTTGGAACCGGTGAAACATTCACCAGCCAGCGTTTCAACTTGTTTACCGGTTTTATTGGGCAGGGAATCTATAAATCTGCCGATGGTAATACTTTCACCAAATTAGAATCAACAAATCCCGGTACTTACAATAACCCTGCAGCCAACTGGGCGTATGTTAATAAAGTTGCTGCTGGTGATAACAACATTGTAGTCGCAGCAACCAGCACTGGTTTGTATTACTCCAATAATGGCGGACAAAACTGGGCTTTGACAAAGAGTGGTAATCAGGAACTTACTGGCAACAGCACCGATGTAAAAATTGCTTCTGATGGTACCATAGCTGCCTCGGTTGACAACCTTGTTTATGTTTCGGGCGGTTCATTCGAAGATTTTGTGCTTAAATCAACCGGAGTAGGTCAGGACAGCCTGCCAAATACCGGACTGGGCAGAATCGAACTGGCGTTCGCTCCTTCAGATCCATCAACACTCTATGCAGTTCTGGTGTCAGATGGTACTTTATCCGGAACGTTCAGGGGACAATTACGAGGCATCTTTGTTTCAAAAAACAAAGGCAATGCATGGAGATTGGTAGGACCAGGCGGAAGTAATCTTTTTAATGTCTTCGGAAATTCACCTACTGCAGCAAATTATGGCGAATACGCTGGTTGTATTGTAGTTAGCCCGTCAAACCCTGATAAAGTATTTGTTGGAGGATCTTTGATTTGGGAAGGTCTTAAAGTGCTTGAAACAGGTAACTACCAGTGGCAAAGCAGACCTTTTGGAGATCTTGGATTCCTTTTCCATTCGGTGGCTATTGATCCGGCCAACGAAAACCGTATGTATTTTGCTTCTGACCTTGGAGTTTCGTCTACCGAAGACAACTTTATTACCGTTAAACCTTTAAACAGAGGTTATAAAACTTCAATGTTTTACACAGTTGCTTACGATGATAAAGGCAATACACTGGGAGGTACTCAGGGTAACGGAGTTTTGTATCTTGACAGAAAAGGCAACACTATTGAAACTGCAAACCAAATACTTGGCAATCTGGTAGGAGGAACAGTTGATATGTCAATGGTAATGCCAACTGCAGTATTCTATAGCTCAACCGGTGGTAATCTTGTTCGTTCAGCTGATTTGGGTGTTTCTGAAGCTACCTCGTTTTTGTATGGTTTAGATATCACTAACAATAATGCTGCGAACTTTATTACTCCGTTTAAGCTCTGGGAAAGTTTCAATAATCAGAATTCCCGCGACAGTGTTACTTACAAAGCAGCCGAAAACCTTACTGCCGGAACTGAAATTATTGTGAAAAGTAAAAATGATCAGTTCCCTTTTAAATATACTTTGCCCGTTTCCCTTGATAAAGGCGATACATTGCGTATCAAGGATGTTGTTTCATCCGTCATGTTTATTGGCACAACTAATGCTGTTTACATGTCGAGAAATATTCTAACATTTGGAAGCCTGCCCGCCTGGGATAGAATCGCAAATATTACTGGTGTACCTTCAGCTATTGCATTTTCTTCTGATGCCAACTATGTTTATACCGGCACCACCGACGGAAAACTTATCCGTCTCGCCAACGTTGCACTTGCCTACGATTCTGTAAGAGCTGATGTAAGAAGTTCGGGATGTATCATTAACAATACTACTGTTGCTGATTTTCCCGGAAGATACATCACTTCTATTGCAGTTGATCCCAATAATGACAATCATGTAATTGTAACCTTGGGCAATTATGGCAATACCGAATACATTTACAGGACAACCAATGCATTAAGTCAGTTCCCGACCTTTACACCAATTCAGGGCAATCTTCCAGCAATGCCTGTTTATTCAGCTATTATTGAGATGAATAATTCAAACAGGGTTATACTTGGAACCGAATTAGGTGTTTTTACAACTGAAAACTTAGGTTCGTCTCCTTCATGGGTTGCCGAGAATACTGGCCTGGGTTCAATTCCTGTAATGATGGTTCGTCAGCAAACCGTTTCCCGTCCCTGGATCGAAAACTTTACAGGTGTTAATAACTACGGTGCCATCTACATTGCTTCACATGGTAATGGAATCTTTGAAAACAGGATGTTTGTGGGTTTTGACGGACCTGATGCTCCCGGTGGAAAAGTTACTCAAAAGTTTAATGTTTTCCCGAATCCTGTGAATAACGAAATTAACTTTGTTTTGAATGTTCCTGTAAATCAGCAAATAAGAGCTGAGGTGCTGAGCCTGAAAGGGAATACCGTTAAGACTATCGACCTTGGTAATGTTGCTTTTGGTGAACAATCGTTCAGCATACCTGCGCATGACTTGATTAGCGGTACATATTTGCTGAAAGTAACTTATGGTTCGAAAGTTGAAGTAGCAAAATTTGTAGTAACCCGCTAAACTGTTTGGCCCTTTAAAAAGGTAATTAATCTGAAAACTAACATCGCAATGAAAAAGATATTACTCTCTTTGGTACTGGCAACAGTTTATTCTCTTGCCATTGCCGCTCCCGGAATTTTTACTCCTGAGCAGGTTGCACCTGCAAATAATCAAACCGGAGTTGCTCCGAATGTTGAATTGGACTGGACACCTGTTGTTGGTCTTGCTGGTTTGTATTATGTACTTCATCTGAGTACTGATGAGGCTTTCACGAGTCCGGTTGAACTTATAACTGATCTTTCCAGTTACAGAACGGCTCAATTAATGTTTGGTACTGACTATTATTGGAAAGTAAAAGCAGTCGACCCCAGCGGAAGTTCTGATTGGTCAGCCGTAAGAAAGTTCACTACGGTTGTTCGCCCTGTAATTCGCCGGCCTAATATTAATGCTACTGTTGATGCCAATGTTGAGGTTCAGTGGGACGCAATAGCTGGCGTAAGTCATTATGACTTTCAGTTCGATACAACCAATCAATTCAACAGCCCTGAACTGCTTACTTTTACTGTTTCTGGAACTGCCAATAAAGGGAATGCGGCCAATCTTCTGTTTGGCGAAACCTATTTCTTGCGTTTGAGAGCCAGACATGCACAGGATAACTCAGATTGGTCAGATGTTAGAAGTGTTGTTATTACAACTGTTTTTGCATTGAGTAAACCTGATAATGCTGCAAACGGTATGGTTCCGGATGTAGAACTGCAATGGACAGAAGTTAAAGGTGTTAGTAAATACAACATTTATATTTCTACTGATCCTGATTTTCATCATTTTGAAACCTATATTGCTCAAGGTTCAGTTAGAAGAACAAAGCCAGATACCTTAAACTTCGGCACTCAGTATTATTGGAAGATGGCTGCTATTCATGCCAAAGATACTCTTGATTCCAATCAGAGAAGTTTTACAACTTTGGATAATGTAACTCTTGTTGCACCTGAAAACAATGCAACCAATATCGTGCTTCAACCCTCACTTACCTGGAATAAAATTTCAGGAGTAAAATCCTACGAGTTACAACTTGCACGTAACAGCAACTTTACTGGTACAGGAACCTATAATTATTATCCTGTTGCAACATCGGGCACAGGTAATGAGCAATTTAAAGTGCCCATTAATGTTCTTGATAGTGCTGGTGTTTATTACTGGAGGGTCAGAGCAGTAAGCAGCAGAGATACAACACAGTGGGGTTCTACATGGAATTTCAGAACAGTTACATTAAGTATCGGTGATCAGGATATCAACAATGCCATAAGCATCTATCCAACTCCTGCCAAAGATCAGATCAATGTAAAACTTGGAAAAAACATCAGCAGCTCAACCGCAGAAGTTAAGGTTTACGATCTGTTAGGCAAAGTAAGGATTGAAAGGCTGGTGATTGTTGATAACGGAACCATTAATAACTTTGCTCTTGGTAATCTGCCAGACGGAATTTATCTTGTACATGTCAGAATTAACGAAAAAAGCATGATTGCAAGGGTTGTTGTTCAGCAGTAAGTGCTTGATAGTGATATTAAGAACCGGGTGATTGATCATCCGGTTTTTTTTATTGCCAATAGCCGGAATGAGTGTAAGCATTATACAGGCATACTATGAAATTATTGAGATGTAGATTTCGTAATTTCTATCAATTAAATTGCCCTGATCATCTAATCTGAAAGTATATTGGTTAAAATAGCCTTGTCATTTTTTAAAAGCCGGGAATAGCTGATATGCAGAAGGATTATATCTCCTGCCTCAGACATTATTTATTAATATGATTAACCTTGAAGTTTTTTAATTTCGGGTGCGATTGACATTATATGAACAGAGAATGATGATTTTGATCTTATTTCCGTCCTTTTAATCGTACCTTTTGCCTATTCCAAAACTTATGTATAGTGTAAGAAAAAATTGGTTTGGGTCTTTAAATGCCATAATCGGAACCCCTTTTGGGAATGCGTCCAGCACAATGCCGGCTTCCAGCATTTTTGGGCGTTGATTTAAAGTGCCAAAATCTACACTCAACCCTGCTTTGGCATATAATCCGGGATAAAGTGTAAGTTCGTCAAATCCTTTGGTAAAAGAAGCTCTTCCGTAAATGTTATCGGGAAAGTGATCATCCGGGTTGTATTTCTCAACAACTGTTATATATCTATATGTGCCTTCATCAAGTTTTATTATGTGCAGGTAAACGGGCTTGGTAAATGCAGCAGAAATGCCCCCTGAATAGAATATCCTGAGTTCAACCCCGCCGAAGTAAGGTTTTCTGTTCAACATTCTTTGCATACCAACTCCACCTCTGAGCATGTACAGAGCGTTAAGTTTGCCATAATAATAGCTCCTGGTATTGGTGAAGAATGGATTAATGGATTTAATTTCTTTACTGTCTTTCATTTCGAGCAGATTACCCTCGAACATCAGCTTGTTGTTAATGCTTTTGTTTCTTCCGATTCTGAATTCCAGCCCCCAGCCATTAGAGTGAATGATTGCACTTCCTCCATATTCTTTTCTGAAAAGCAGGTTGTCGCTTGCTGTATCAGGTTCTTCGCCAAACAACTGGGCACGGAGTTCTGTGCTGAAAATCAGCGTGATTATAAAGACGAAAAGATACTTAAGCAAAGAATCTCGCATTTCTACCGGGTTTGCAGGTACACAAATATAGCAAAGAATGTGCCGATTAACACAAAAATAGCCCATGAAATAATCACAGGCTCAACAGCGATAATTATTTTTTAATTATCGGTTGCGGTCAACCTTATACCTGCTGGTTTCGCCATAAGCTGCACATTGACGGCTTGACTGGCAGGACGACAGGATTAATCCAACTGTGATGGCCATTAATATTAATACAACAATTTTTTTCATACTTTTACTCGCTTGTGGTTAAATTTTCTGCAAAGGTAAGTCACTATTGAGTATAAACTCAATACTTTCTTATTTATTGTTTATTACTGAATCAATTAAAAGTAACTGTACATGGGCGAAATAAATCCCAAAATTGACGATAGCTGGAAATCGGCGCTGTCAAAAGAATTTGAAAATGAATATTTTTCTGAGCTTAAGAATTTTCTGATTCAGGAAAAGCAAGCGCATATTGTCTATCCTCCCGGGGGCGTTATTTTTGAAGCACTGAACAGGACACCTCTTCAAAGAGTTAAAGTTGTAATTCTTGGACAGGATCCCTATCATGGACCAGGCCAGGCACATGGTTTGTGTTTTTCAGTTCCGGAGGGTGTCGCATTTCCGCCGTCGCTGCAAAACATTTTCAGGGAGTTACAAACTGATCTTGGTATAGATTACCCTTTAAAAGGAGATTTGTCAGCCTGGGCCGATCAGGGAGTTCTGCTGCTCAATGCTACACTCACAGTGAGGGCAAATTTAGCCGGATCGCATCAGGGCAGAGGCTGGGAGATTTTTACAGACGCAGTAATCCGAACCATATCTGATCTTCGCGAAAATGTTGTTTTTTTGCTTTGGGGGAAATATGCCCAGAATAAAAAAAGTATGATAGATATTGGCAAACATTTTGTTCTTGAAGCTCCTCATCCCTCTCCTTTGAGTGTTTACCGCGGATTCTTTGGTTGCCGCCACTTTTCCAAAACAAATGAGTTTTTAATCTCAAAAGGATTACAGCCGATTAATTGGGCACTTTAATTTTTAATGAACAGTAGTTATTACCTGAAATATGGTTATGATAATCTATCGTAAACCTGTTCAATTGCGAATTATACTATCCTGTAGATACATCCTCCGGAGCTGTCGGATACCGCTCCCGTTACTTCTTTAAGGCAGTTGTGCTCTTCTCTTACCCGCAATACTCCCAGTAATGCAAAAACCAGAGCCTCTTTATAATCAATCAATTCTTCAGAAGGAACAATAACATTAAAAGGCGCCATTTGAGTGATTAATTCTATCAGTAACTTGTTTTTTACACCGCCTCCGGTAAACAACACATTCACTCTTTTGCCCGGGAAGTATTCGTTTGGAATACTCTTTGAAATTTGCCCGGCAATATGATTTGTAAATGTGCAAAGGATATCATTTATTTGTTGATTCTGCGAATCAATTAACTGAAAAATGTTACTCTCAACCCATTCCCTGCCTAGTGACTTAGGAGGAGGAGCAATATAATATGGCAGCTCATTCAGGCTATTGAGTAAATCAGGAATTATTTTTCCACTACTTGCAAAATTTCCATCAATATCGCAGGGTTTACCTAGTTTATTTGCATAATGGTTGAGCACGAAATTAGCCGGGCAAATATCCCATGCTATCCTTTTATCTCTATAATCCAGCGATATGTTAGCAAACCCTCCGATATTTATGCAAGCATTATAATTTTCAAACAATAACTTGTCTCCTGCAGGCACAAGTGGAGCTCCTTGTCCGCCAAGTGCCACATCCAGCGATCTGAAATCACATACTGTTGTTATTTTAGTTATAGCGGCTATTTGTGCCCCGCTTCCGATTTGAACCGTGAAGCCCTCATCTGGTTTATGAAATATGGTATGTCCGTGACTTGAAATCAGGTCAATGGAAACTTTGTGGTTTTGCACAAATTCATTTACCTGGTGGCCAATCCATTTGCCGTATTCATTGTGAATCTCATTAAACCGTAAGGAACCCGAATTAATGGCTTCATTAAGCATTTCAACAATTCCTGTTGGATACTCAACTGTTTTTGCAGCAATAATTTCGTATTGGATTTTTTCTTCAGAAAAATCGAAATTGCAAAGTGCAATGTCGAGTCCATCAAGCGAAGTGCCTGACATTAATCCAATTACAGTATATTTTCTATCCATTCTAAAGTAAATCAGTAATGGTTTCAAGTTTCATCCCTCTGGAACCTTTGATAAGAACCAAACATCCTTGCACTGGTTCATTAATAAGCTGATTTCTCAAAGTTGCTACATCAGGAAACGCCTGAATATTTTCAAAATCCTTTGCGGCATTGTAAAAATGCTGTCCGGCTGTTATAATCCTCTCTGCATCTGACATCAAGGCCATTTTCAGTATTGCAGTATGCTCTTCCGGCGCAGCATCTCCAAGTTCAAACATGTCGCCTAATATCATAACTTTAGGTAGCTTTTTTATTGATTTAAAATTACCTATTGCACTTTCCATACTTGAAGGATTGGCATTGTATGCATCCAGTATAAGGGTGTTTTTTGATGTTTCAAGTACCTGAGAGCGGTTCATTTTTGGCTCATATGTTTCAATCGCCTGTTTAATGAGTTCACTGTTTACCTTAAAATGGCTGGCAATTGTGAATGCTGCCATAACATTCTCGAAATTGTAATTACCTGTTAGTTTTGTTTGGATCACCATTTCAAGCGGTTTAATCACATCAACCTTGAGCATAGGCCCGTGGTCTGAGACTTTTGCAGAATAGGTGAGGTTTTCATCAGATCCAAACAGAATCCTGTTCAGATTATCGGATAAACTCATCAGAAGAGGATTGTTTGAATTAACAAAAACAGTTCCACCAAAATTATATAAATGCTGATAGAGCTCGCTTTTCGCTTTAATCACTCCTTCGGGCCCGCCAAAACCTTCAAGATGAGCTTTGCCAATGTTGGTGATTATTCCATGTGTTGGTCTGGCAATTTTACACAGAGCAGCAATTTCGCCAACATGGTTTGCTCCCATTTCAACGATTGCAATTTCAGTTTCAGGGCCAACAGATAAAACAGTTAAAGGAACACCGATATGATTATTCAGATTCCCCGGTGTGGCATGTGTGTTAAATCTGGCCGAAAGCGCTGCCGCAATTAATTCTTTGGTAGTGGTTTTTCCGTTTGATCCGGTTATACCAATGATTGGTATGTTAAGATTCTCTCTGTGTAAGGATGCCAGCTGCTGCAATGCTTTCAGAGTGTCTTCAACCAGCAGGGTTTTGTTCCCATTGTAATATTCGGGATTATCAATAACAGCATATGCTACTCCTTTTTCAATTGCCGAAAGTGCATACTTATTGCCATCAAAGTTTTCGCCTTTCAACGCGAAGAAAATACTTCCGGCAGTAGCAATCCGTGAATCGGTGCTTATGTAAGGGTGCTGTTTGAAGATGGAGTAAATTTCTGAAATACTGGTGAGATGCATAAACTTAAGAGGCTTGCGATTTTGAAACTAAATTACCAAAAATAATTGTTGATTACCAAAAAAAAAGTCCGTTTACTACGTTTGTAAACGGACTTTCAGATAAGCTATTTCAATTATTTCCCTTTTCCATAGGCTCCGCCAACGCGCCCCATGGCACAACGGAAACCTATATAATTGGTTGAAAGATTTTCATCCAGATATCGTCTGGCCGAAGGGCTTAAATAATAAGCCGGATCGCGCCATGAACCACCTTTATATACTCTTGATTTATCAGAGATTAAAGATGTTTTGCCAAACTCATACATCAGATTGGTTGTATTGAGTGTATCGGCAGGAGCAGAAGTCCAGTCGGGATTGATAGTTGACTGATAATCTCCATCAAGATAATTGGATTGTTTTGCACTTCTGTAGTTAAATCTGTCTTTGCTTTCTTCGGCAGTAACTTCGCGGTAACGGATTCTTCCGAGAGAATCTTTTGGAGCCAGAAATCCTTCTTCATCGGTAACTTTGGTGGTGAATGTATTACCGCGGAATGGAGAGTAGTCTGAAACATCTTCGAACGAAAGAGGACGGTAAACATCAAGCACCCATTCGGCAACGTTTCCAGCCATGTTATAAAGGCCATAATCGTTTGGCCAGTAAGAAGCCACTTCTGAAGGCAGGTCTGCACCATCATTCAGGCTTCCAGCGACGCCCATATAGTCTCCTCTGCCGCGTTTAAAGTTGGCGAGGAACTGACCGTAATATTTTTTCTGGTCAGAACGTACGATTGTACCGTTCCAGGGGTATACTCTTCTTTCTACTACACGCTCATACAATGTATTACCTACAAGGCCCATAGCAGCAAATTCCCATTCTGCTTCGGTTGGCAGACGATATTTAGGTACCATGATGCCATCTTCGAGGCGGGCACGGCGTTCGCCGGTGCCGCTGGGATTCAGGTCTTTGAGTGGCTTATTTACAAGACCTTCATACTGCCCTGCAAGATAAGCTTCGGTGTTAAAGTTATTGTCGTTGCGCTGGTCAGGGTCAAAATCAAGAATACCTTCTTTAATAAGGAGCATTTCATTTACACGGTCGGTTCTCCAAAGGCAGTATTCATTAGCCTGAACCCAGCTCACTCCAACTACCGGATAGTTGCGGTATGCAGGGTGCCTGAAGTAGGTTTCTACCAAAGGCTCGTTGTATGCCAGTTTTTCGCGCCAAACAAGAGTGTCGGGAAGCGCATTGCGGTAAACCTGAGGGAAATCAGTTCCAAAAACGCGGCTAAGCCAATACAGATATTCAACATAATCAACGTTGGCTACTTCTCTTTCATCAATGTAGAACGAAGGAACTGTAACCCTCCGGGGGATGTTGTCCCAATCATACATAGGGTTGTCAGTAACCCTGCCCATTGTAAAAGTTCCGCCTTCAATCATTACCAAACCTGGCCCTAATGGCTGTTCCTGGTATTTGGTATTGACCTGAAAACCACCATTTTTGGGATTATTGTATTCCCAACCGGTTGTATTGGATAAATCTTTATTACCACAAGAGGTAGCAAATAAGGCAACAGCAGCAAAAGAAGCTAACTTCAGATAGATGTTCCTGTGACTGGTCATTTCGGGTATTTGTTGTTTTTAATTATTGTTAACTAAAACCTGGGGCATTTTATTGCCTTGTGCTTGAAAGTTTTTTGTCCGCAATCGAATTGCCAGGCAAAACTTATTTCGTGTGCACCGTTTGTTGCATTATTGGTTAATCGCGAAACGGTGTAATCGTAACTGTATCCTACTTTAAATTTTGCATGCTGAAACCCGACTAGTCCGATAACAGCATCTGCATTTTCAAAATTGTGTCTGAACCAGCCACCAATAACCATAGGATAAATATTAAGGTACATTCCCACATTTAATTGATGGAATTTGCCTTGTTGCTGGTACATGATGTTAGGTGAAATACTCATATCCTCAATGTCACCACCACCCAAGCCATCTCTTAAGTCAATCAGAGCGCCTGCATGTGCAGTAAGTTTCATGTCGAGTTTACTATCGCTGGTGCTATAGTATGAGTTATCTGGCTGATTCATGTGGTGTGCGGCTACACCGAAATACATGCTCTCTTTGTATCCCACAAGCATACCGGCTGAAAAGTCAATCATTCCGATATTAAGCCTGTCGGGCGGACTTTCCTGGGTAGGAGGAGGGTTATTGATGTCGCCCCAAAGCAACTGATCCTCAAAAATGAACTTATTCCAGTTTAGTTTATTCTGGGTGTAAGTGGCTTGAACTCCGGTATTCAGAGTCATGTTTTTGGAGAGATTGAGCCTGAAAGAATACATGGCGCTGGCCGAAGTGTTGGTAATCATGCCATCTCCCTGGTTGTCGGAAACAACCATAAGTCCAATTCCACCTGATATGGCGTCAATAAATTGATCGTATGAAGCGGAATAAGTGACATAAGTTGCAGGTATTGCCGGCCATTGGTTGCGATAGTTCAGGGTAAGACGAGGGCAAATCTTAGAACCTGCCAGTGCAGGGTTAAGATACATGGGGTTTCCGTAGTACTGTGAAAAGGAGGCGTCCTGTGCAAATACCGCCTGGAAGGCCAATATCAGCAACATGAACAGGCTCAGCTTAATTCTCATGTCGTTCGTTTTTTCAGCAGCCAATATTACGAATAATTTTTAAAATGATGACCGCCCGATTGAAAAATGTGAAAATTCCTTAAAATTTGTAACAATAACGCTGCAAAAATGCCGTTATTGCTTCTTAAACCGGTAACTCTCACAGATTGTTTACAAAGATACAATAAATGAAACAATTACCGGTTCAAGGTGTTACAATTTAGTGCAATTAATATTTTTTTGCCCTGGCAACAATTGCTGAAAAATTTTGATTAAACTGCTGCAAAATGTTAAAAAACAACTACATATACTCTATATTCTTTAATTTGTCTTTGCTTTTTCTGCCCGTTGTAGCTTCGGCTCAAACCATTGGAGAGCTGAATAAAGCAGCAGAATCTGCATGGGAAAAATCAAACCAGGCCACCCCTGAATATGCCGGAAACTCTGTTTTAGCATCAGGAGACTGGTTCCGGATTGCTGTTTCGTCCACAGGAATTCACAAACTTTCTTTTTCAGACCTGAATTCTATGGGGATTCCTGTAAATGGATTGGCATCATCTTCAATACGGGTTCATGGATATGGTGGCAGAATGATTCCAGAGCGCAACAGCGATATCAGATACGACGACCTTCCGGAAATGGCTATTCATGTTTCAGATGGAGGTGACGGTACTTTTGATCAGGGAGATTATATTTTGTTTTACGGAGTTGAGCCTACAGAGTGGATATACAACACCCAAACAGGCATCTTTAACCACAAAAAGCATCTTTACACCGAAAAAACATATTATTTTATAAGTGTGCGGCCTGGAGCAGGAAAAAGAATAGAAGTGTTTCCTCAGCCTCAATCGGCTGCCAGTACTGTTGTAAATACTTTTGATTGGAGGTACGTTTACCATACGGATCAGTATAATCTGATTAAATCCGGAAAAGAATGGTTTGGGGATATTTTTGATGTAGTCACCTCCAGAAACTATTCCATACCCTCTGTTAGCCCTGCAGCAAATGCTAATGCCTCAATACGACTCAGTGTTGCTGCCCGTTCGGTAAATTCGAGCAGTTTCACCCTGAGTGCCTTTGGAAAGACATTTAACGCCTGGGTTTCACCTATCATAATTGAGCCAAATACAGCATACGCCCGTATGGCAACCGAAACATATACAACCGAAGTTTCAGCAAGGCCTGAAACATTTAATCTTAAATTCGTAAAAGCATCCGGAGCCTCTGTCGGGTGGCTTAATTTTATTGAGATTAATATGCCTGCTGAGCTGAGGTTTGATGGCGGTTTAATGAACTTCAGGAAATTCAGGTTATCAGGAGTAGCAGAATTTAATATCAGCGGAACTGGTAATGTTGCTCAGCTTTGGGATGTTACCGACCCGCTTAATCCGGGAAAAATAATTCCTGAATCAAATGGTAGTGGTTTGAAATTTAAGGCCCTGTCAGATCAGATCAGAGAATATACCCTTGGGGATGAAGGCTCATTTTTGAAGCCAGAATTCGTAGAGAAAGTGGTCAATCAAAATCTTCATGGAACTCCTTCGCATACCATGGTTATAATTACACATCCGCTTTTTTCGGAAGAAGCAAACCGCCTGGCCGGATTTCATGCCCAACACGATAACTTTAGTGTCCTTGTGGTTCAGCCCCAGGCCATTTACAACGAATTTTCCTCAGGGGCTCAGGATATATCGGCCATTCGTGATTTTATGCGAATGCTTTATACTAAAGCTGATGAGTGGAATAAGCCCAGATTTTTATTACTTTTTGGTGATGCTTCATTTGATTTCAAAGATATAATTCCTGGAAATTCCAATTTTATTCCAACTTTTCAGTCGGTTGAATCATTGCATCCGGTTTCATCATATGCAACCGATGACTTTTTTGGCAGTTTTGATAGCGCAGAGGGGGGGCTTTCTACCGATGTTGTAGATATAGGTATAGGAAGGTTTGTAGTTCAGACAACGGAAGAAGCCAAAAATGCTGTTGACAAGATTATTCATTATGTTACTGCAAAGGAAAAAGTTCATGGTGACTGGCGCAATTATATTGTTTTTGTTGCTGATGATGAAGACGGGAACGATCACATGAGGCAGGCCGATGAACTTGCTACCATGATTGACACTACCTATAAAAATTATATTACTGATAAGATATTTCTGGATGCTTATCCCCAAATATCTACTCCGGGGGGGCAGCGCATTCCTGAAGCCAATAAGGCCATCAATCAGCGCATGGAAAAAGGTGCGTTAATTGTTAATTACACAGGGCATGGAGGCGAAACAGGTTGGTCTTTGGAGAGGGTTCTTGAAAATAATGATGTCAACTCCTGGACTAATTACAATAGTCTCCCGGTATTTATGACAGCGACCTGTGAATTCAGCAGATATGACGATCCTTTAAGAGTCTCAGGAGGTGAATTGGTATTTCTTAACCCCAAAGGAGGAGGAGTGGCTTTGTTTACAACATCCAGGCCAACATTCGGCACTCCTAATTTTACCCTGGCACGAAACTTTTACAATCTTGCACTTAAACCTGATGATAATGGAATGCCTTATCTGGGAGACTTAATCAGAGAATCAAAAAAACTTTCAGGTTCAGATAACAACGGTAAAAAATTTATTTTGCTAGGTAATCCTGCCATGAAAATGGCTTATCCCGAACACAGGGTTTTTACTACCAGCATTAATGGGCGAGAAATTGAAGCCATCCCCGATACACTCAAAGCAATGAGCGAAGTTACTATTTCCGGATATGTTGGAACTACCGACGGACTTTTACTCAGTGATTTTCAGGGGGTTCTCACTTCGCTTATTTTTGATAAAGAGAGTGTTGTAAAAACATTGGGTACTGATGGAACAACTCCCATGACATTTGGACTCAGACGCAACATAATATATAAAGGAAAGGCTGTTGTTAAGGATGGACATTTCAGCTTTTCATTTATAGTGCCCCGTGACATCATCTATCAGTATGGTTTGGGTAAGATTAGTTATTATGCCACAAACGGAGATGCTGACGCTTCCGGTTCTTTTGATAATCTGATAGTTGGCGGATTCAGTAAAAATGCAATTACCGATAATGAAGGTCCGGAAATCAGGCTGTTTATCAATGATACATTGTTTAAGTCAGGCGGATATACTGACGAAAACCCGGTTTTACTGGCACATATAAAAGACGAGAGCGGAATAAATACCATTGGAACCAGCATAGGACACGATATTGTTGCAGTATTGGATGGAAAAACCGAATTACCCTACGTACTCAACGAATTTTATGAAGCTGACTTAGGAACCTACAAAAGCGGAAGAATCTCATTTCCGTTTAAAAACCTGAGCCCCGGAAAACATACTTTGAAACTCAAACTCTGGGATGTAAACAATAACTCATCTGAAGCATCCATTGATTTTGTGGTGAGCTCATCTTCTGGCCTTGTGCTTGGCGGGTTTGAAGTTTTTCCAAATCCTGTTTCAGAATCAGCAGTATTTCTTTTTGAACACAATAAGGCAGGCGAAACGCTGGATCTTACCCTCGATATATTTTCATTATCAGGAGTTAGAGCAGCAACGCTTAATCGTTCTATATTTGCTGATGGATACAGGACTCCGGCGTTTGAATGGAATGGCCGGGGCGGAAACGGGAGCCCGCTGGCTGCCGGTTTTTACATAGGACGACTTCGGGTTAAAGATAAGTTTGGAAATGAGGCAGTAAGCTCGGTAAAAATTTCATTGATTAAATGATGACTTCCGGAGCTGCTTTTGTTGCGCCTGAGTTATCTCAAACAAGCATGAAACACTGTTTGAAAATAATTGGTTTAAAACGAACAGGTTAACTAATGTTGTGAGCAAATTTGCCACTTTGGTAACAAGGTTATCCGAATGCGATGCGAACAATAAGGTTTTCCGGAAGGAATTAAATGAAATTCCTTTTAAATTTAAAATTACTTACTAATGAAAAAATATAGTTTCATCATTTTGGTTTCTCTTTTCTTTTATTCGGTTTTACTTACAGGGCAAAACCTTAAAAAAGTTACACTGAATTGGGAGGAGCCGGTTGATCTGATGCTTGGAGGGATTGAAGTAGTACCTGCTGTTTCATTTTCGGGTGCTCAATACCCATTCCTGCCTGAAGTGTTGTTGCCATTTTCAGTTACATCAATCTCGCTTGCAGACGGGCATACCGTTGAATCAGTAAAGCTGATTGATTTGGTTTATAGTCCTTTTTCAGAAGAAGATCAGCGTATTTTAAAAGACATTTCACTGCCCGAAGCCCCTGAATTGAATTATACAATACAGCGACAAGCCGGTAAGGATGTTATTATGGTGACTGTGTTACCTTTTGGGATAGATCCATTGAAAAAAGTTGCCGCTAAATTATCTTCGTATTCTATTGCAACTGAAGTTCGTGAAGCCTCAGTACTGGAAAAGACCACATTCAGCTATGCTCAGAACTCTGTGCTTTCTTCAGGAAACTGGTATAAAATTTATGTTGGAGAAAGTGGTATTTACAAAATCACCTATGACGATTTAAAAAAACTTGGAATTAATACCAATGGTCTAAACCCGGACAATATCAGAGTTTTTGGGAATGGTGGTGCCATGTTGGATGACGTGGTCGGTGATCTGCGAGCCGACGATCTGAATGAGGCTGCCATAAAAGTTGTTACAGCATCGCCCGGGGCTTTTAAACAGGGAGACTATGTTTTGTTTTATGGAGAGGGTACTCAAACATGGAAGAACAACCCATTCTCAAACCGTTTGGAGCATACTACTCATCTGTATGCTGATGAAGCCTGTTATTTTGTAAATGTTGATCAGGGAGCGGGACGGAGGATTTCTACAATTTCATCACCATCAGCTCCGGCAAATTATTCAACCGAAGAATATAATGATGTATATGTCTATGAAAAAGAACTTTATAATTTGCTGAAAAGCGGAAGCAAATGGTTTGGTGATAAATTGGATTTTTATACCCGTACTGTTACGCTTCCAAAGGCCCGTTTTAGAAATATTGTTCCGAATGTGGCAGCCAATCTCAGGTATGGCATTGCCGCACGGTCGGTTACTGGCAATGTTACTTTTAATATACTGATTAACGGTCAAGCCGTTTCCAACAGCACACTGGCGAAAATAACAAGCGATTATGGATTTGCTAATGAACTCACAACTTCTGCATCATTTGTGCCTCCGACAGCTGAGTTGGATATTCAGGTGAGATTTAACCCTTCGTCAAGCACAGATATTGGCTGGCTCGACTTTGTAGCCCTTAATGTCAGGAGTTACCTCAAATTTACAGGCGGGCAGTTTGAGTTCAGCGATCCGAAAACCATTGCAGCGGAGCGTATTACACAATTTACCTTAAGTGATGCCGCTGCAGTTACTGAGATATGGGATATTTCAGACCCAATGAATGTTGGCCTCGTTGATTTTAATAAAACAGGAGGTGTAATTTCTTTCAGAAGCTCAACAGACAGACTTAAAACCTTTGTTGCGATTGATGGAAGTGAATATAAGAGTATTAAAACCGGCGCTAAAGTTCCCAATCAGAACTTACATGCAATTGGTAATTATGATATGATCATCATAAGCCCGCCCGAATTTGCAACACCAGCGAAACGACTCGCTGCTGCTCACAATAACATGGGGCAGATATCGGCAATTGTAGTCTCTTTGCCCGAAATTTACAATGAATTTTCTTCAGGAGTTCAGGATATTACAGCCATCAGGAATTTTATGAAGATGCTGTATGACAGAGGTAAAAATGCAGGCTATCCCAAATACCTGCTCCTGTTTGGTAATGCCTCTTACGATCTTAAAAACCGGGTTGCCGGCAATACCAATTTTGTTCCAACATATCAAAGTGCAAATTCGGTAACTCCGGTCAACTCATTTCTGTCTGACGACTACTTTGTGATGCTTGACAAAGGTGAAGGCGGTGAAACTGCTGCCGGTATGCTTGATCTGGCAGTGGGCCGATTCCCGGTTAGAAATATAAACCAGGCCAATGTGGTGGTTGACAAAACCATTACTTATATGCACAATGAGGCAAAGACCCATGGCGACTGGAGAAACACACTTATTGTAATAGCAGATGATGAAAACAATAATACACACCTGAATCAGGCGGAGCAGCTTGCGTCCAAAATATCAGAAAGCAACCCTGAATTCAATATTGAAAAACTTTATTTTGATGCGTTTAAGCAGGTTTCTACTCCGGGGGGCAGTCTTTATCCTGAAGTTAACCGTGAGTTGGTAAGTCGTGTTGAGAAAGGCGCATTGCTGGTAAATTATATAGGCCATGGTGGGGAAGTAGGCTGGGCTGATGAACGTATACTTGAAATAGCCGACATTAATGCATGGACGAACTATGATCGTATGGGTTTATTTTTTACAGCCACCTGCGAATTTTCTCGTTTCGATAATCCGGCACTTACCTCGGCAGGTGAACTGGTATTTCTTAATCCCAACGGCGGAGCATTAAATATGATTACCACTACCAGGCTGGCATTTTCCAATACCAATGCAGCCCTTAATCTCAGCTTTGCCGATACAGCATTCAGCAAAGGATATGACAATGTTCCAAGGATTGGCGATATTTTAAAGTATACCAAAAATCAGTTGGTTTATTCGGCGAATACAAGGCATCTGACCCTGTTTGGTGATCCTTCGCTTCGCATGCCGTTGCCAAGGTATCAGGTAGTCACCACCTCCATTACCGATGCAAATACAGGAAAGCCTTCTGACACGCTTTATGCCATGCGTAAAGTTAAAATTACCGGCGAAGTCAGAAATGCTGATGAGATGACCATAAGTGGATTTAATGGCGAATTGCAGGTGAAGATATTCGACAAGCCTGCTCGAATCAAAACCCTTGGGCAGGATCCGCAGAGCTTTGTTACCGAATTCAGAATGCATAAAAATATCATTTATCAGGGCAAGGCATCGGTCAGGAACGGGCAGTTTGAATTCACTTTTCTGGTTCCTAAAGATATAGATTACAGCTTTGGAAGAGGTAAAATCAGTTACTATGCAACGGATGGAGTGGATGATGCCAATGGAATGGATGATAATATTCTTGTTGGAGGTTCCGGAAATCAATTACAAACAGATTTTACTCCTCCTCAGATCAGAATATTTATGAACGACACCAACTTTATTGATGGCGGACTTACCAGTGAGTATCCCAAGTTGCTTGCCTTTTTCTATGATGAAAGCGGAATCAATACTATTGGGAATGGGATTGGACACGATATTGTGGCAACGATAGATGGTGATTCTTACAGCTCAGTAGTCCTGAATGATTTTTATGTTTCAGATGTAGATAGTTACCAGAAGGGCAGGTTATTATATCAGTATTTTAATCTTCCCGAAGGCCCGCATGAGCTTACGCTCAAAGCATGGGATATTTTTAACAATTCGGCTTCTGCGACTTTGAAATTTGAAGTCAGAAGAAATATTCTTCTTGATGTTGATGAAGTCCTTGTATTTCCAAATCCATCTCCCGATAAAGTTACCATCAGATTTGGACATAATCTTTTCGATGGCCGTTTCGATGTGGAACTTGAAATATTTACTTCTACTGGCCAGTTGGCAAGATATATCGGCCCTTTTAAAGTACAATCGGAAGGGTATGTTGCCGGAGGTATTGAATGGGATGGCCGGTTAGCCGATGGCAGTGCCGCCCGTTCAGGACTTTATCTGGCTCGTTTAAAAGTTCGCGACAGAAACGGAAATACATCAACCCGAACAGCCAAAATAATAATTTCAAAACCCTGATCATGGTTCATGCCATAGGTGAGTGTTTATATGATTTGACATTCAGGTCTTTTTACCAGGTGGATGCCTGCCCGGGAGGGAGTATGCTTAATTCAGCTGTTTCTCTGGCGCGCAGCAATATCCCTGTAACTTTTTATTCTGAAGCAGGGAATGATCAGGCCGGCGAACTTCTTGTTTCTTTCTTAAGATCTGAAGGTATAGAAACACAACCTGTACATCTTTATCCCGGAAAAACATCGCTGGCTGTTGCTTTTCTCGATGACCACGGAGATGCTTCTTACAGTTTTTATCAGGAAAGGCCTGAAGAAGCTCCTGTTTTTCAGGCTCTTGATTCAAATGCCGGCGATGTTATGCTTTTTGGTTCTTCCTATGCCTTGCAGTTAAGGAACCAGGAAAATATCCGGAAGTTGGCAAAAAGTATAAAAGAAAGGAATGGATGGGTAATTTACGATCCTAATTTCAGGAAAACAGCAGGATGTACAAAGTTAATACATGAGGTAGTTAATGATAACATTGCCATTTCAGATATTGTTAGAGGGTCAGATCAGGATTTCTTTAATTTATTTGGGGTTTTTGATGGCAAATCAGCTTATGAGAAAGTGAGGAGTGCCGGTGCAGATTACCTGATTTATACCCGCAATAACAAAGGTGTTGATTTATTTACGCCTGAGTTTGAGAAGCATTATGATTCAATTCAGGTTCAGGTGGTTAGCACAATAGGTGCGGGCGACAATTTCAATGCCGGGCTGATAAGTATTCTTCATGGAAAGAAACAAAATCAGCTTTCAGAAAAATTTTGGGACCAGGCAATTGCTCAGGCGATTATCTTTGCAACAGAAGTTTGTGCTTCAACCGCAAATTTTGTTGCGAGGAAAAGACCATGAAACAGTTTTTATGATAAAAAAAAGCCTTGCTGCCTTCATTCTCAAAATTATGGGATGGAAAATTGAAGGCAGTCTTCCACCCGGAACCCCAAAATGTGTAGTGATGATGGCACCACACACTTCAAACCTCGATTTTTTTATTGGTTGGCTGGGTTATTCCTCACAGGGAATTCATTCTCATTTCCTGATCAAAAAAGAAGCCTTCAATCGCTTTACAGCAAAGCCGCTCAGGGCAATGGGGGGAATTGCCATTGACAGAAAGCATAGCAGCAATCTGGTGCTGCAGTTAACAGAGGAATTCAACAAACGGAAAGAATTTATTTTAACCATTACACCCGAAGGCACCCGAAAACTTAACCGAAACTGGAAGCGCGGTTTTTATTTTATTGCACATAATTCCGGTGTACCTGTGGTTATGGGGTTTCTGGATTACAAAACAAAAACCGGTGGTTTTGGCCCCTGGTTTATACCATCCGGCGACTTCGAAAAGGATTTTGCGCAGATAGAAAAATTCTACCGTACCAAAACTGCCCGGATTCCAGAAAAATTCAATCTCTCAGAAAAACTTCAATCTGCAAAACAATGATAAAAAATTTAGTTCTTCCATTTCTTTTCTTTTTGTTCATCAACTCATTTATTTCAGCTCAGGATGGTGCCAGACGGCATTTTAATATTCCTGATATTGACGGATTTCATACCCTAAAAGCTGATCTTCATATACATACTGTTTTTTCTGATGGCTTGGTATGGCCAACTTTGCGGCCTGTTGAAGCCTGGGCAGAAGGACTTGATGTTATTTCAATCACCGACCACATTGAGTACCGGCCTTTTTCAAAAGATGTTGTTGGAGATCACAATCGCTCCTATGAACTGGCCTTGCCAAAAGCTGCTGAACTGGGTATTATTCTTATTAAAGGCACTGAAATTACCCGAAAAATGCCTCCCGGGCATTCTAATGCTTTGTTTGTGAAAGATATAAATCAAATTGATACTCCGGAGTGGAAAGATGCCTTTGCTGAAGCTGGTAAACAAGGTGCTTTTATTTTCTGGAATCATCCTGGCTGGAAAGCCCAGCAACGCGATACTGTAAAATGGTTTGATGAACATACCGGCTTGCTGGCTTCAAAACAGATGCATGGTATTGAGATAGTAAACTACAAGGAGTATTATCCCGAAGCTTTTAAATGGGCTTTGGAAAAGAATCTCACAATCCTCGCCAATTCTGATATACATGGTTCTGTTTATCAGGAGTATGATCTCTCAGGATCGGGGCACCGCCCAATGACTCTGATTTTCACCAGGGAGCGCTCAGAAAAAGGTGTAAAAGATGCATTGTTCGAAAGACGCACTGTTGCTTTATTTAATGGTACTTATTATGGTCGCGAAGAATGGATGAGCAAATTATTCAAGGCTTGTGTCGGGATAAATGCAGACCCATTGACTTCAGGAGAAAAATCGAGATCAGTTGAGATAACTAATTATAGCAGCATTGACCTCTTCCTTGTCCCGGGAAAAGAAGCCGAAAAAGCCGGAATGATCTATCGCATTGAATTACCAGCACATTCAACAATCAAACTTACTGCAGGAGGGTGGGGCTCAGAAATCGCTGTAAAACCAGGCCAGCAGTTCGGGTTTATGGTTGAGAATATGTTTGTAGCTCCTGATCAGAAACTTAAGGTGAATATCCGATTCTGAATTTTAATTGATTCAGATTGCCCGGTATTAACCAGTCAGGATGAATTATTATTTGGTTACAAACACGCTTAGTGTGAACTAATCTATATATTTGCAGCGAATTATAAGTCAAACCACAGTTTTTGCGCGATGATAAGAAACCTGGGAGCTCAAAACTCAATTTTCAATCAGTACATTTCCGAAATCAGAGATTCAGTTATACAACAGGATCACCTGCGTTTCAGGTACAACATGGAAAGGCTTGGAGCTATTTTTGCCTACGAAATCAGCCGGACCATGGAATATGAAACACGTGAAGTTGTTACATCTCTTGGTATTGCAGAGGTGCCTGTGCTTAAACAAGCTCCTGTTTTGGGCACTATTCTCAGAGCAGGGCTGCCCCTTCATAAAGGTTTGCTTAATGTTTTTGATAAAGCTGACAATGCTTTTGTTTCTGCTTACAGGCGGCATACCAAGGATGGAGGTTTTGATATTCAGGTTGAGTATGTTTCATCGCCCGATCTTACCGGAAGAGAGCTTATACTTTGCGATCCAATGCTGGCCACAGGTGCTTCACTTGTTTTGAGCTACAAGGCCCTTCTTCACAAAGGAAAACCCAAACACACCCATATTGTAACTCTCATTGCCAGTACCGAAGGTGTTGAGTATATTAAAAGATACCTTTCATCAGAAGAAGTAACCCTTTGGGTTGGAGCTATTGACGAAGAGCTCACAGCACAAGCCTATATCGTTCCCGGGCTTGGCGATGCTGGTGATCTGGCGTTCGGAAGCAAGATTTGAAATAATCTGCATAAAGTTTTGAGCCAGCTTGGCTGATCCAAATTTGTTTTTAATTCTCCAGTTGCCGGCATTGCATTGCCGGCATCAGTTTTTTTTGTCTTTTCTTGTGTATCATCCCGATTTCATGTAGGTTTGTATAAAATTACTTTCCATGACAAACCTGTTGAAGGAAAACGTAAAAATATCTCTCGACTCCATCAAAAGTCACCTGCTCAGGAGTACACTTACTGTGCTCATTATTTCCTTTGGAATTATGGCACTGGTGGGGATTCTGACTTCCATAGATTCGATCAAATACTACCTGAATGAGAATTTTATGATGATGGGAGCCAATACTTTCACCATCAGGAATCGTTCAATGAGGATTCAAATGGGCAACCGCACCACATTGCCCAAAAATTTCAGATCAATTACCTGGCAGGAGGCCATGGACTTTAAAACACAATTTGATTTCCCGGCTTTTACTTCAGTATATACGAATGCTTCAGGCATAGCAACCCTCAAGTATGGATCGGAAAAAACCAACCCGAACATTTCCATAATTGGGTCGGACGAAAATTATTTAATCACATCGGGGAATGAAATTGAACGGGGACGTAATCTTTCGGGCAACGAAGTGCTTTATGGTACTCATGCAGTAGTTCTTGGTTCCGGGGTAGTTGATAAACTATTTAAAAACAATGAAGACCCTGTTGATAAAATCATAAGTATTGGTCCTGCGAAATATCGGGTGGTTGGTGTTATGAAATCAAAAGGTTCGAGCATGGGATTTAATCCTGATAATATTTGCATTATACCTGTAACCAATGCCAGGCAAGCATTTTCGAGAGCGAATATGTCATATTCTGTCAATGTTATGGTAAACGATCCTATGATGCTGGAACCCGCCATTGGTGAGGCAACCGGGCTTTTCAGAATTATCAGAGATGTAAGAGCCGGTGATGAAGACAGCTTTGATGTGGCAAAAAGCGATAACCTCGCCGAAATGTTATTCGATAATCTGAAGTATCTGAGGCTGGCAGCCACCGTAATCGGTATTATTACCCTTATAGGTGCAGCCATAGGACTAATGAATATTATGCTGGTTTCTGTTACCGAAAGAACCCGTGAAATAGGGATCAGGATGGCACTTGGGGCAAACAGAAAAACCATCAGAAATCAGTTTTTGGTTGAGGCAATAGTTATTGGCCAGATTGGTGGCCTTGTTGGCATTGTGCTTGGAATTGGTATCGGAAATATCTTGTCGCTGATTATAGGGTCAAGTTTTATAGTGCCCTGGGCCTGGATAATCCTTGGGGTAGTTTTGTGTTTCGGAGTTGCAATAGTTTCAGGTTTTGTGCCAGCTACCAAAGCTGCCAAACTCGACCCGGTTGAATCCTTGCGTTACGAATAATCATGAACCCGAATTCTGATTCAATCCTGATTTTTACACCGGTTATCACCAACCGGACAAAATATATTTTTCAGCTGTTTTTTGCTGAACTATTAGGTGTTGATTTTCAGTTAAGTAACAATGCTGAGGTAGCTGCATCATTCCATGGTGCTGTCTTGAATTATTCAAATCAAAATATTGAAAATTCGTTGCAGATTTCTCCAGCAGGTTTGCTGGAAGAAAAAGGGATTAACAGTCACAAAATTTCATTTATTGACTATACTGATCATAAAGTTCCTTTTGCTGTTTATAGCAAAGCATCAGCATTTCCTTTTGATCCTTTTTCAGCGGCCTTTTATCTGGTAACTCGTTATGAAGAATACCTGCCTTACATAAGGGATGAGCACGGGCGTTTTTCGTCATCATCATCTCTGGCATATCAAAAGGGTTTTATTGGTATTCCTGTAATTAACCGCTGGGCTAAAGACCTTGCAGTTCGTATGAAAGGCGTTTTTCCCGGCATAGCATTTCGCTTTCCGGAATATAAATTTTTACCAACCATTGATATTGATGCAGCCTGGGCATATAAGAACAAAGGTATGATCAGGACTATCGGAGGTTTTTTTAAGGCTCTGGCTGCGAAAGATTTTCATGATATAAAAAGTAGATTTAATACAATAATCGGAATCGAGAAAGATCCTTTTGATACATTTGCGTTAATGAAAGAATTACATGACCGGTATGATCTGAGGCCAGTCTTTTTTATTTTATTTGCTGAATATGGGTTTAATGATAAAAATATTCCAACCAACAACAAGCGATTTCAGGAGCTGATCAAAACAATAGCTGATTATGCCGGAGTGGGCATTCATCCTTCTTATGCTTCAAATAGTAAACCTAATCTTCTTGCGAGCGAAATAACGGCTTTGTCTAATGTGCTGCACAAAGAAATTACTTGCAGCAGGCAACATTTTCTAAAACTTTCACTTCCTGAAACGTACCGCAGACTCATTGATAATGATATCAAAGACGATTTTACAATGGGTTTTGCAGCTACTCCCGGATTCAGAGCAGGGATTTGTACATCATTTTTGTGGTATGACCTTGAATCGGAAGTTGTTACTAAACTAAGGATTCATCCTTTTGCTGTAATGGATGGTACATTGCTGGATTATATGAAACTTGATTTTAAGAGTGCCGCTGAATTTATTAAACCCCTGATTGATGAGGTGAAAAATGTGGGAGGTACTTTTATTAGTCTATGGCATAATGAATCATTATCTGATGATAAGAGGTGGAAAGGCTGGGTTAAAGTTTATGAAGAGATGCTTGAATATGCTGTGTATAAACAATTAATGTAAGGTTATTTTTACAATTTTATAGTTTATGAAAAATTTCTTTAAGTTGTTGTTTTGAAAAACTGAAATTGCGTTTGATAAAAAAATGCCAGCGTTTGATAAATAAACAGATACAAAAACATTCAAAATCACAGCATTTGTAAAGACAGCTATTGACTTAATTTTGTACAGTCGTATCTTTGCATTCTCATTTGTTTTTATTTTAAAACCATGATGTTATGAATACGAAAAATACAAAACGCTACAGAATCAGAGTTGCAGGGAATGTTCAGAGAGTTGGTTATAGACATGTGGCAAGTGCTATAGCAAACAGTAATAATTTAACGGGAATAGCTTGTTATGTAAATCGTGATATACTTATTGAGGCAGAAGGCCTTACCCATGATCTGGAAAATTTTATTGCATGGACAAAAACGGGTCCGGATGGCTGTATTATTGAGAATTATGAGTTGTTTGAAATTCCTCCGGTAAAAAGCAAGTTATTCGAAATTGTCCCCGGCATTACAGCAGACTCCGAAATGCAGCAAATGGCTGTTTAGCTCTTCAAATGGATTTACCATTTATAGTCATTCTTATGATGGAATAAGAGATTTGCTTTATTCTCAATAAATTTTTGTGTTCACAGGCTTCTGAAAATCAGAATTAATCAGTTGAAAGGTTTAAATTTTTGTTATGCTTATTGAAAAGGTAAAGATATTATTCAAGAAAGCTTTAATTTTGCTAGGATTTTAAGATTATTAAATTGAGAAAGATAGACAAAATAAAACCAGCAAAGTTAGTATCCGGTGAAGAAAGGCAATGGTATGCCTGTTACACCCGGTCCAGAGCTGAAAAAGCAGCATGGGATGAATTGCAGGAGGCTGGAATAGAATCTTATCTTCCGCTTGTCCGTACCCGCCGCAAATGGAGCGATCGTATGAAATGGGTAGATATGCCCTTGCTGAGGTCGTATATTTTTGTTAAAGTTTCTGAAGCAGATTATACAAAAGTTCAATCAGTTAATTCTTTGGTTAGGTTTGTTACTTTTGAAAATAGAGCCATTCCTATTCCTGACCGGCAAATAGAGGCAATTAAGCTGCTCTTGAATCAGGGTGCCGAACTTGAAGTAACCAGCGAAAGGTTTTCGCAGGGAGAAAAGGTTGTTGTTCAGGCTGGCCCTTTCCTTGGCCTGCAGGGCGAACTGGTTGAGTACAGAGGGAAAAATAAAGTATTGATCCGCTTAGGCAAACTTACCGAAAGTATCCTTGTTACTATCCCTGTGGAATTGCTGGTTCGCGATTATTCTGATAATAATCCGCTGCCGATTTAATTTACGATTTTACATTTGTATTCTGTTTCGTTTCCACAGTTGTCAACTACTTTTATCCTGAAATGGTTAATTCCCTTGTTTAATCTGTCATCAAATTCGTACAATAAAAGGTTGTTTTTCGCATCATAATCCATCAGTATCCATTTTTCATTCAGATAACCATCATATGATTTTATGCCTGAAAGATCATCTGAAATGGTTATACTAATGTTTTTCTGGCTGCTTATATTTTTCCCCTCAGAAATATTTACAGCCTTAACAACGGGTTGGGTAGTGTCGGCCATAATGGTGTAGCGTCCAAATTCCCTGACCTTGGTACTGATGAACCTGCCATCACTTTTGCCTCCAATATAAGTTGGTTTATTTTTTAAGTTTAGCCGGGCAATAAATAGTTTATCAGTACTGATGTTGCAGGTGCTATCTATTCTGATTGAAAGATCAAAGTTGCTGTGCACTGGTACATCAGTCTTATGTATTGAGTGTATCCTGGCGCAGGTGAACGATTCTTTTTTTTCAGAGCTGTATTCAAAAGCAATGTCATCATAAAGTGTATTCGCCGGAATACTGATGCTTAGGTCTTTATTACGGTAATTATTTAGATTGTTCCAGGTAAATATCTGCGGTTTCACGGTTTCAGGAAATGTTGCAGCTTTTTCCTCTATACCTTTAATAATAAAGCTTATTGAAGATATATTGTTCCGGCTGTCAGCGATGTTGATCTTTATTTTGTTAAGTAATCCCGCTTCGGTTTTGATGATTCCATTGTTAACTACCTTCTTGTACATACTTAATTGGTTGTTGGGGGCTTTGATTGTAGTTATGAATCTGGTGCCGTTTTTTTGGTAATGAGCGTAGTCAATAAAGCTGTTGATGTATCTGGTTTCATTAAAATTAAATTTTTGAGCTTCCCATTTGAAGAATAATGCTGAATCAATAAAAATTTCAATCAGGTTAATGCCGTTCTTGTTTGATGATCCCGGCATCAGATCATGGGCATTAACCCCAAAGTAAATACTTCCGCTTACGCTGATAGTATCTTTTTTCTTTATGCGGTAATCTGGTCCCCATCCTGCAATTTCAGGTTCATAAGGTTCGTTTTTGTTGTGTATCAGCGAACTGTTGTTTGCCGGATAAATTCTTATTCCATTTAAAGTTGGCCTGACAAAATCCTTGACAGGAAACCCGAAAAGTAAAGGGTCAATCGGTTCTTCGGTTTTTGAATCCCTGATCTCAAAATGCAGATGAGGCCCCTGTGATGATCCTGAGTTCCCTGAAAAAGCGATGAGTTGTCCCTTTGTTACTTTTAATTCGCCTGGCTTTGGAAAAAGGTCAACATCAAATTTCTGTAGTTTATATTGTTCCGATTTGGCCCATCGGTCTATTTCGCTGTTGAATTTCTGAAGATGAGCGTAAACAGTAGTGTATCCCTGTGGATGGACAACATATAATGCTTTTCCAAACCCAAACGGCGAGATTCTGATCCGCGAAACATATCCGTCTGCACAAGCATTTATCCTTAAGCCTTCTTCTCCTCCGGTTTTTATATCTATTCCTGAATGAAAATGATTGCTTCTCAGTTCTGCAAAACTGCCTGAAAGGCTGATTGGAATCTCAACCGGCGAATCAAAAAGATTCTGGGGAAACTGGCTTTGGCTTTTTCCGGTTAGTACAAACAGAAATATTATGAAAAGGTGAAATATTTTGAGAAGCATGGTTTACAACAGTTGTTTAGCAAAGATAACTATAAAATGCGACAGGTGTTTTTACTGATTTTTGAAAATAATTATTGATTTAGATAATAATTTTTCTCTAAGGGATTCTGAATATGGATGTTGTATTATTAAACTTTATCGTTGTTTAATCGTTAGAAGATAATACTCAGTGTCAATTCTCATTTCGGAGAAGCGATGCATGTGATTTTCCCGGGTTTAGACACACCTTGCATTAACTGTATTGAGTGTTTAGAAGATAAATTGCCTTATATAATACTCATGCAAGTGTAAGTTGACAAGTCAAGCCGGATCGTTTATTACTGGTTGAGTTACAACTCTTTAAAAACGAGATTAATAATAAAGTTCAGTTTTTTTTCTTAATGAATTTTTAATCAAATGCCCGAGGGTTTTCTGATAAAGCAACTTTCTTTACTTTTAATCAGTGCAGTTAAGTTTTTGGTCGCGGCACCTGCATCTTATCTGTTTGGATTTACTTTTATGCACACTTTTGTCAGCATATTTGCCGGCGGATTTATGGGTGTGCTTGTCTTTTTTTACTTCGGTAAAGCCTTAATATATTTCTTCTCAAAAGAGTTTCCTTTGCTGATAAGGGCCCTGGAGCAAACGACCGGCTTGCGCTTTTGGTTTTATACTGATGTGCCACGCAAAAAGAAAATATTTTCAAGGCGAAACAGGATAATAGTCAGAATCAGACAAAGATTAGGGCTTTCAGGAATCGTTATTCTTACACCTGTTCTTTTTTCAATACCAATCGGAACTTTTCTAACACTGAAATACTTCTCTAAACGAAAAGGAGTGCTGGCTTTTTTGAGCCTTTCGGTGCTTGGTTGGTCTTTATTACTTTCATTAATTACTCAATTGCTTATTAATCAAGGAGTAAATGTTTGGTAGACAAATATTTTGGAAGAATTATTTATTTTTTTAGTCCTTCCAGCTATCCTGTATAGAGAACCAAACCCGAAGTATGTTGTTTATTAACAAATAGCTGGTTTATTCACACAATAAATAAGCTTATTATGAGTTTTTTACTGTTGTTGTACGATTTTGGATCTCTTTCAGACAATATAAGCTAATTGTCTGCGTTTGTAAAGCGTTAGAATCACAAAATTTATCAATAACTTTGCGCACTTTAAATAAACAAAAATTTATGCGAGTTTTTTCCGTAATGCGTATAACCCTTGTTGTTTCGGTTATAATTGCATCAATTTCTACGATTCAGGGTCAGAATGATAAGGTTACTTACATCGGCCAGGATCTCAACACCATTACTACAGCTGTGCCGTTTTTACAGATTGCCCCCGATGCACGGGCAGGCGGAATGGGTGAAGCCGGGGTTTCCAGCGCTCCTGACGCTAATTCAATGCATTGGAATCCTGCCAAATACACTTATCTTGAGAACTCTATGGGTTTCTCAATGTCATACAGCCCTTGGCTCAGAGCTTTGGTAAGTGATATTAATCTGGCATATTTAACTGGTTATTTAAAGTTAGATGAAAACCAAACTGTTGCCGGTTCGCTGCTCTATTTTTCATTGGGAGACATTACTTTTACTGATATACAGGGAGCTACCATTGGTAATTACAGGCCAAATGAATTTGCGCTAAGTGCATCTTATGCCCGTAAACTAACCCAGAATCTTTCAGGAGCAGTATCAGCCAGATTTATCAATTCAAATCTCACTCAAGGCCAGAGTGTTGGTGGAGCCTCTACAAAACCAGGTCGTTCCATCGCTGCAGATATAGCGCTGTATTCTGAGCATGATGTCGAATTTCCAAATATGGAGGGGTATTTTGCCTGGGGCTTAAATATCAGCAACATCGGTTCTAAAATCTCATATTCAGATGACAACACCGAGCGGGACTTTATACCTACAAATCTCAGGTTTGGTCCTTCGCTCACTTTGGATATTGATGATTATAACCGTCTTTCATTTATGGTTGATGTGAATAAACTTCTTATTCCGACTCCTCCTATATATGCTACCGATTCCATTACCGGGCTGCCCATTTTTGACGATAATGGCGAACAGATAATTGCCTTTGGAAAAGACCCGAACGTGAGCGTTCCGGTAGGAATGTTTCAATCATTTTACGATGCACCAGGAGGGTTTAAGGAAGAAATGAGAGAATTTGCCCTGGCAGTTGGTGTTGAATACTGGTACGATAAACAGTTTGCAATCAGAGGTGGTTACTTTTATGAAAACCAATTTAAAGGAAACAGAAAATTCTTTACCCTCGGTGCAGGTTTAAGGTATAATGTTTTCGGACTTGATTTTGCTTATCTCATCCCTACCGGTGGACAAGCCAGAAACCCACTTGAAAATACACTTAGGTTTACCCTGCATTTTGACTTTGATGCTTTTCAGCAACAAAACAGGCAGTAGTAAGCTTTAAGGTAATAATACTTTGAAAGAACTCCTGCATTCCGGGGGTTCTTTTTTTTGATCTGTTTGTACTAATTTAGTGGTGATATACTACTTAGCTATTCAATAAAAAAGGCGTTCTGCTGGTACTATAAGTGATTTTATTTGAATTTGCTAAAGAAACCGCCTTTTAACGTAAAAAAGAACATTAACCGGGAAGGGAAGCCGGTTAATTACCAAAGTTGGGTAGGTGAGTACTTTTGCGCCGAAACTTCGGTAAAATCTGGCGAGGTTCTCATTGTTTGATCCTTCAAAATCCAATGTTAAATGATTTCCGGCTGAGTCTTGAATAAACCTGTCAATCAAAAATGACATTGCTCCGGTCTTTCGGGCGGTTTCATTGGTTGCCGAAAATATAAAAGTAGCCTTCCTGTGGCTGAAAAGCATAATTGCACCCGCGCATAATGAATTGTCAGCTGTATATGCACCATAACAAATGGCCTTGTTCTGGGCAGTGCATTGGTAAACCATTCTTTGCAGCTTCCGGTAATCGTATTCGCCCAGATGCTTAAATTCCCTGCCTTTATTTTGCCTGAAAAGCTGTATAATGTCTTCGGGTTGCAAGTTGGCATTTATACTTATGTTTTCCTTTACTGCTTTGCCTATGTTTCGTTTTAGATTATCATTGTATCTCCTTCTTATTTCCTCATAAGGCTCAATCAGGTCGAGTTCATGGTTCAGGTTATTCCTGAATTGTAACCCTGTTGATTCCATTTTGTTGAAAGAGTTAAAGTTTAGCTCTATATACCTGAACCTTGAAGGAATTGCTAAGATAAAATGGTTTACTATCTCAGGGGAAAGAGGTTTTACAGAATAAATGCCTAATTGCTGAGTAAAAAATGGCTGGTAAATGTAATAAATACCGGCTCGTTTCCTGAACGGGAGCGGGAAAACAGTTTCATAATCTCCCGATATCAATGCATCCCATTCAGAACTCATCATATTGAGATACCAGGACCATCCATACACATTCCCATTTACAGCCTTTGAGATACATCTGTCCCATGAAGGCTGGTCTATTTCGGAATGTGTAAGATAACGTATCTCCATATTTACAAACCTTTAATCCTGTTTATGAATCAAGGCAACCGCCCAGGCAGCAACGCCTTCTTCGCGCCCGGTAAATCCGAGTTTTTCAGTGGTGGTTGCTTTTACTGATACACAGCCTGAAGCAGTTTGTGTGATTTTTTCAATTTCAGATTGCATTTCATTTATGTAGCCTGAGATTTTAGGGCTCTGCAGAGCAATGGTGCAATCCACATTGCCAATTACCCATCCTTTTTCCCATATTTTCCGGCATGTTTCAGCAAGCAGCTTCCGGCTGTCAATTCCTTTGTAGGTCTGGTTGTTGTCAGGAAAATGAAATCCTATGTCTCTGAGCCCTGCTGCGCCAAGCAATGCATCGCATATCGCATGAAGCAAAACATCGGCATCTGAATGCCCCACAGCTCCTGAATGATGTTCAACTCTTATTCCACCAAGCATAAAAGGTAAACCCTGCTCAAGTTTGTGAACATCATATCCCATGCCTATCCGGAAAGGAAACATAAATTGAAGTTTTAGTCCGTAAAACTACAAAAAATTGAGCTTGCTGATTTGCAAATCCAACCGCATTATTTTCTCAGTTAGCTTTGCAGCTTATTTATCGAGCAGTAATAGATGTTTTTTAAAGACAATAATCGGAGGGTACTAAATTTTTTGCATCTTAACATCATTATTAAAGCAGGATTTTTACTCATGTTTTAGCTCAATATCATAGTTAAATTATTCTGACGGATTTTTTTTGGTTTTATTATAGGGTTGATAATGAATATTATGAGGAGAAACTGTGTGAAAAATTTAAAATATTTTTAATGCAGGTGTTGCATGATTCAAAAATGTGTGTACATTTGCAGCCTCAATCAGGTAAAATACTTGATACGGGAGCATAGCTCAGCTGGTTCAGAGCACCTGCCTTACAAGCAGGGGGTCACAGGTTCGAACCCTGTTGCTCCCACAAAGAAAAGCCACTTTTTAGTGGCTTTTTTTATGCCGGTATCTTTTTTGCTCAAAATTAGATTTACCTTTGCAATGTTTGAATCTGGCGCGCTCGGCTTCTGAAAAAAGAGCTGCAGATTTGACTTTACACTTTAACCATTCCTGATTCAGCAGATGCGAAAATTTAAGCCAGAAAGTTTTTTCGGTAATTACTTCCGGCTTTTTATATTTCTTTTTCTGATTTTTGCCATTGCATCATGCAGCCCTTCGAAAAGAATACAACGCAGGGGAGGTTATCATCATGTTTCGAATAATGTGGTTGTTGACCGAAAGGGGATTAGCAATTACGATCTGATGAATTTTGCACAACCCAAGCCCACCCCCAGGTTTTTAGGGGTTGTGCGCAATGGGGTGCTGATGTATGAATGGTTGTCAGTGGGCAAACAAACCAAAACCAAAGTTTTTTTCAAGAAGCTACTAGGAAGGCCACCATCAGTACTTGATTCGGCCCTGGTTGATAACTCTCTGACACCAATGACTATTTATCTGAACAATAAGGGTTATTTTGGTGCAACAGTTAGTCGCAGCATTAATTTGAAAAAAGACAAATCAAGAGCAACATATTATACACACACTTCAGAGCCATTTAAGTTTGGGAATATCACGTACATAATTGCAGATGACAGTTTGAGATTTTTTATGAATAATATTGGAAAAACTTCACTGTTAAAGACAGGGAATCAATACGATGCATATCTTATACGTGATGAACGTGAGCGGATCACCAAAGAACTGAGAGATATAGGCTATTATGCATTCTCCCGTGAGTATGTCTTTTTTGAGATAGATACTACCAAAGCGACTTTAAGTGCTGATGTAAATATAAGGATTGAAAACATCAGGCCTCTTTTATCACCCAAAGGTGATACAATTTCTGCACCCCAACATATACGTTATTTTGTTAACCGGATTTTTGTTAATTCCAATTTTGGCGACCAGCTGTCAGATCAGCAGGGATTTGATACTCTGGAGTATAGGTCAGGTATTGATACATCTTTAAATATGAGGGCTGATTTCTATCAGATTTACCGTTCTGAGGTCAGGCTCAGGCCAGTTGTTATTGCGCGCTCTTTGTTTCTCAAACCCGGTCAACCTTTTAATCAGAACTACATCAATTATTCCTACAACCGGTTGCAGAATCTTGGGCTAACCCGTTTTGTTTCTCTTAATGTCAATCCTTCTGAGAATGCTGAAAACCAGGCAAGGGGTTACGGACTACTAGATTACGATATAAGAATGGTGAGAGCAGATGTAAATATGTTTACCATTGAAGCAGAGGGTACCAATGCCGGAGGATATCTTGGATTGGGCAGCAGTATAAATTATCGTAACAGAAATATTTTTAGAGGAGCCGAAACACTAAGACTAAAAGCCCGTTCATCATTTGAAATTGCACCCGATCTGGGAATAGAGACTTCACAAAACAACACCATATTCAACACCCTGGAAACTGGTATTGAATCGGGAATTGATTTTCCGATGCTGCTTACCCCATTCCCGGTAAAAAAACTCGGCATAAATACCAAAGCGAAAACCGCCATATCACTCGGGTTTAATTACCAGTTGCGAAAAAACTCATATGCCCGCTACCTGAGCTACCTGACTTTCGGGTATGAATGGAATGCGTCACTTGCTGTCAGGCATATGCTTACACCTCTTGAAATCAGTTCGGTGAGTATTACCCGCGACAGTACCTTTAATGATTATCTGAGCCAATTGAGCGATCCCCGCTTCCTAAGTCAATATACTGACCATCTGGTAATGGCAGCAAGGTATTCGTTTATTTTTAACAACCAGGAGCTCAATGTCAAGGATAATCATGTTTTCTTTCGTTTTAATGTAGAAACGGCAGGCAATATACTTAATCTATATAGCAGCCTGAGTTCCGGTGAAATAAATGAAGACGGGAACTACACACTGTTTGGTATCAGGTATGCTCAATATTTTCGCACCGATTTCGATTTAAGGTTTTATCATCCCACTGGCAAAGACCAGAACCTTGTGTTTCGTACTGCATTCGGGATTGGAGTTCCTTATGGCAATTCAGAAGCATTGCCCTTTGAAAAAGCTTTTTTTGCCGGCGGTGCAAATGGCCTGCGTGGATGGCAGGTGCGTTCATTAGGCCCCGGTGAATATTACAGCATCAATAAAACCGGTTTTGAAAGGGTTGGTGATATCTGGTTTGAGGGTAATGTTGAGTATCGTTTCCCTATGTACAGCTTCCTTACTGGCGGAATTTTTGCAGATGCGGGAAATATTTGGTTATTGAAAGAGAATGAATCTTATCCCAATGGGGAATTTCAACCTGAAAGATTGTTTAAATCTCTTGCACTTGATGCAGGTATGGGGTTCAGATTTGATTTTAGTTTTTTTATTTTCAGAATTGATGGTGGTTTGCCAATTTACGATCCAGGTCAGCTGCCGGAAAAGCGATGGCTGAATTTTGCCAAATTTCAGATGAAAAACATCAACTGGAACTTTGGAATTGGTTATCCTTTCTAATTTTCGTTTTATGCTTGAAATGGATGCCCGCATTATTGCCGGGAAAATTATAGGAGAACTGGGGCATGAACCTACCAGCGGTCAGGTTGAAGCTATTAATCTGATTTCATCTTTTCTCACCTCTCCGGCAAAAAAGAGGGAGAATCCGGCATTTATGCTCAAAGGATATGCCGGGACCGGAAAAACAACACTGGTAAGTGCTTTGGTAAGGGTGCTCCCTTTGGTAGGAATGCAGTCGGTATTGCTTGCTCCCACAGGCAGGGCCGCAAAAGTCCTGGGAGGTTATTCCCGGAAACAGGCGTTTACCATTCACCGGAAGATTTACCGTCAGGCAATGTCAAACGATGGCAGATTTACCATGGCTCTCGCCCAAAATCCCCATAAATTTACTCTTTTCATTGTGGATGAGGCTTCTATGATTCCTGGCCCTTCCGCAACCGGAGAGCAGGGAATATATTCACACCGAGATATTCTTGAAGATCTGATTACCTATATTTACAATTCTGAAGGTTGCCGGCTTCTGATAATCGGAGATAATGCTCAGTTGCCTCCGGTAGGTGATGAACTCAGTCCAGCGCTTAATCTTGAATACCTCAGGGCATCCTATCATCTTGATGTAACGGCTTATGAGCTCAGTGAGGTTGTCCGTCAGTCTCTTGATAGTGGAATTTTGTCGAATGCAACCCGGTTGAGAGAGCTCATTGACTCTGAAAACCCTCAGCCTCCTTTTTTTGATTTATCCGGTTTCCCGGATATCAAAAGTATTTCCGGTGCCGACTTTGAAGATGCACTCAATTCATGCTACTCCAGATTTGGAATTGAAAATACAGCCATCGTCACACGGTCGAATAAGCGCGCCAACCTGTTTAATAATGAGATTCGCGCCCGTATGTTATTCAGAGAGACTGAATTATCGGCCGGTGATATAATTATGATAACCAAAAACAACTATTTCTGGTTGCCCAAAGGTTCCAAAGCTGGCTTTATAGCTAATGGAGACATGGCTGAAGTACGAAGAATACGTCATATAGGTGAAATGTACGGATACCGTTTTGCTGATATTACTATTCAGTTACTCGACTATCCTGACGAAGGCCTCATCGAAGTCAAACTTCTACTTGATTCAATGAATGTTGAGTCAGCAGCCATGCCTCAGGAGGAGATGAAGAAACTTTATGAGGAGATTTTACTTGATTATACCGGGCTTACTTCTGCTTCAGCAAAAATGGAGAAAATAAAGGACAATCAGTTCTACAATGCAGTACAGGCGAAATTCGCCTATGCTCTTACTTGTCATAAAACACAGGGAGGGCAGTGGGATGCAGTTTTTATTGATCATGGATATCTCACCGATGAAATGATAGATTCATCTTTTATCAGATGGCTTTATACTGCTGTTACCCGCTCATCAGCCGAGCTGTACCTGGTTAATTTTAAAGAGACCTTCTTTGTCTGAAAAACATTTTGTGTTTAATCATCTGCATGTATTCCGTATATTTGCAGCCTGTTTGTCTGCATGTCAAACATTGTGAATGTAACGCACACGGATTGGTTTCTCAGGCACGTTCGGGAAATGTGCGTATCAGCTGACAATTGAAATGAAAATTATTTCCGGATGAAAATCAGCAGGGAAAATATTAATCAAGCATTTGCCTCCTTCAAAGGGAAAAGAGTGCTGATACTGGGCGATGTGATGATTGATGCATACCTCAGAGGCAAGGTTGACCGGATCTCGCCCGAAGCGCCTGTGCCTGTTGTTAGCCTTTTTAAGCGCGAGAACATGCTTGGAGGAGCAGCCAACGTTGCTCTGAATGTTAAAGCACTGGGTGGCGAACCTGTTCTTTGTTCGGTAATAGGCAACGATTTAAGGGGTGATGAATTTCTTAAATTGCTTGAGCAAGATGACATTTCAGCACAGGGCATCTTGTTGAGTAACGACAGAATTACTACTACAAAATTCAGAATTATAGGAAACAATTTTCAGATGCTGAGGGTTGACGAAGAGGTTGATCACGACCTTTCTGCTATTGATGCCGCTGAATTGCTTAAAGCAGTTACTCATCTTCTGAAGAATACACAAATTGACGTTGTAGTTTTTCAGGATTATAACAAAGGCGTGTTGACATCAGGAATAATTTCAGAAGTTATAGAAATTGCCGGCCACGGAAATGTACCTGTTGTTGTTGATCCCAAAAAGAAGAATTTTGATGCATATAAAAAGGTAGAGTTGTTCAAACCGAACCTTAAGGAACTACGTGAGGGCTTAAAAACTGAGATAGATCCTTCTGATGTAAATAGTCTCCGCAAAGGCTGTAATATGTTTAGGAGGCAGTCTGGGGTAAGTTCAATTATGGTAACGCTCTCAGAAAGAGGTGTATACCTTAACAGGGAGGTGATGGGCGAATTACAGGAGGTGCTTATTCCGGCTCATGTCAGACATATTTCTGATGTTTCAGGTGCCGGTGATACAGTGATCAGTGTTGCATCATTATGTGTCGCATCAAAACTGGGTGATTTCCTCATGGTTTCTCTGGCCAATCTGGCAGGTGGACTTGTTTGCGAAAAGGTTGGAGTTGTTCCGGTTGATCGTGAAAAATTTTACAAAGAAGCCATGCTGTTATTGGTCAATGAATAGATTGATTTGGTGTTGCCAAAATAAAACCCGATTGTTTCCGTTAAAAATGAAAAAACTGACTGTGCAAAAATTAACCAAATATCTGTCTGTTGTCGCGCTTGTTTTAGTGTTGTTTTCACAAGATGTTAATGCACAGCGCATAAAAGTCAGGAATCTGCCTTCATACGACCTCGCTCCCTACCATTTTGGTTTTATTCTTGGAATGAACGAAATGCTTTTTTCCTATCGCACGATTCCCGGCTTTCAGAATGTAACCTATAATTCTCTGCAAACTCCTGATTTGTATTCTGATTCTGCTCATCTTTTTGGAATTGAACACAAACCAACATTAGGATTTACCATCGGTATTGTTTCTAATCTGAGATTAGGCGAATATGCCGACCTGCGTTTTGTGCCATCACTTTCTTTTGGCGAAAGGGATATTATCTATAAGATCAAAACCAATTTTGACGGTGTTCAAAGTGATATCATCGTAAACAAAAAGCTGCAGTCTACTTTTGTTGAATTTCCACTTCATCTGAAATATAAAGGCAACCGGTTAAATAATATGAGGCCATATTGGCTTGCGGGAGCAAAATATTCCATCGATCTGGCCAGCGACTCAAAAAAGAAGCGTGAAGAAAATAACAACATTTATATTGCGCTGAACAAGAATGATATATATGGCGAACTTGGCGCCGGATTGGACTTCTATACTACCTTTTTTAAGTTCGGTATCGAATTAAAAATGTCGTATGGACTTACCGACGTACTGAAAAGAGAAGGAAATATATATACCGAAGGAGTTGATCGGTTCAGTTCTAAACTATTTCTCCTTTCTTTTACCTTTGAATAACAAATTCAGTTATTGCTTGTTATCTCACCAACTCCCCTGTGAGAAGATAACTGAACTCTGCTGCCCATGAGGAAAATATTAGAAATGAAATTAAATCCGCCGGATGCTGCCGATCCGGAACGGTGGAAGCATGTGGCTGCTTCACTGCTGGGAGTGCCCAAAGGGCGGATATATCACATAAAACCTTTAAAACGCTCTCTTGATGCCCGCAATAAGGTAGTTTTCAGATTAAAAGCCGAAATATTTATCGGGGAGCCACTCCCTTTCAGTGAAAAAATAATCAAGTCTTCATATGCAGATGTTTCAAGAAAGCAACCTGTAATAATTATTGGAGCAGGGCCAGCCGGATTATTTGCCGCACTTACCTTGCTCGAAAACGGATTAAAACCAGTTATCATAGAACGCGGTAAAGATGTAAAAGCCCGCAAGTATGATATAAGTCTGCTAAACAGAGGAGAGAAGCTCAATACAGATTCGAATTATTGTTTTGGCGAAGGCGGGGCAGGTACTTATTCCGATGGAAAGCTATATACCCGCAGCAGCAAGAGAGGGGATGTAGGCAGTGTGCTGAAATTGCTCGTGGAGCATGGTGCATCAGATGATATACTTATAGATGCTCATCCGCATATAGGGACCGACAGATTGCCCGGAATTATTGCATCCATGCGCCGTTCAATTACCGAAGCAGGAGGGGAGTTCTATTTCAACCGCAGAGTTTCATCGCTTATACTATCTAAAGGGAAAATCAGAGGAGTAGCTGATCATCTTGGAAATGAATACATTGCAGATTCTGTGATTCTGGCAACCGGCCATTCGGCCCGCGATGTTTATTCAATGCTGGTAAACCATGGTTTGTTGCTTGAGCCCAAGCCATTTGCCATGGGCATTCGTATTGAACATCCTCAGGCTTTGATAGATAAAATTCAATATCGCATAGATGACAGAGGCCCGCATATTCCGGCAGCAACTTACAGTCTTGTTACTCAGGCTGATGGCAGAGGTGTTTTTTCGTTCTGTATGTGCCCGGGCGGAATAATTGTACCCGCTGCAACCGACTCAGGCGAAACCGTGGTAAATGGAATGTCAAACTCCCGGCGCAATTCACCTTTTGCCAATTCGGGGATTGCTGTTGCTGTAGAACCTTCTGACTGGCAGGAGTTTGAGTCGGCAGGCCCGTTTGCCGCACTTGAGCTTCAGCGCAGTCTGGAACGAAAAGCTTTTGAATTGTCAGGCAGGACATTCAAAGCCCCTGCACAAAAAATGACAGATTTTGTAAAAGGCAGACTCTCGTCTTCTTTACCACAAAGTTCTTATAATCCGGGTTTGGTGAGCAGTCCGCTACACGAAGCACTTCCCCGTTTTATTTCAGAAAGGCTGAAGATGGCGTTTTATGATTTCGACAAAAAAATGAAAGGCTTTCTTACAGCTGATGCAGTATTAACAGGTTTTGAATCCCGCACCTCATCACCGGTGCGAATTCCCCGGCATGACGACACTTTGTGCCATCCCCAGGCCGACGGACTTTACCCATGCGGAGAGGGAGCCGGATATGCTGGTGGCATAGTTTCATCAGCGATGGACGGGCAAAGATGCGCGATGGCGGTCTTGAAAAGATACAAACCTGATTAATAAATAGATATAAGAGGTCTCTTGTTTGTTTAATCTGTTTGGGAGATCCCTGAAATTTGCTGATATTTTTATCATATAATTTGTTTATGTTGCCGGAAACCAATAGGTTTGTCCTTAATTTTTTTACCATTTAATTTCTGAATAATGGAAAATTCACAGCCTGATTTCAGCCTTTTTGAAGACCTGCGCAAAAAAGCCATACTTAAACAGGAAATTTACCAGAAAACCTTAAGCAGTTTTAAAATTTTTAAATCTGTTATGCTGGAGCTGGTTACAGCTTATCAGCAAAAATATAATGGAAACCAGCCTGTTATACCATTTGAATTCAGAGACAGGGGCGAATTTGAACTGGAGCTGAAATTTGGTGGCGATGTTCTGATTTTTATGATGCACACCAATATTTTTGAATTTCCCCGCCTGCATGAAGTGATGAAAACCAGCTACATACGTGATGACAAATCACGGTCATACTGTGGAGTAATCAACATTTACAATTTTCTGGCCGATTCATTTAAGTACAACAGAGTCAATGATATAGGTTATATGATCGGCCGTGTTTTCATCAACCGTGATATGCACTATCTGATTGAAGGCAAGCGCGAGCTGGGAATGCTCTACAATAATTTTACCTCTTCGGTGCTCGATCGTGATAAGATTTACAATATTATTTCTTCAGCAATAGAGTACACCATCAATTTTGATCTTCTTACTCCTCCATACGATGAAGTAAAGCTGGTTTCTGTGTCAGAAATGCAGGCTTCTCTTGAAAATATGAAGTTAAAAACCGGAAAAAGGCTGGGTTTTCGGTTTCAGGCCGACCCGAATGAATTTAGAGAAGAAGAGTAAAGCCAGTTTCAAGTTTTGTAAGTGCTTGAATAGCAGTAGTTAAATAACTTAATGGATGAAAAAAGTCAAAAAAGTGAAAAAAAAGTTTCAGGATGTTTGGAGGAATAAAAAATAGTTGTACATTTGCAGTCCCAAAACACAAAAACCTTACGGTCCGTTCGTCTAACGGTTAGGACGCCAGGTTTTCATCCTGGTAATAGGGGTTCGATTCCCCTACGGACTGCAAAAATGAACTAACAAATGGCAAACCATAAATCATCACTCAAAAGAATCAGGTCAAGCGAAACCCGCCGTCTTCGCAACAGGTATTACGGAAAAACCATGCGTAATGCTGTTCGCAAATTCAGGGCTCTTGAAAATAAAGCTGAAGCAACTGAAAAGCTGCCCAAGCTTATTTCACTGATTGATAAACTTGCCAAAAAAACTATCATTCACAAAAATAAAGCAGGTAACCTTAAATCAAAGCTTACCCGTTTTGTGAATAAATTAGCATAATTGAAACAGAGGTTAATTATAACCCCCGTGCTTCGGTTCGGGGGTTTTTTTGTTGGTATTTCCGTAATTTAGCAGCATTATTCTTAATATATGGCAGATCATAACAAACGAAAATCAATCAAAGAATGGGCTGAAGATGATCAGCCCCGCGAAAAGCTTGTAAATAAAGGCCGTGAAACCCTCAGCGATGCTGAATTGCTTGCTATACTTATCAGTACAGGAACCAAAGAAATGTCGGCAGTTGAGTTGGGCAGAAACCTGCTGCAGAAAGTTAACAACAACCTTGCAGATCTTTCAAAGTTAACTGTAAAGGAAATGATGAAAAATAAAGGCATTGGTTTGGCTAAGGCGGTGAGTATAGTAGCTGCTCTGGAACTGGGTATGCGCCGAAGGGCTGCCGAAGTGCCAGTTAAGCAGCAGGTTAACTCAAGCAGGGATGCTTTTGAAATGATGTATCCATCATTGGCCGACCTCATTTACGAGGAATTCTGGGTGCTTATGCTTAACCATGCCCACAAGAAAATTTCACTGCATCAGATAAGTGAAGGAGGACAGGCTGGCACTGTAGTTGATCCCAAAAAGATTTTTAAACTGGCCCTGGAACAAAATGCTTCCAAAATTATTCTGTGTCATAATCACCCATCCGGAAACCTACGGCCCAGCGATGCCGACATCAAACTCACCGAGAAGATAAAAAATGCCGGAATTATGCTCGAAATTCCAGTGCTGGATCACCTTATTATCGGTGATGATAATTATTATAGCTTTGCAGACAACGGCTTACTTTAACCCATTTCTGAAAAAATGATTAAAATTCTTACAATTATTGGCGCTCGTCCACAAATCATTAAAGCAGCTGCAATCAGCCGTGCTGTTAAAACACATTTTTCTGGCAGGATTCAAGAAGTGATTGTCCATACCGGGCAACATTATGATAATAATATGTCGCAGGTGTTTTTTGAAGAATTGGGAATTCCCCGCCCGGATTATAACCTTGGAGTTGGCAGCGGCCCTCACGGCAAACAAACGGCGCGAATGATTGAAGGCATAGAAGAAATTCTTGTCAATGAAAGGCCAGACTTTATTGTGCTTTACGGTGATACCAATTCCACACTTGCCGGAGCTGTAGCTGCATCTAAATTGCATGTGCCCATTGCACATGTTGAAGCCGGGTTGCGCTCCTATAACAAATCTATGCCCGAGGAAATCAACAGAATCATGTGTGATCATGCCTCTACCTTGTTATTTAGCCCTACTATTACAGGCTATAATAATTTGATAAGAGAAGGATTTACATCTGATAACAAAGCCCCGTATTCTGTTGATAATCCTGCTATTTACCATTGCGGCGATGTAATGTACGACAACTCATTATATTTTGCGTCGTTAGCCAAAAAGCCTGAAAATACTGAGATTTCTGAAGCCGGATTTGTTCTGGCCACTATTCATCGCGATAACAACACCGATATTCCACACAGACTAACTGCAATTTTTAAGGCATTGCAACAGTTTAGTCTGAATCATCAGCGGCAGGTAATTATCCCCTTGCATCCACGTACATCTGCTTTACTTGAAAAAAATCTTGGTCAGGAATTGTACAGAGAAATAATGGGGAATGAATTATTGAAAATTATTCCTCCGGTTTCGTTTCTGGAGATGACCTGGCTTGAAAAAAACGCCATCCTGATTTTGACCGATTCTGGTGGTGTTCAGAAAGAAGCCTACTTTTTTGGTAAGCCTTGTGTCATTGCCAGGCCAGAAACCGAATGGGTTGAAATTGTGGAAGCCGGTGCAGGAATAATTGCCGATGCTTCGGAGGAGCGTATTTTGCAGGCGCTTGATTATTTTACCGGGAATCAGTCCATAGCTTATCCCCAGGTATTTGGGGATGGAAAAGCTGCAGAATTTATATGCGGTGAA
>JANJXJ010000028.1 GCA_024709105.1 Lentimicrobium sp. | reverse complement strand
GGTGCAGATTCCACCTACCTCAAAATGCTGGAAGCAGAATCCACTTTTCTTGTCCCCAACGCCTTCACCCCCAACGGCGACGGACTGAACGATACCTTCCGGCCGATAGTTGATCATGAAAGGGTACGTCAGTTCAGCATGGTAATCTACAACCGCTGGGGGCAACGGATCTTCGAAACCATCAACCCTGCAGAGGGCTGGGATGGGAAGGATGCACCATCAGGAGTTTATAGCTGGGTGATCAGTTATTCGGATATGTTGGGGAAGGTTGTGAAGATGAGGGGTGGGGTGACGTTGGTTAAGTAGCACCTCATCTTGTAGCACCTCACCCTGCCCTCTCCTCAAGGAGAGGGTTCTGGAATCCTACTTCAGTTGGTCATGATATTTTTTAAGAAATCAATTTATAAATCTAGCAGGATCTAACTCCCTCTCCTTGAGGAGAGGGCTGGGGTGAGGTGCTTAATTCAGTTATTAATGTGTATAAAATAAAGAATAGATGTATTTCCTTTTCTTTAATTCATGATTAATATGAGTAAATCAATGGAATTTTTATTACTTTTGAACTTCATTTTAACCTTAATTATTAAATGAACCTGCAATACCTTACCGAAAACAATAACCTGCTGCCCGTTTGCAGAAGCATTATTGTTTTAAACGGGGGGGGGGTATTGCAACCCGGATAGTTGCTGCCAAAGCCTGTTAAAACACTGCATAAGCAGCACAGGCAAATCCCTGCAATTCTCGGGCTATCTGAAGAGATTCCCTCCTTAATGTTGGTTTAATTTGCATGTTTTTGTTTCAAAAGTCTTAAACCAATAAATTTATTAATTATGAAGAAGTTCGTATTAATTTTAATGACATTTTGCGCATTTTCAATAATTGCATCTGCTCAGTTTCAGGTTACAGTAAATTTGGAGGGAGATTGTGTTCAGCCGGATCAAGACACCTACTATGTTGTAAAGTTTTATGTCTACAATAATTCAACAAATACATTAGTAGAAAGTCAAACCGTTTCAGTATTAACAACATATGCAGGCAGTCCTGTTGTCTTAGCTGCGCAATTCAGCAGTTTCTGCACACAAGATAATAACAAAGTTTACAAAATTTATGCTGAAGCAGCCAAGGTTTACTTCAATCCATTAATCGAGATTTGTTACGGCAAGATTTGGACTTCAAGCTTGTATTCATGCGACGATTTTGTTTTCGGAAGTCCTATTTTCATTGGAGTCATAACTCTGAATTAGCAAAATGAGATGTAAGTCAACAAATTTTATCCTTTTATTTGTGCTGGTTTTGACAAGTCCATCTATTTGTCAGAACCAGGCAAATAACTGGTTTTTGAATAATTGGGATGGTGCCGGAGTCAGCTTTAATACCGGAGCAGCCGTAGCAACTACAAATAATGCCATAAGATATTTTGGGGATGGTGGAACAACGTCCATCTCTGACACAAATGGAAACGTACTTTTTTATTCCGATGGATTGACCATCTACAATAAGAATGATGAAGTTATGGCTAATGGGTCAGGGCTTGATGGTGACTATGGTGGCTCTCAACCGGTGGCTATTTGTGAAATGCCAGGAAATTCAAATTTATTCTATGTTTTTACCATTGGTAGTGGAAATGTATCAAGTGGGTTAAAATATAGCATAGTTGATATGCTGGGTGACAATGGTAAAGGTGTTGTGATTTCAAAGAATATAACGCTTAATACTGCAATATGGGCAAGGGATAAGATTGCAATCGCAAAACATTCAAATAACCGGGATTATTGGATTGTAACCCGAATAATTAACTCAGATAATTATGCCTCATTTTTGTTAACACCAAATGGCATATCCGATTCACCCATCCCAAGTAAGGCCCGTTTTATGGCGATAACAGGATTATGGAAAGGCCCATTAAAATTTTCTCCCGATTTCAAAAAATTGATTTCGGCGCACAGACATATGAGCCATTTTTCAAATGGATCTTTTGAAGTGAGCAATTTTAATAACTCAACGGGCGAAATCGATTTTCAATTTTCCATTAAAGAATTCACCGGATCTGTTAATGATTTTCCAATTTTAGGGATTGAAGTATCGCCTGATTCAAAACTTCTGTACGTTAGTTTTAAAAGAACAGACAATATTGCAAATCCTGGCCTTCACACCTGGATTTATCAATATGATTTAACCCAAAGTGATTCTTTATCCTTCTTAAATTCCCATATACCAGTTACTACCACTGCAAGTGTTGCAGGATTACAACTTGCACCCGACGGAAAAATTTATGGGATAAAGTATTCAGCCCAGCCTGGGAGCGACACGCTGTTTAGTTACCTCGACCGAATTGAAAATGTTTGGGAAAGAGGGCCTTTCTGCAATTTTGTTGACAATGCGGTGAGTTTATTGGGCAGAAAATCATTCGATAATCTCCCCAACTTTCCACAACATTTACTCTACCGTTTCGTCTGGCAAGGCGGTCCATGTGCCAAAACCCCCTACACTTTCACACATCGTTTTATACCTGAACCCCAAAGCATAACCTGGAATTTTGGCGATGGGCAATCCTCACAGGAACTTAACCCGGTGCATATTTTTCAACAGGGTGGCACCTATGAGGTACATGCGTATGTGGTTTATCCTGATGGAAGAATAGAAGAAACCTCGCGTGAAGTAGAAGTGCTTCCTGCCCCTGAACCCGATTTAGGCCCTGACCAGTTGATGTGTTCCGCACAACCCATTACCCTGGATGCAGGTGGTGATTTTGACCGTTATAACTGGAATGGCGCATTCACTCCCGGCCAACGAACTTATGTGGTTAGTGATACCGGCACTTATTGGGTAAGAGCCATGAACAGTTTTGGATGCTTTGCTTCAGACACCGTGCATGTCAGGCTTTATCCATCCCCATCACTCGATACCACCAACCTTATCCTCTCCCCCACCACCTGCGGTGGCAGCACCGGTGCCATACGCGGGCTAACAGTCAGCGGAACTGAACCGATTGCCCTTGAATGGAAAAACAATGCAGGAAATGTATTGTCAAACGAAGAAGACATTTTTAACCTGCCCGTTGGCAATTACTACTTGTGGGCTACTGATGGTAATGGGTGCAACAACCTTGTTTCGCAATACGCCATCAGCGATGCCGGCGATGTGCTGATTGCATCTGTTTCTCATTCAGACTCTTATTGCGGTCAGAACAATGGCAGTATTACCGTTACCGCCGTAAGCGGTTTGAGCGATATGCTGGAATACTCC
>JANJXJ010000015.1 GCA_024709105.1 Lentimicrobium sp. | reverse complement strand
GATTTAACAGAACAAGATATGATTGTAAAACATATCGGCGTTGAATGCGGAAGAATAAATACAATTTTAGAAAAATTCAACAAACAAATAGACCTTTTACAAGAATACAGAACCACCCTGATTAGCGAGGTGGTAACGGGTAAGGTGAAGGTAAACGAATAAATAAAAAAAACCTGGCTGAAATGGCAAATGATTGGATGGACATAATTGTTTGTTGTGACACGATTGTAGAAACGCGATTAATCGCGTTTCTACTACAATCCACGGCAACAAATGGATCAAATAAAAATAAATAAAAATATGTCTGATAAATTTCAAAACAAATATCGCATTGCCTCTGCCCGTGCCCAATGGTGGGATTATGGATGGAACGGGGCATATTTTATTACCATCTGCACCCAAAACAGGGAATATTTTTTCGGGAAAATCGCACCCGACGTGAATTTAGAGACGCGATTAATCGCGTCTATACCGGGCCAATTGGCCGAAAAAATCTGGCATGAAATACCAAATCAATTTCCATTTGTGGAATTGGGCGATTTTGTGGTGATGCCCAACCATATTCATGGCATATTAATTTTGAACAAACCCGTTGATTTGAATGGTGATCGTAATGGTAACGGGAACGATAATGGGATTGGCGGCGGGATTGGCGGCGGGATTGGTGACGCGATTGGTGACGCGGTTGGTGACGCGATTGGCGGCGCGGTTGGCGGCGCGATTGTAGAGACGCGATTAATCGCGTCTCTACTACGAACGGCCGGCCAATCATTCGACCAATCCACCGAACAAATAAAAACAGGCGGTTTTGCCGGGAATAAAAATCCCATGATAAACGAAAATATTTCCCGCATTATTCGTTGGTATAAAGGGCGTTGTTCGTTTGAAATACGAAAAAATCATGCGGATTTTGGTTGGCAATCCCGTTTTTACGACCATATTATCCGCAATGATGCAGAATACCAACGCATATCCGATTATATTATAAACAATCCTGCCAATTGGGTGGAGGATAAATTTTATTCATCATGAATATAACCACCGAACACACATTTGAAACAGCCATTGTTGAATCGTTGGTTCAACACGGCAACTACACACAGGGCAATGCCCCCGATTACAGCCCTGAATTGGGACTGTTTAAATACGAGGTAATTGCGTTCCTGCAAGATACACAGCCCAAAGCATGGGAAAAAATAACCGCTGTACATGGTGCCGATGCTGACAACCGCATAATTCAACGTTTATTCAAAGAACTTGATTTGCGGGGCAGTTTAGACGTTTTACGTAATGGATTTACCGATTATGGTGTTAAGTTTCGCATGGCATTTTTTAAGCCCGAAACAGGTTTGAATGATGAAACCATTGAACTTTACGGCAAAAATCAATTAAAAATAATCCGTCAGGTTTATTACAGCAACAAAAACAAGAATTCTGTTGACCTTGTAATTAGCTTAAACGGCTTACCAGTGGCAACATTGGAGCTGAAAAACCATTTTACAGGACAGACAACAGACAATGCTAAAAAGCAATATTCAACCACAAGAGATAACAAAGATTTGCTTTTTGCTTTTAAAAAACGTGCGTTGGTTCATTTTGCAGTTGACCCCGACGAGGTTTATATGGCAACAAAAATAGATGCTGAACGCACTTATTGGCTGCCATTTAACAAAGGTTGCAACAATGGAAAGGGAAACCCGCAAAATCAAGGTGGTTACAAATCCGCTTATTTGTGGGAAAACATCCTGGTGAAAGACAGTTTCATGGATATTCTCTATCGTTTTGTACACTTACAGGTTGAAGAATACGAATTTGAAGGACAAACCCGCAAAAAGGAAAAAATCATTTTCCCGCGTTATCATCAATTAGATTCGGTTCGGAAAATAACTTCCGATGCAAAAATTAACGGAGCCGGAAAAAATTATTTGATTCAACATTCGGCAGGTTCGGGCAAAAGCAATTCAATTGCCTGGCTGGCTTATCGCTTGTCGAGCTTGCATAATCAATTTGATGAAAGGGTTTTCAACAGCGTAATAGTAATTACCGACCGCCGTGTGCTTGACCAGCAATTGCAAAACACCATTTATCAGTTTGAGCATAAAACGGGCGTAGTCCAAAAGATTGACCAGGACAGTACACAATTGGCCAATGCAATTATTTCAGGCACACATATCATCATTACAACCTTACAGAAATTTCCCTTTGTTATTGACAAAGTTGGAAATATTCCCGACCGCAAATATGCAGTAATTATTGATGAGGCTCATAGTTCGCAGGGTGGCGAAGCAAGCAAAAAAATGAAAGAGGTACTTGCTATAAAGACAGGTCATGCCCTGTTTCAGGAAGATGCTGAAAAATCAGATGAAAACGACTACGATTTAGAAGATGAAATAAATGCAGAGGTTGAAAAATCCTGCAAATCAAGAGGACAGCAACAAAATATTTCTTTCTTTGCCTTTACTGCAACACCAAAAACAAAGACATTAGGCGTTTTTGGTCAATTAAATGTTGATGGTAAACCCGAACCATTTCATTTATATTCTATGCGCCAGGCAATTGAAGAAGGTTTTATTTTGGATGTTTTAGATAATTACACAACCTACGAACGGTATTTTAAATTAACCAAAGCAATAAATGAAGACCCCGAATTAAACAAAAAGAAAGCAGCAAAGGCAATCGGTCGTTTTGTTTCATTGCATCCGCATGAATTGGCACAAAAAACTGAAGTAATCATTGAACATTTTCGCCATATTGTTTGCAAAAAGATTGGAGGAAAAGCAAAGGCAATGGTTGTAACAGGCTCAAGGCTTCATGCAAAACGCTATTTTGTAGAATTTAAGAACTACATAAAAGCCAAAGGTTATCATGATATTAAGATATTGGTTGCATTTTCGGGCAAGGTAATAGACGATGATTATCCAAAAGGTGTTACAGAACCTGAATTAACTGGCTATGGCGAAAAAGAACTGCCCAAAATATTCAATCAGGACGATTACAAAATTTTGATTGTTGCCGATAAATACCAAACAGGCTTTGACCAACCCCTTTTACACACAATGTATGTGGATAAAGCACTATCGGGCGTAAAGGCAGTTCAGACCTTATCACGTTTAAATCGTACTTATCCCGGCAAGCAGGACACTTTTGTTTTGGATTTCGTAAACGACAGAGAAACCATTTTAGCATCGTTTCAGCCCTATTACCAAAGAACCAGCGTTACCGAAAATCCTGACCCCAATCACTTGTATGATTTGAAAAATAAATTAGACGAAAAACAAGTTTGCTGGCAATCGGAAATTGAAGCCTTTGCAAACGTATATTTTAAACCCAGTAACCGTTTGTTAAATAAAGACCAATCAGCCCTTTACGCATACATTGACCCTGCTGTTGATAGATTTAAAGCATTAGAAACGGATGAAATAAAGGACGAATTTAAAAAAGGATTGAGAACGTGGTGTAATTTGTACTCGTTCCTTTCTCAGATAATGCCGTTCTCTGATTCTGATTTTGAAAAATTCTATGCTTATGCAAAGCTTTTACAAACCAAATTGCCCAAACGTGATTTGTCGGAAAGCCTGCAATTGACTGATGAATTGGCAATGGAATATTACCGTTTGGAGAAAATTGCAGATGGTACAATTGAACTGCAAAAAGAGGATGGTGAACTTGATGGTTTGACAGAAGCCGGAATAAAGCGGGCTAAGGAAGAAAAAGCACCATTGTCGCAGATTATAAAAGTTTTAAATAACAGGTTCGGCACTGAATTTACAGAGGCCGACAGATTGTTTTTCGACCAAATGGAAGCCGATTTACTTCTGGATGATAAGTTAAAAGAACAAGCACAAGCCAATAAAATTGACACTTTCAAATTTGCTTTTGAGGATCTGTTTCTCACAAAACTTATAGAGAGGATGGACCAAAATCAGGACATATTTGAAAAGATTCTAGAGAACAAGGCGTTTGGTGGAGTAGTGAAAGACTTATTAATGAAAAGTGTATTTCTCAAATTAAATGAAATGAAATAGAAAACAGCTGACCCAAATTGCATGCACTTTGAATAATTTCGGGACGAAAACCTCATCAGCCACCCCTCCAGCCACCCTTGTCAAAGAATCTGACTGACCGGTTACACTGATGGCCGTAGCGATTTAGCAATTTGAAAGGATGATGAAACAAAAAACAAACACCGGGCGGCGATCTGGTTTATCCGCCCAAATACTTATCACTATCCTGGTTTCAAACCAAAACATCGTTTTCCCAATCAATGCCCGGCATTCAGGAAATAAACCTTCAAAGACTAAGTAACTTTAAAACAAACCATGAAAAACACAACCATACAAAGAAACGGATTCCATTTAAATATTGTAGTAGTAATGCTGCTATCGGCACTGATTAACCAGGGGTGTGCTCCTTTTAGCAAGCTGCCTGTGATACAATCGCCGGAAAATATTGAGGGGACTTATTATAATAAAAGTATACCTGATTCTGTTTTGAGGGAAAGAACCCTATGGTCATTGATTGATTATAAGCGTGAAGTTAAAAGGGATAGCCTGCTTGTAAAATTTCTTAAAACCGAGGAAGGAATGTTAAAGGCAATTCTAATGACAAGAGATAGTGTTTTTGTTGAAAAAACTATTAAGGGAAAATTTAAAGATGATGGATGCTATTATACCAGAAGACAGTTTTATGTAATACCGCTGTTGCCAATATTGTGGGCTTTTTCAAATTATCAGCAAAGAATTTATTCGCTTGATGGTGCTTTGGGATATGAAGTTACAAGCAATAGCGGTGGTGCTGTGATAATTATGGCAAGCGGTAATAAATATAACCAATCATATAAGTTTAAATCGTTTAAGGAATAACATCGCTACGCATCAGGTTAATTTGAATATTCCGGCCCAAAGCAGGCCACCCATCCTCATCACCATCCCCAACCACCCAGCTCTTCAAATCACATTTAAATCACATTTAAAAGGCATTTGAAGAGAATTTAAACAATGTAATGAATATTCCGGAGCAAAGCTGGCCACCCATTCGTGCCCAAAGGAAGCTACCCCTCTTATTTCTATTCGCTAAAAACCGCGCCTGCATATAAAATAAGGTGTTCATTTTTACTTTTTGTGCCATAAAGAGCCGCGCAATGCCCCTGCAGGATAGAGAAAAGGGCCTGTATATAATGAAATTATTGCAAAAAATCAAGTATTTAGTGAGAGTTATCAACAATTAAAAGTGATTGTATTGTATTGATATGCAGTTATGTAAGAATTTTTATTCACAGCATTTCCGGCCGTGTTGTTAATATGTGGTGAAAAAATAGTTTGACATGAGTGCACAAACGTTGTATATTTGCAGAGTGTGAACACCATGAATTATTGAATGAATTAAAAGTAAGAAGTATGAATGCAACATTTGGAAACCGATTAGTCAGTGCCCGCAAGCAGGCAGGATTATCGCAGGATGAACTGGTGGCCCGCCTGGGCGGGCTGGTACAAAAAACTGCCATAGCCAAATATGAGCGGGGCGAAATGCTGCCCAGGCCCGAGGTTGCCGAAAAACTTGCAGAAGCACTTGATCAGCCACTCGACTTCTTTTACTCACCGGTTTCGGTTACGCTGCATAACGAAGAGTTCAGGTCCAATGCCGCCATGGGGGTTAAAACCGAAGAAAAACTGAAATACACTATTATAAGTAAGGTAGAGCGTTACCTTGAACTCGAAAAACTCACCCATGCCTCGCCGGTTTTTAAATCGCCGGTTGAGGGGATGTATATAAGCACAAATCAGGATGTTGAAGAAGCCGCCATTGAAGTACGCCGGGCCTGGGACATGGGCAGTCACCCCATAGGCAGTGTTATGACCCTGCTTGAGGAGCAGGGGGTAAGGGTGATAGACCTCGAGCCCTTTACCAAAGACTTTGAAGGCTATTCGGCCTATACCAACAGCGGCGTTCCCATAGTAGTGGTAAACGCCGGGGCCACCACCGAGCGCCGCAGGTTTACCGCCCTGCACGAACTGGCACATCTTTTATTTAAGTTTGACAAATCGCTCACCAAAAAGGAAAAAGAGCGCATGTGCCACTGGTTTGCCGGAGCCATGCTTATACCCCGCGATGTATTTTTTGAAACCTGGGGGCAGTACCGCACCCGCTTTGCACCGCTCGAACTGCATCTGGCCAAAGACAAATACGGCATTTCGGCCTATGCATTTATTATGCGGGCCTATAATCTTGGCATTTTGCCCAATGCATACCTGACCGGCATGCGCAATTATGTGCTTACCGACCCGCTCGAAATGCACATAGGTAGCAACACCAGCACCGACCTGCCCATGCGGTTTGATCAGTTGATGTTAAGAGCACTCTACGAGGGATATATTACACTAAACAAAGGGGCTGCGCTTGCAGAGCTCAGTCTTGATTTATTTATTAAACACTATACTCAATGACTTTAAATGTAATGCTTGATGCATCAGCCCTCCGGGATCTGCACCAATATGGCATGCTTGCCAGAATGGAGCATTCAGGGCTGCTTGTAAGTACAACTACGTTTGCTTTCCGAAATGCTTTTCTTCCTCAGGCCAATGCAGAGCCTTACTCATTCATTCAGCAGCTTCAGCCCGACGATCACCAATATTTACAAATGCTGAGGCTGAACCGACAGTACACTTCCACCATTCTTACCGACTGCTCAGTGCTGATCATGGCCGGGCACTGCGGCTGCACACTCATTACATCCGATCTTACAGTCAGGAAAATTGCTTCTGAAACAGGTATAAAAGTGTTGCCATACTTTGATCTGTTCGGCCATATGGTGTATACAGGAATCGTATCCCTTACCACTGCTACCGATTGTTATTATGAGATCATGCGTAGTTCAGGGAAAATGACAGGTTTTGACCCTCCCGAAAAGTTACCGGCAGAATTATGGCCAGCCACCTATAAATCGTCCATAGCATGAAATTCTGGAAGAAAAGGAAAAACATCAATACAGAGGTAATGTCACCTGAGCTTGCTGAATATTTAAGGAGCGAATCAGAAGGACTGTTTACCATCGAAGAGGTGGAGCTGGTACTTGAGCATTACAGCGAGTCGCACACAGGCCGGCACATACTCAACATAGGTTTTCATGTTGTGGTATTACCGGTAATCGCCTTTATATTAAAAGATC
>JANJXJ010000007.1 GCA_024709105.1 Lentimicrobium sp. | reverse complement strand
GGATAATGGCGATTTCACCCTGACCAGCGCCAGTCCGTCCAACCTGGCACAAATGGCCAATCTCACCATCACCGCTGATGCTTCGCTCACGCTACCCGCTACCACCTGCCTCACGGTTAGCGGCACCTTAGACAACAGCAGCGGCACCGATGGCCTGACCCTGCTATCCAACGCTTCGGGTTCGGCATCGCTCATCCAAAGCAACAACGCTGTTGACGCTACCCAGCAACGCTATCTCACCGGCAACACCAGCCTTACAGCCATGACCTACCACCTGGTTTCGGTGCCGCTTACCCCGGCGACTACATCGTTAACTGAACTTTTTACCGGGGCGTATGTGTATGATTTCAATGTGGCTGCCAATGCCTGGAACGGACTTGGTACTTCTACCACGACCCCACTCGACGAAACCCGGGGCTACATGGTTTATGTGCCGGAAGACAGCCACACTTACACCTTTGCCGGCCCCATGAACGGTGGTGCCTTTACTGCACTGACCACCCATGGAGGTGAAGGCTACAACCTGGTACCCAATCCTTACCCATCGGCTATTGACTGGGGTGCAAGCTCCGGCTGGACAAAAACCAACGTGAACAATGCAGTTTACATCTGGCCATCGGGTGGCAGCAACTATGCTACTTATGTTGATGGCGTAGCCAACAATGGGGGGGCACAATACATCCCGGCAGGACAGGCTTTCTTCGTGAAAACATCAGCCTCATCGCCTGTGCTGGCCATGACCAATGAAGTGCGTGTGCACAGCAACCAGGCTTTTTTTAAGGCTGGCAACGAGCTGCCCGATGTGCTTCGTATTCTGGCTACAGCCAATGGCATGACCGACGAGGCTGTGGTGCGTTTCACCAATCAGGCTACCGCTATGGCCGATGGCTGTTGCGATGCCTGGAAAATGGCTGGCAGCGAAATGGCACCACAATTAAGTACCAGTTCGGCTGATAATGAACAACTTTCTATCAATTCACTTCCTTACAATGCCGAAGTGTACACAGTTCCTGTGCAATACTCTTTAAGCAATGAAACAGAAACCACTCTGAATTTCAGCGGGATAGAGAGTTTTGATGCAGCTACCACCATTTACCTGCATGATTTGCAAACCGGCAAAACTACCAACCTCAGGCAGCAACAGACTTATTCTTTTGATTATCTTCAAAGCGACCCGATACATCGTTTTAACCTGCTGTTTGGTGGTTCATTGTCAACAGAGGAGCTACCGGTTACAGAGTTTAAGGCATGGGTCAGCGACAACACCCTTCTCATTTCTTCTCAGGAACTCACCGGCCAGAAAGCTCAGGTTTATATTTACAATGCGGCCGGGCAGGTAATGCTGAACAAGCAAATCACCCTGCAGAATATGAATCAGATTCCTTTGCAGTTTCGGGGCATGGTACTCATCAGAATAATTGCAAATGAAGAGGTACAGACCATTAAGGCTGTTTTAATGAACTAAAACAAAAAAAATAACTAAACCATAAGAAAATGAAAAAAAGATCACTTCTAATTTTTGCACTTTTGTTTGCCACTTCATTTCTTTTAAACGCACAGGCACCGCCCAATCCCCCGGGCAATGCCAGTAACGGCGGAGGGCCTGTTGGCGGCAATGCACCCATTGGCAGCGGCATGGCGATTATGCTGGTGATGGGAGCTGTTTATGCCGGATGGAAAAGGGCAGAACAGTAATTAAAAATAAAACTATCCTCACGGGGAGGGTTAGTTTATCGTGGAAAAAGGGGTTTCAGTTTTGAAGCCCTTTTTTAAATATTAACAACTTCTTTTCATAGTAAACATCTAATCTATAAGAAACCCAACCAAATAAAGCAATCGGTTTAAAAAGCAATTCTTTTTTTTGACATTTCTATAAAATTGATTTACCTTTGATGAAGTACAGATGCGTAATACAGCATAATATTTTAAAAAACTTTTATATGACTAACAAGTTACCGGCCTGTTTCGCAAACACTATAATTCTTTATGCTTTCAGTTCCTGCAAATCCGGCAGAATTGCAAGAGCGGCGATTAAGCAGTTTTTCACACCTTCATGATTCCTTAAATTCACACTATAGACATATAATCATTTGAACTTTAAACTCATTCACCTTATGTGCAAAAGCAAAACCTTCGGCATTATTGGCATTGCATTTCTGGCCATTTCCATTTTTAATTCCTGCAACAGAGGAAACACCCCTGAAATTGATGTTCATGCCAAAGTAATTGCCAAGGCAGATTCCATGGCAAAATATGACCCCGTGGGTGCTGATTCCCTTTATCAATACTTTTTATCCCATTCAGGGAAAGAGTCATCGGGCAAAACAAAGGAAATTCTCCTCAGGCGAACAACCCTTAATATGGAGCAGAGAGAATTTGATACAGCAAAAAATTGCCTGAGAAAGTACCTTCTGCTCTCCGAAGAAAAAGACACTGCATCATTGCTGCAATACCTGAGCAAGCTAGGCGAAATATACTTTCTGATTGGCAATTACGATTCATCAAAAGCTATCTATACCAGAGGAATACAAATTGCAGACAGCTATAATTCGGGCGAACAGTTGTCAGCATTCACGCTGAATAATGGCAAATCAATGCTGGGACTTGGTGAGTATGCCGAAGCCATAAAACATCTGAGTGAAGGACTGCAAATGGCGAAATCTCAAAAGAATGACACTCACATCATGGTTGCTTTGCATTCACTGGCTGTGGCATCATCATACACCGAAGATTACAACGATGCTGTAAATTATTCAAAACAACTGATAAAATATTCAGAAGAAATAAACGATCAACCCTCCTATGCTGATGCATGGATGAATCTGGGCATATATTACAAAAGTATGGGCATGCCCGACTCAGCGATTGAAGCCTACAATAAAGCTTCAAATGTTTTCAGAGAGTTAAATGACAGCCTCAAACTGGTAATGACCCGCTATAATGTGGGTAATATCTTAAAAAACCAGAAGAAATACAAAGAAGCAGAGCAGGTAATGAAAGAGATTTTTGAATATTGTGCATCAAATGGCATTCCCGAAGGCCAGGCATACAGCCTTTGGGCGTTGTCGGCTATATATGAAGAAACAGGTCGTGTAAATGATGGCCTTGCGCTTATTGATACAGCCATTAAGATTGCTTCACATTACAATCTGATAAATAAAGTAAAACTCTTTCATGAAAAAAGGCATAGTCTCCTGTATTCACTAGGTCGCTATCAGGAAGCTTATCAGTCATCGCTGCAGGCCGGTATAATTTATGACAGCCTGCTGGGCTTAGAAAAACAAAGAGAGATTCTTGAGCTTAAAACAAAATACGAAACTGAAGAAAAGGCTCAGGAAAATGCTTTACTAAAAAAAGACAACGAAATCATCAGCAATCAACTAACCTCCCAAAGATTAACATTTGCCCTGATTCTTTTATCGGCTGCTTTTGTTTCGTTGCTTTTGTTTTTAATGTATTACCGCACCAACAACAAACGCAAACTTTATGAAGAGCAAACCCTAAGGCTCGAGCAGGAAAACAAAACCCAGCTTGCCGAACTAGCTGCTTCAACACTTGAAAACAAACTCCGAACTGAGGAATTAGCCAAACTTGAACTGGAAACACAGATAAAAACTTCACAACTTGAAAAAATAGAACTTGAAGCCAGTCTGCGTGAGCAGGAACTCGTTTTTCAATCACTTGCCAAAACCGAACTTACTCAGTTGCTGCGCTCTGTTAAAGAAATGTTAGCCCCTTTTACGCTGAAGTTTACGCGAAAAAAAGATCAGGAAGAATTCAGCAAAGTGCTTTCAGACATCACCCGCGATACCAGCAAAGACCCTTTAACCGAATTTGAAATGCTTTTCAGGGAATTACATCCTCAGTTTTATGAAAAATTGCTTGAAAAAGCCCCGGCTCTCAGCAAATCAGAATTAAACATAGCCGCAATGCTCAGACTCAATTTAAACACCAAAGACATAGCCAGGCTAATGAATCTTTCGGCTGCAACAATTGAAACAAACAGGCATTTTATCAGAAAAAAACTGAATCTTGAACAAGGAGCAAACCTTACTACATTTTTAATGGCGGTATAGGAATATTTACAGGGTCCATTAAAGTTGCCTTACCAGATGTTTTAGATTCCAGCCCACTCACTCCACCACCAGTTCGTCAATAAAAATCCAGGCGGGTTGATTGGCTCCGCGGTGCCAGTCGGGACAGGTTTTGTGACTACGGGCAGTAAATTTTAGAAAACGGGCAGTAGTTTCCTCAAAGGCAAACCTGAAATGTACCGGTTTTTGCCCGAAATTTCGTACAGGCTCAGGTATCTTTTCGGAATATATGCGCCTGAAATCCATTCCGTTATCCGATGCCTCTATATCCACCTCAAGCGGCAGAAAAATCCAGCTTACCAAATCCAGAAAAAAATTAGCTTCTATGGCAGAAAAAGATTCCTGATTCCCGAAATCAAGCAGCAGTACCATATCATTTCCCTGATAACCCAACCAGTTCAGCCTGAAATGTTGTCCGCCATATAAACCATCGGTCAGTGCATTTTCACCTCCTACATTGTATAAAGGGCTGAATTCGGTGAGCGACTTTATTGATTTTCCGGCTGCTTTGTTAGTGCGGGTCGCCATGTTTGCAATGTTCAGCGCCTGTGTCCGGTATTGCTGAGGAGAATAACCGTTTTCATCCAGGGTAACTATTCCTGTTTTTTCACAATTTTCGGCAAAACGATCGAGCAGTTGCAGCATTTCTTTGCGAGGCCGGCGATTGCCATTTATCGTTTCATAAAACGATAAATCCTGATTGTTGACATTCAGGGCAACATCAAGATAAGCAAAATCAATACTGCAACGCTGCCTGAGCACCCTTTTCAATCGGATAGAATCAGTCGAAACCAGATCTTCAGCCTTGTCCATCAGCGCTTTATATTGCAGCAACAATTCAGGTTTGAGAAACCATTCAGAATACAACACAGGATAACCATATATATCGAGATTGCGGTTTCCGGCCTGTTTTTCCATTTCGGAATGTACCAGAGTAAAATATTCGAGCATAACCGGAGCTGCTGCACCATAGAATGCATTAAAAAACTTTTTCCTGAAAGCAGGCTCTTCCACATCAGCATCCCACAACAGCCTTGCAATCAGCGCTTGTTTGTATTCAGAAAAGTCAGACCATGAACTCCCGCTCCCCTGCTGAAACATCATAGGCACTCCATGCTGTCTGAAAAACTGAATATTTGGCTGAAGCACACCAAAATTTGGAAAAGGGCAGACATAAGTCTTAAACTGAACCACATAATCCCACATAAAAATATTGTGGGTAAGTGCTGCCCAGTCTTTCATGTCTTTCACAAAATCTTTGCTGCGATTGTCTTTTGCCAGAGGCTGGCTGCGGTTACACTCAATAGAACAGAACATTATGTTCACATTGCTATCTGGTACAATGTGTGCAGGTGCAGAACGGGTAAACTGGTAAGCCAGGGTTGATATCTGTTTGCCGGGAAAAGTTCTGGCTATCTGATTTGCCATATCAACATAAACGCCCGAAATGCTTCCATACTTTTTGTACAATGCCTGGCAGTGTTCACATTCACAATAGTTTATACAGTCGTTTTGCGAAACCGACCAATACTTATGATCAGGCTTTCGGGCCATTTCGGCAGCCAGATTTTCTTTAAGCAAACCAATAACCTCAGGATTACTCAGACAAAGCTGCCCGTCGCGAATCCGTTTGCCGTTTACCATCGAAAAGTATTCGGGATGAGCATCAAAATATTTATCAGGAGGCATCAGATGCTGAAAGGTATGTACAAACATACCCCACTGATCCATGGGCTGCGTGCGGGTTGGGAAATAATACTCCGGTTTGTTTCTGTCAGGAAAATGCGGATGCCTGAAACTAAAATCCGGCTTTGCAAAAACCCTGAGCCCGGGCAGCGACAAAGCCGGCTCATTGGGCACATAAACTTCACCATTCCCGAACCACACACATCCGGTATAATCCTGAAGCAGAGCATAAACGGCATATAAATCACCAGCAGGGCGATTGCCTCCCAGATAAAAATGGCCGCTTTCGCTGAAAATGCAATAACCATCCTCACCCAACGCATTTAGTTGCGCCATCTGCGGACGGACGGCAAACCAATCCTTACCAATAAAAATACTTTTTTCCCTGACAGCGGATTTATTCGATATTTTAAACCTGGCTCCTGAAATCTTGTGCAGATAATCCTGTAACTCTTCTGCTGCAAACATTGTAAGTGAATCGGCCTGCTTATCCACAACAATGGAATACAAAGCATTTCCATCTTTTGAAAGCAGATAATTCTGTGCCGAAGTGCTGACAACAAAACCCCAGAACAACAAAAAACAAGCAATTTTCTTCATAACAGGCATATTGAATTGATGGCCAAAGATGAGAATAAAACCGGATTAATAAAATTTTTTAATATCTTTTTCTCACATCATTTATTAAAGTTATCTGAAATCCGCATAAACCGAATGCCTAACTTTGCAACACAACGAAATAGTATTAAAAGAACCAGAAAATGTCAGACTCCATCACCTACCGAAAAACCCCGATACACTTTAAACGCAGCGGCAAGGGCCCGTTTGTTGTATTACTTCATGGGTTCACCGAATCTTTGGAAATCTGGAACGAATTCACCCAAATGCTTGAAGATGAATTTAGTGTACTTTCGGTGGACCTTCCCGGGCACGGGCGCAGCGGCCTGATGGACGAGGTGCATACCATGGAAGCCATGGCCGATGCGGTGGTTGCTGTTGCCGATTATGCAGGTGCAGAAAACTTCATCATCTGCGGGCACAGCATGGGCGGATATGTGGCTTTAAATCTGGCTTCACGTTTCCCGGCAAAGGTGAAAGGCATTGCTTTGTTCCATTCGCATGGCGCACCCGATGATGAACAAACTAAAATAAACCGCTTAAGAACTATTGAAATCGTAAAAAACGACCACAAAGGATTTATACATCAGTTTATCCCCGATCTATTTGCTGAGGAGAATCGCGAAAGGCTGGAGAACGAGATACTGGCACTTAAAAACCGGGCAGCTTCCACTTCTTCGAGGTCAATTATTGCTTCGCTCGAAGGAATGAGACAACGCAGCGGCAGCCTCGACTTTCTGATGGAAACCAAAATGCCTCTGTTTTTCATTATTGGCCGGCAGGACAGCAGAATGCCCTACAACAAAGTTATTGCACAAGCCATGATGGTTCACCATGCTGAAATCATGCTGATTGATGGTATTGGCCACATGGGATTTCTGGAAGCTCCCGGGAAGATTCTGCCGGCGCTCAGAGATTTTTTCAGAAGAAACGGTCAGTAATCAACGTTTGTAGAAACCCATCCTTTCAATCATCTTTCTTACCTCCGCTGGCAGAAAATACCTGATGGCTTTGCCTGATTTTATAGCTTCCCTGATAAAACTTGCCGAAATTTCGATTCGCGGAGCCTGTATCAGTTTAACCGAAGGATGAGAAAGCAACGGGTGGTTTTCGTCGCCATGGCGGGGATATATATAAAAGGTATAATGCTCAAGTATCTGTTCATAATTTTTCCATTTGTGGAAAGAGGTAAGTACATCGGTGCCTGCCAGGAGCACAAAGCTGCGCCCGGGATGTTGTTCAGAAAGGCGGGTAAGTGTATCTATGGTATATGATGGGCGGGGCATTCTGAATTCTATATCTGAAACCCTGAACCTTTCATCACCGGCAATGGCAAGCTCTACCATATCAAATCTGTACTGATCTGACAACAAGGTAGTTTTATCTTTAAGAGGATTCTGTGGCGAAACGATAAACCATACTTCATCCAGACCGCCATATTCCAGCATATACTCTGCAATACACAAGTGGCCGGTGTGAATGGGATTAAAAGAACCGAAAAATAGTCCGGTAGGTTTAGTGAATTGAGGTTTTGCCGGTTTGTTCATAGTTTTTAAGCAGTTTTATCAGCCTCGACATGTAAAGATAAGGACCTTGCAGCACGATGGTGTTACCGTCAACCCTGGCTCTGAATTTTCGCATTCCCAGAATAAAATAATTGGCAGGCTCGGGCTTGAAGAGCATAAAACCCTTATGGTGAACCGGTTGCCTGTAGCCCATTTGCGACATAAGATATGCAAGTATACGGTCAACATCTCTGATATCTTCAAAAACTGCCCGCATTTTACGTTTGGCATACAAGGCTGCAAAGAACAAAGAGGCTGGCACAAGGGCAAAATAGGTAGCAGGATTTGAAAACCAGGAGCTCAGCAAGACGCCCATCTCCCCATCTCCGCTTTGCGACCTGGCACCTGCGATAAGCATAATAAGTCCCAAAAACATGATCAGTGCAAAGAATGATGTACCAAGGAAGGAAGTGCCTGAACCCTTAATATGCTCAATGTCTTTTATTCTGTATCTGAAATCGGTGCGTTTATGTATTACAGGCCTGCTGATTTTAAACTCATCGGGGTAAATGGAGAGTGTTTTATAAACATGAATATTGCCTTCGGTATATTCAACGGCAACATCGCGGTATTCGATGGCTTTGGCATCAATCATTCGGCTGAGCGCTGAATAAAAGCAACCCGACATACAAATCGACCCCGGCTCTGCCATTGCCTGAAGCCGGGCGGTGGTGTTGACGGTTTCACCAAAAACACTTCCCGGCCGCGCATCGGTTTCACCTTTGTGCAGACCAATGCTTACCAGCAACCGGTGAGGTTTCCGTTTATTCAGGTTAAATGACTTAATTCTTACCAGAAAGTCGCTGGCACATAAAAAGGCATCGTTCACCGAATTGAAGAAAGCAAGCACCGAGTCATCAATCTGCTTGATTAGATTTCCGTTGTATTCCAAAATTACTTTTGAGGAAATTTCATTGTGCACAGAGAGCAATTCAAGAGCCTCGGCTTCATCGAGCTCAAGCAGGCGCGAATAGCCACGAATGTCAGAAAACATGTAAATGCCTTCGTTTTTCGACATTTTCCCTTTTTTACTTGCCTAAAAACTGCACAACAGCGTGCAGCAATTCTGTCTGGGCTTCTTCCAGTTTGTCATTTACAACGATGCAGTCAAACTGAGGTGCAAATTCCATTTCCCATCGGGCTTTTTCAACTCTTTTGGAAATGGTTTCAGCACTATCGGTGCTTCGCAGGGTGAGTCGCTTTTCGAGTTCAGTAATGGAAGGAGGGCTGATAAAAACTGCAATAGCCTGATTTTGGTAGATTTTTTTGATGTTCAGACCACCCACAACATCCACGTCAAATATAATATTTTTTCCGGCAAAAAGCAATTTTTCGACTTCCGATTTTAAAGTTCCGTAAAAACTTCCGCTGTACACCTCTTCCCATTCAAGGAGCTCGCCTGCGTCAATACGTCTTTTAAACTCTTCGGCACTCATAAAAAAGTAATCCTTACCATCCTCCTCGCCCTTGCGCATTGGCCTGCTGGTAGCCGAAACCGAGAACCCAAGATTAAGCCCGCTGTTGAGCAGAAATTTCACCAGCGTAGTTTTTCCGGCTCCCGAAGGCGCAGAAATTATCACCAGTTTTCCACTTTCTTTTTGAGGCATTTCAGAGAATGTTTGCAAGTTGCTCTTTGATTTTTTCCAGCTCGTCTTTCATTTTTACCACAATCTTCTGGATGTTGGCTTCTGCGGCTTTACTGCCAATGGTATTCACCTCCCTGCCAATCTCCTGCGAAACAAACGAAAGCTTACGGCCGTTCGCCCCGCCTTCATTCAGCGTTTCAATAAAATAATCACAATGTTTCCTGAGCCGTACTTTTTCTTCGGTGATATCTGTTTTTTCTAGAAAATAAATTATTTCCTGTTCAAACCGGTTGGAGTCAAAATTACCAGCTTCAATAAACTGATTGAAATTGGCGAGCAGTTTTTCGCGCATTTGTTCATTTCTGCGCTCCTCAAAGGGTTCAATTTCGCTTAGGTTTTGAAGTATTGTTGAAATTCTGGCTCTGAAATCGGCAGCAAGCAAAGCTCCTTCCTGACTTCTGAAATTATCGAAAAGCTTCAATGCTTCCTCCAGGGTTGAAATCAGCGATGTTTTATCTTCATCTGAGAGCTCTTCCCGGCTGTTCTTGCTTACTTCGGGCATCTTCATCACAATTGACAGCAAATCACTCCCGGTAACTCCCAGTTCAGCAGCAATGGCGCTCAACTCATTGTAGTAGGAAATGACAAGTGCTTTGTTTATTGTTGCCGGAATTTCGGATCCGGTTTGATCAACTGAAACGTTCAACTCAATCTTGCCACGTTCAGCAACGCGTGTAAGAGAAGCCCTGATCTCGGGCTCAATATCGCGAAGCATGGCGGGCAACCTCAGATTCATATCCAGTTGTTTGCTGTTGAGCGATCGGATTTCAAAAGTGAGGGTTTTTCCTTTAAGCACTGCAGCAGATTTGCCGTAGCCGGTCATTGATTTTAACATCAGAACAGGATTTTCCGGCAAATGTAAGGTTTTCCGCAATATAACAGATTTTCTGCGAATATTTGGCAAACTGGCTGTATGTCAGAAAAATTGTTGCGCTGATTATTTTTTGAAATAACAACAATCTATTTAGTAATTTTACTTCGGGAAACAAATGTTTAATTTTCAAGACTTTTATATATGATCAGGGTAGTAATTGTTGATGATGAAATAAGGTCGCGCGAGACACTGCAGGAGATGATTAAAATCTATTGCAGCAAAGTTGAGGTAGTTGGCGAAGGCGAAGATGTCAAGTCGGGAATTAAAGCCATTAAAGCATATAACCCCGACCTGGTTTTCCTTGACATAAAAATGCCCGACGGCTCGGGTTTTGATCTGCTCAGGCAAATGATGCCGGTTACTTTCAAGCTGATTTTTATTACAGCCTACGAAGAGTATGCCATAAAGGCATTTAAGTTCAATGCTATTGACTACATCACCAAACCCATTGATCCCGAAGAACTTCAGGCTGCATTGCAAAAAGCTGAGTCTGCCCTAGAAGCCGACAATCTCAACTCAAGGTTAACGGGGTTGCTCGATATGTATCTGAAACCACAGGCAGCTGAAAGTAAAAAAGTTATTTTAAAAACTGCAGATGCCATCCACATTCTTGATGCTGAAGACATTATCCGTTGCGAATCGGACCGGAACTACACCAGATTTTATTTAAAAAGCGGAGAAGAACTGCTTATTTCAAAATCAATAAAGGAATTTGTGGAATATCTTGAAGAACGAAACTTCATGAGGGTGCATCAATCGCATTTGATTAACTTAAACTATCTTATAAAGTTTAAAAAAGATGATCTGATTTGTGTTTTAAGAGACTCAACAGAGGTGCCGGTTGCATGGCGAAAAAAAGACGAGTTGCTTAAAATTTTCAAAAGTTTGTAAAGAAAAAAATTGCGCTTTTTGGCATTTTTATATGCGCAGGATAAAAAAACACGAGCGCTTGTACATTTTTTCACTTCTTGCTTACTGCACATTGTATATTTGCCGCAACCTGAATTCTTAAAGAATACTCTGCCTGTGAAGGGCCGGTTGTATGGAAAGATATATGATGATTGTAAGTTTACTTGGCGCTTCAGAGGATTGTCCTTATGGAAACCATCTGGAAAGCTGTCCGGCAAAGGCTATCCGCAAAAGATTTGACCTTAAGGAAACTTATCATTATATCAGGTCACTGGATCAGAATAAGCTGGAAGCCTTGTATGAAACCCACAGAGAATGCGCAAAATGCAGAGAAGTATTATCATCAATCAATCGCCTTTAGCAAAATTTATTTTAACAGAAACAATTATGGATCACAACAGAATACTTTCATTCAAATCAAGCATTTTTTTCGGTGGCAGCCTAATAACTACTGATGTTATAGAAATTGACGACGTTTTTATCACACTGAGGAGAAAAAGTTTGTTTAATGCCACCAAATCTACCTCTATTCCCATTGCTAATGTTGTAAATGTAGGTTTGAGAAAAAGTTGCACCGGAGTAAACATATTTATCGAGTCGCTGGCACACCGGCATTTTAAGGGCATTGGCTTCTCAAGGAAAGCTGCACGAGAGATTAATACCGCTATTGGTTCATATAAAAAACAATCCTCCTGGTTGTCGCGATAAGCATTTTAAATAGCTAAAAAACCAATTGATTTGATTTTATCTGTTTCCGGTATTGAGCATAACATTTTAATACACATCAGGTCAGAGCTATTTTTAAGGCAACCATAATTAAATCTGCAATTCTCCGCAGCAAATTGTCACATCTTTTTCAAAACCTCTTACTTTTGTAGCACCCTGGGCATTTATAAACCCGCAAAATGAAAAAGCACGACACCCATAAGTCCGTTTTATTCAGCGATCCTGTAATCTTTCAAGAGGCCATGATCAGGGATATTGCGCTGGCAGAATCATACATTTACCTTGAGATTTATAAATTCAGAAACGACGAGTCAGGCATTAAATTCAGAGATGCACTTGCCGAAAGAGCCGAAAAAGGTATAAAAGTAAAAGTGCTTGTTGATTCATGGGGCACCGATGTTTCTGAAGTTTTTTTTGAGCCGGTTGTAAGGTTTGGAGGAGAAGTAAGATTCTTCAAGAAAATCAGGTTTTTTATTGATTTCTTCACCAAAAACCACCGAAGAAACCACCGTAAGCTACTGATCATTGACGACAAAATTACCTATCTGGGTTCCGCCAATATCAATGCTTATTCTCTGAAATGGCGTGAGCTGATGCTCAGGCTTGACGGGCCCATTACCCTTGATTTTAAGAAAACCTTTCAAGAAAGCTTCAGGCTTTACCGAAAGTACATTTTCAACAAGTTTGCTTTTAAAAAACCCATTGTTCACGGGGATTTTGAGATTGTGCAGGATCTTCCCTCCATTTACCGGCAGTTGATAAAAAAAAGGTATGAAACCCTCTTCAGGAAGGCGAAACACGAAATCTTTATCGAAACACCATACTTCCTCCCGGGATATAAGCTTCGCCGGATTATGATGCTGGCAGCGCGCAGGGGTGTGAATGTAAATGTAATTATTCCCCTGCATTCCGATGTAAGGTCGGTTGATTTTTTACGCGGCAAATACATGGAGTTTTATTATAAAAACAATATTCACATTCACCATTACACCGCTGGTAACCTGCATTCCAAATGTGTGCTGGTTGACAATGATATATTTGCAATCGGGTCGGCGAATTTCGATTACCGCAGTTTCAGGTATCAGCATGAAATCATGTTGTTTGGCAAAAACAGGGAAATCATAAGTCAATTAAAGGCACATATCCATCAAACCCTTGAAATGAGCATTCCGTTTGACTACGACAGCTGGCGTACGCGTCCCTTGTTCGAAAAAGTAATGGGATGGTTATTGATCCCTTTCAGGCATTTGTTTTAGGTGCAGGCCGCAGCACCAGATATACTCCGGCAAAAATAACAGCCGCGGCCAGAATTTTTTCCAGCGAAAGCTGTTCACCAAGGAAAACAATACCAATGAAAGATGCAATAAGTGGCTGCATGTAGATGTAATACCCGGCGGTTCCTGCACTTAAAGTGCGAAGCGAAAAAATGGTGAGCAGGTATGTAAAAAAGGTTGCCCCTAAAATTATGTATATCAGTGCAAACCAGGCATAAGCCGACAAACTGCCCCAGCTTACCTGTAAAGCATCCTGCAGAGAGAATGGAACTACAAAAATGAAACCCGACAAAAACACCCATTTCAGCACTGTAATGGCCGAATATTTTGCCATGAGGGGTTTTACCAGAACCAGGTAAAGGCTATAAGCCAGTATGTTAATAAAAATAAGAATGTTCCCCAAAAACTGATTGCTGCCATGTGTGGAAAGTTTCCCGCTGAGAATTAGCAAAACAGCTCCGGCTCCACCCAGCAAAATTCCGGTAATTTTTGCCATTCCAGCCTTTTCGTGGTTGATAAGAATTGAAAAAAGCAACACCATCAGCGGACTTGCTGCATGAATTAATGAAGTATCAACCGGGCTGGTGAAATTGAGTCCGGTAAAAAAGAACACCTGATTCACTGCCACCCCCAGCATACCGCAAATGATTAACCTGGCGAGGTCGCGCTTTTCCACTTTTTCGCTTCCGGAGAACCGCCAGATGATGTAAAAAAGTGATACGGTGATTATACCTCTGTAAAAAACTATTTGCATGGGCTGCATGAAAACTGGCATCAATCCTTTGGCAATCCAGTAGTTGGCCCCAAAAATAAGCCCTGAAAAAAATAAAGCAGCATGGGCTTTTGCGCTGGCAGACACCATATAGTTTAGTTTTTGGTTTTACAAAGGTCGCAATAATTCGGCCCGGCAGATAAAAAAAATGCCGCAGAACAAACTGCGGCAGAAACCAAAATAAACACATACTTTTTTTAGTCTGGCTAAAAAAGCGCTGGTTTATTCAATGCAATTGTCAATTTTATATCCCGGCGTTTTTAGCAGCATGAATAAGCAATTTTACAATTCCTTTTTAAGATAAATCATATCTATAAGTTGAACATCGCCCTCAAACATAGGGTGGTCGTAATTGTCAGTAAAAAAATTCTTAATGCGGTGTGATAGTTCAAAGCCATAGTTTTTGTAAAACGACAATATGGCCGGCGTTTCACCTGTTCCGACCAGCATGGTTTTGTACCTGCCTTTGTAATAATCTGAAACAAAGTTTATCAATGCTCTGCCGTATCCTCTGTTCTGGTATTTCCCGTAGGTCGCTATGTTTTTTAATTCGCAGGTATTGCTGTCAACATGCGCAACCACGCATATACTTTTCAAATCGTCATCAAACAAAGCAAACATATCGCCATCGGGCAGGTATTTGTCAATCATATTTTCCTGCTCGTCGGCCAGCAACAGCAGGTCAAGGAACCTTTTCTTGTTTTCGGTAATTC
>JANJXJ010000209.1 GCA_024709105.1 Lentimicrobium sp. | reverse complement strand
GGTTTAGGTAATGATACGACCATGCCACGAAAATGGAATTGGTTAAGCGGAATTGCAACCGAACCGCCCCGGGCGGTGAGCTCAGCGTTAGCTAAATTCCGCTTAGCTGGGCGGAATTACAAATTCCGCTTAGCTGAGGTTTGGTAAGAATAAGACCATACCTTGAAAATGGATTTGGTTAAGCGGAATTGCAAATTCCGCTTAGCTGGGGCGATGTGATGTCAAATTATGTTTCCGAAAAATGTACCGAAGTCACAGGGCATGGGGGCATGCGCCTGCCTGTCTGCCTGTCGCATTCAGGCAGACAGGTCAGAAAGTAAGACGCGCGCCAGCAGGGGTAAGTGCCAGGAAACGCGAATCGAAAGGATTGTTCAGATTCTAAAAAATTGTTGTCTCTTAGTAGCTAACGTGCTGATAATACATGGAAAAGATATTTGAGCCTATCAATGCTTAATTGGTTTCCATTATTCCGAACAAAGCTCTGAAAACTTTTTGAACCTGCTTTTTCTCTGATTCCACTTCTCGTGAGGGTAACTGCCGATTCATAGTAGATAAAACCAGTATACTCCGGATCTGATCCAATGTATTCCGAAATGTAATCTGTAGTTGCAGAACCTGAAATGTTGTCATCTTCTATCTTGAAGGTATTAAGATGATTGTAAACAATATGCTCATGATTTTCTTCGATATCCGCTTCGCTAGTCCAGCTGATTTCATTGGTACCTGCCTTTGTTATGTATACAGGGTAACCATCCAGAGGTAAAAAACTATCCCCGTCTTTTACGAACAATTGTTGGTCGATGATAAAAATACTGCCGGTTCCCTCAAAATTGGTGATATCAATCTGGTCTCCATGGAATGAATAGAAGATTGAATACTGATTTGTCCCATTTTCATCGCTGGACCAGGGTTTTGTCAGATACATTTCATTTTCAAAGTACCTGATCATCCCATTCGTTTCTTCATCTACAATCTCTGTTACAGACCATGAAGTATTATTGAATAGAGTGCCGGCAAAAAATCCGGATTCTGCTTCTTTGCCTTCCTGTTTTACAGTAACTTCCTCTGAAACTGTGATATCCCCCATTTTAAGGACAACAAAAATACTTGTAGTTCTGAATGTCTCGTTGTTAGGATCCGTATTCACAATAACATTTACCGGTGAAATGCCATTTTTTGATACATGGCACCATCCTGCAAGTGAATAAACAGTATCAACAATTGCCGGAGATTGTACCACAACGTTAAAGCCATCCTGACCGCCATCGGATGAAAAATGCAGAGTCTTTGATGAAAGGGTATATTCTATACCGGTTTGTTCGACAGTAAAGAATACCGGAGGTATTGATTCATTCTGCGCAACAATTTTAAAAGAGACAGTTCGGCTTACCGGCAAATTGTATGGTTCAAGAACATTTATTTCGATTACGTTTTGAGAGGTTTTGCGGGCTGTACACCATTCCATATTTTCATTTTCCAGTTTCCATTCGGATTGTGTAGTGATAAAGATGGTTGTACTACCTGGATTGGAGGAAGGCATGACAATATGGTACCTGCTCAATTGTAATTGAAACGGCCGCTGGGTTTCTTCAACAGGAAAGCTATGAACAGCCTCCTGAAACTCGTTTTCCAGGTTGTTCAGTGCGGATGCGGCTGCCTCATCAACTGTATATTCCAGAAGTACTGAACTGATGCTCCCAATTGTAGGTAATTGTAATTTCTTCTTGTTCATTAAAGCATCCCATTCACCGAGGTCAACCGCCGATAAAGCCATATTTGTGTATTCCAGAGTTGGCGATTCCTCTTTAAGTACATAACTCCAAATATATCCTGCTATGCTTGCGATCCCCAGAACTGCGCTCACGGTAACGGTACCTGTGACCAGTGTTGCAGCAACCGGTAAAGCAGCCGTAACCATCAGGGTAACTGAAATAATCTTGCACGCAGCAAATACGGTGAGGTCGAACCCTGATTTCTCTCCGGAGGCTATCCCAGCTGACATTTTTTTCTTAAGGTCAGAGGTAAACTTTTCAAAGTTTTCTTCAACATTAAGCCCCCAGTAATAAAAAGGCTCTTCTGTTTTATTAAAAACGATTGCATCAAAGTACTTGCCATGATAATTACCGCATATTATTGTCTGATCGATTGATCTGATGATACGTGGCATCCCGGTATTGTCTGTATATACCTCAATACCTCCCAGATCGTTGTTTTCTGCATAAGTATTGATAAAAACTGTGGTGTAGCCTTCCTCATTCTGTTTATCATAAATCGCATAACTGCCATCTTCGCTTAAAAGAAAGAGATCAGCATTTGTTTCAGAACTGATATTGATCGCAAAAGGCTTGTCGGGTTCAGGTGATGCAGGATTGTCTTTTTCTTTTTGACAGGATAACAACAAAAATGGCAGTATTGATCCCAGCAATAGCATTGCAAAGATATGCTTATGCCAGGTTTGCCAGCTTTCAAATTGTCTTAACAGCACAATCATTGATCCGTAGTTGAAAAATTCTGGTGCCTCTGAGTTCATCGTGTTCTGGAGTTTTGTAAGTGAGTAATTGGGTTGAAGACTGCCTCCTGTTGGTTAACCTGTTTCAGACAATTACAGGCAATTTGAGTTATACTCAATGCTCTGACAAATAATATGTTGCGGCAATGGTAATAATAAACCTGTGCTATGAGGTACCTTACAGGTAATAGAATGATTAACCTGAAATAGGCAGAACAATTATTGTCTTAACAAATATCTTAAGGGCATCTCTAAAAACTGCTTTTTTTTGACACCAATTTCAAAACAAAAATACATTTTGGTTTTCAAAAAACCAACTTTTTTGTTAAAATTTTGTATACAACAGAATATCAGCACTATACAAAATGAAATCTTTCACGTTTGGACACACCTATCCCATGGCAACCACTATTTTTAATTGAGTACAGCGACAAATATTGTAAGTGAGGTTCATCATCCCGATTTTGGCACTTGCCCTGGCAATGCCAATGGTACGTACAATAGAGCCATGCATACTGTTTTCTACAAAGCCGAACACGTGTTCAACCCTCACGCGTATGCTCGATTTCTCTTTATTGCCGGCTTTTTGAGTGTCGGTTAAAGGTTTATTCCTGTATCCTTTTTCATGTACTTTGCTTATTACCTCTTTCTTTTTGGGGTTTTGGTTGAGCGGAATTGCAACCGAACCGCCCCAGGCGGTGAGCTCAGCGAAGCTAAATTCCGCTTAGCTGGGAAAATAATAATGAGTTTAATTACATTTCTAATCCGAAAACTTAGAATTTTTCAAAAAAAACCATGGATAATGAGCACCGGAAGCCATACATAAACCGGAAGTTGCCAAGTTGTAAAATTAAGCCAGCGCTGACTTATACAACAAGCATGTATGCCCTCCTTTTTTGTTTACCCTTGATTCTTTAGCCTGCATAGTTTAACTATATTTGCATCCCGTTTGAGATTGCGGGTTACAACGTCATCTTCAATTGCTTTTATAGTGGAGAAAGAGCCATTAAACCAGAAAGGATATTTGTATCTCTTTTTTATTCTCATCCTGTTCGGTGGGCGCTCTCTGTTTCCTGAAAGAGCAACCGGACAGCCAATCGTTGTCAGCAGTTACTTCAATGCCGCTGATCCCCGGGATGAATGGACAGAACTGCTGGTGATTCAGGATAACCTGGATATCAGAAACTGGAGCCTGGGTGATAATAATTCAGATCAGGATGGGTGGCAAACTCCCGTAAAATTCAATATATCTCCCTTCTGGCAACATCTGCGGGCGGGAACGATCATCGTAATTTTTCACCGTTCTGTTAATTCATTAGATATTCCTCATCCGCTTGATACTGATCCTTCTGATGGTTATGTCCAACTCGCAGCCAATAATATTAATTATTTTAATGGAGGATCTTTTGGATCAACTCTTAATATTGCAGAAGCTGGAGATATTTTAAGAATCCAAAATTCATCCGGTGAATTTATCCACGCCCTTGCCCATAAAGCCACTCCGGGTGTTTCGTTTACTGCTTTGCCACTGCCAAAACTCAATCACACTGAATCCCTTTCATCCAATGAAGCGGTTTTTGTATGTCCGGGTACAAATATTGCCGAGTATGGCAGCAACGCTCCTCAGATTGGTACCGCCTATACCGCAAAAAATAGCACACCCAATGTAAGCCAGGGTTTACCCAATTCATGCTCAGCTTCTTCCACTTCCAATTCAAATTTCTGGAGGCTTACCCGGCAACCCCAGTGGAATTCTCCTGTGCTTACTGCCACACCAAACGTTTCTAATACACAGGTTACCCTGAGCTGGAATACCCCTGCTACTGATCCTTATCCGGCTGACAATACGCAGGGTTATCTTATTCTTCGCTCCGCAATCAATTCATTTACCGATCCAGCCGACGGAACAGTTTATGCAGCGGGTGCAAGTCTTGGCTCTGCTGTGGTGCTTGCCAATCTGCAAGGTTCACAAACCACTACATACGTTGATCCATTGGCGTTGAATTGCGGAGATACTTATTATTACAGGATTTATCCGTACAGATATGGCCCCGACAATAATGGCGTGGCAAATTCCGCCAGGGGACGGGCATACAACGAAACCCAGTATGCCGCAGCAAGTGTTGCTTTTGACGATCCGCTGCCACCCACCTCCTTATCGGTGAGCAACAATAATATGTGTCAGGGTGCATTGCCGCCAACCATAATTTTGAGTGCGACCGGCGGCACAGGTAATGAAATTCAATGGTTTACCGGGGGCTGCGGAGCTACTTACATCGGCTCAGGGCAATCTCTGGCCATAGCAACCCCATCGGTGACCACAACGTATTATGCCCGTTCGGCGAGCAACGGGGCTTGTTTTTCAGATTGCGAAGACATTACAGTTGTAATTTACCCGCAAAATTTTCCGGCAGTCAGTATCAATGCTTCTCCCGGAAACAGTGTTTGTTCGGGCACAGCGGTGACTCTGACAGCGACAGTCACCAACAGCAGCAATCCCGCTTTTCAATGGTTCAGGAATGGAGTAAGTGCCGGTGGAAATCAGCCTGCTTTTACTTTTGTACCCTCTGATGGCGATGTGGTTTATGTAAGAATGACCTCGGTTGAACCATGCTCGGGCAGTCCGGTGAATTCCAATACAGTGCAATTTTCGGTTAGTCCATTGTTAACGCCTTCGGTAAGCATTTCGCCGGTTTCGCCCTCGGTGTGTGCAGGTGATGAGCTTACTTTTACAGCTTTCCCGCAGAACGGAGGTACGACCCCTCAATATATATGGTATCTGAATGGTGCTGCTCAATCCGTAAATCAGGATGAGTTTACCTATTTGCCGGAAAATGAAGACGATGTATATGTTGTAATGACCAGCAATGCCGGATGTATTTCCACTTCACAAGCTACCTCAAACACAGCAACAGTAAGTGTAACCGGATCGTACCAGACTGCAGTAAATATTTCAGCATCAGAAAATCCGGCCTGCGAGGGGAGAAATGTAACTTTTACTGCAACATCGCTCACTGGTGGCAGCAGTCTCACATACAAGTGGTTCGTAAACAACATTGAGCAAACTGAAACATCCGGTATTTTTACTTACTCACCTCAGGCAGATGATGCGATTCAGGCCTGGCAATATGATGGTGCCGGCTGTGCAATTAGTCCGGGAACGTCAAATACCATTACCATGCAAACCACGGAGCTGCTGGTGTCAACAGTTGAAATTTCTGCTTCACAGACGGCGGTATGCCCGGGTACAGAGGTAACTGTAACTGCAAATCCGGTTAACGGCGGGAGTATGCCAACTTATTCATGGTTTGTCAATACAGTTCTTTCTGAAACAAACAACAGTGGTGTGTTTTCATTTGTCCCTGAGCCTGGTGATGAGGTGTATGTTTCGCTTCTGAGTTCAGAAAATTGCCTGCTGAATAATCCTGTGGTTTCATTGCCCATTGCGTTTACAGTTTCTGCCAACCTGACTCCTGAGGTTTCTTTAGCGGCAAGTCAACTGGCCATTTGTGCCGGCGATCCGGTGACATTTACTGCAAATGCTGTGAATGGAGGCAATGTGCCCATGTTTGTTTTTCATGTAAACGGAACCCCCTTTGCCCCGCAGGCAGGCAATACCTGGCAATGGTTTCCGCAGGACGGAGATCAGATTTTTGTGCGTATGCAGGGAAATGACCCTTGCGCAATACCGGGAGATGTTGATTCTGATGTTATTACTATTTCGGTGAGTTCGCAGTTGCTGGTTTCGGTTGGGCTGAACGACCCTGGTTTGGTTTGCCGGGGAGAACCTGCTTTGCTCACGGCTGTACCGGTTAATCAGGGTGCAACACCGGTTTTTAACTGGTATGTCAATGAAATTATTGCCGGTGTTACTTCGTTGCCTGAATTTGAACTCAGCACTCCTGAAAACGGAGATGTTGTTAAAGCAGAGCTGATCAATACTGCCGGATGTGCAACCGGAAGTCCTGCCGTTTCGCCTGAAATCATACTTCAGGTGAGTGAGCCGCTGCAGCCTGCTGTGTCGGTTTATCCCGACAAGGAAGATATCTGTGAAGGGGAAACTGTAATTTTTACAGCCACTGCAGCCCATACAGGCCCGGAACCGTTTTATCAGTGGAAACTCAACGGAGTGCCTGTTGGATTGAATCTGCCTCAGTTTGAATTTGTACCTGTTGATGGTGATGTTCTTCTGGTGGAGATGACTTCTGGACTAACCAGCTGTATTACAGGAAATCCGGCCCAATCCAACGAATGGATTTTACAGGTGAAAACGCCACAGGCAGCATCCGTTTCCATTCAGCCTCTGCTTGCTGATGTTTGTGCCGGTGAAACTGCTGTTTTTACTGCGCTGCCGGTGTTTGGCGGCGAGGATCCTGAAATATCATGGTATGTTAACGATGTGCTTCAGCCAACTGCCGGAGATGTGTTCAGCTTTGTACCCGCCACCGGCGACCGGGTATATGCCAGCCTTATCAGCAGCGACAGGTGTGTGACCAATGGCAGCGCCATTTCAGAAACTGCAGCTGTAAATATTACTGCAGTACCTGAAGTGGCAGTTACGATCAGCTCAAATGCCGGCGACATATGCAATGGAGGCGAAGTCCTGTTTGCTGCCGTTTCTGGCTTTGGCGGAAGTTCGCCTCAGTACTTCTGGCAACTGAACGATACTGATTTGATGGGCATAGACAGTGTTTTGCTTATTCCCGTAAAACAGGGCGATCGGGTGGAAGTAAGCATGATTTCATCGGAAAGATGTGCTCCTGCCACGCCGGTGAGCGCTTCGGAAGTGGTGGAAATGAAAGTATGCGACGAAATATTTATAATCCCGACCGCATTTTCGCCCGATGGCAATGGACTGAACGATACATTCAAACCTGTAACGGGAAATTTGTTTTTAGATTATTACCAAATGCTGGTTTTCGACCGCTGGGGTGGTAAGGTTTTTGAAACCAATGATCCCGAAAATGGCTGGGATGGCCGGCAAAAGGGCACACTTCTGCCATCGGGAATATATTATTACCGCATTGAAACCATATCGCGGATTACCGGAATCAAAAAGAATGTGAAAGGTTATTTCATGTTGACAAGGGCTGCAAATAATTAGAATTTCAGGATGTTTAACTTCGGGATAATTACAGGGCAAAGGAAACGGGAATAACACCGCAAAAATTATTAAATACCGGTTTTAAATTTTCATTTGATCCCCCTGGTTATTATTTGAAAAGCAGACGGGCTGCATCTTACGTATAAATGCGTATTTCACTGAAAGTAATGATGATGTAATTTTGCAGCTGTTTTTTTGTATATTTATACCGGAAACGAAAAAGGAAAGCTGTTACAGACAATGAAGGGGTTAAGTTAACAGCATGAGATGAAAGGCGCAATCGCTTAAAGGAAGCGTGTTGTCGTTGCAAGGGGAGTTACTGTTGCGGATTTGGGAGTAGCCTGGCCTGCAGCCGGCCCGCATGTTGTTGCTGCTGTTCAGGCAGAAGGGGATGTATTTCCTTGCAAAAACGGCAGAAAATGACAAAATTTATTTGTCATATTTTTTTACATGGCAGATATTAAATAATTGTTAATCTGTGGGTTTATGTGTTCTGAAACCCTTTATTTTACAGTACTTTGCAGCGCTTAAGAACTACGGGTTTTTAAAGACTGCTTTCTGAGATATGATGCGAAAATGCATAGGATGATTTTGGGGGCAGGAAAGGCTGAACTTTGTTTTTTTTTCGGTGTTTATTTGGAGGCTCAACAATTTTAGAATTTAGTGAATCAAAATTACTCAAAGCAACAAAGACGCGTGCTGCGCCTCCTTTTCGGGGCGCTTTTGGTGTTTTGGGGAATGGGAGTGAAGGGGCAGGATCCCTGGTTATTAACTGGAGCCGGAAATGGATTAGGTAATTATGATTATTTGGAAATTGATGCAACCACTTATGTTAATTTTAGTACGAATTATAT
>JANJXJ010000167.1 GCA_024709105.1 Lentimicrobium sp. | reverse complement strand
ACGACGTGAACTTCTTCACATACGACGTGAATTTCTTCACAGACGACGTGAACTTCTTCACAGACGACGTGAACTTCTTCACAGACGACGTGAACTTCTTCGCAGACGACGTGAACCTCTTCACATACGACGTGAATTTCTTCACAGACGACGTGAATTTCTTCACAGACGACGTGAACTTCTTCACATACGACGTGAACCTCTTCACAGACGACGTGAACTTCTTCACATACGACATGAACTTCTTCACATACGACGCGGAAGAGAATTTCAATGGCCAATATTTAATATCTGATTGCTTGTATATTAATGTAAAAGAAAATATTCATCAGTTTTGCAAGGTAGACTATCGACTATTGACTACTCTTGTTATCTCTTCGGGCTCCCGGGACAAGTGATCTCTGTTCCGATAGTTATCGGAATCTGATCTCTGACCTCTGATCTTTGATCTCTGATCTCTGACCTCTGACCACCGACCTCTCTCGTTATCGCTTCGCGCTCCCGAGACAAGTGACCACTCCCGTTATCGCTGCGCGCTCCCGGGACAAGCGACCTCTCTCATTATCTCTTCGAGCTCCCGGGACATGCGAACTCTGTCCTCAAAAAAAACTGCCCCAATAATTTTGCATTATCCAACCTTTTCCATTTCTTTGACATAACAATTCAAAACCCAGGGTATTATGACACTTATTATCAAAGGAAGCGGCCTTACCATTGAGGATGTGGTTGAGGTAGCCCGTTATGGAAAACAGGTTGATTTGCATCCCGATGCCATTCACCGCATGCAGGCTTGCAGGGCAATGCTTGAAAAAAAGATTGACGCCGGTGAAATTATGTATGGCGTTAACACCGGTATCGGTGAGTTTTCTGAAGTTGTGCTCAACGAGGACCAGGTCAAAGAGTTTCAGAAGTACCTTATCTATAACCATGCCGCCGGTATTGGTGAAGCCATGCCGCTGGAGCATGTTCGCGGTGCCATGCTGGGCCGCATCAATGTTCATGCACACGGCAATTCAGGAGTGAGGCCCGAAATTACCATGACCCTCATTGAAATGCTCAACAAGGGTGTAACCCCATACGTATGTAAAAAAGGTTCGGTTGGTGCCAGCGGCGACCTTGCCCCCATGTCGCAGATTGCCCTGCTGATGATGGGCGAAGGAAAAGCCTTCTACAAAGGCAAACTTATGGAAGGCAAAGAGGCCATGGATAAAGCTGGTATTCCGGTTCCGGGGCTCAAAGCCCGAGACGGACTGGCCACCATCAACGGGAGCAATGTGCTTACTGCAATGAGTGCTATATTTTTATATGATGCCAATAACTTCTTAAAACAGGCCGAAATTGCAGCAGCCATGTCGCTGGAGGCGCTCAAAGCCAATATGAAACCCTATAATGCATTGCTGCACGAAGTAAGAGGTTTTAAAGGTGCGGTTCGCAGTGCCAATGCCATCAGGAAATTGGTTGAAGGCGGCGATCTGGCCGAAAACAGAGTAAAATGTAAGGTGCAGGATGCCTATTCCATGCGCTCTACACCTCAGGTTATAGGCGCAGCACACGACGCACTGGAATGGGCAAAATCGCAGGTTGAAATAGAACTTAATGGCGTAGGCGATAACCCCATCTTTTTCCCCGACCTTGACCTGCAATTGTCAGGTGCTAATTTCCAGGGAACTCCGGTTGCAGTGCCCATGGATATGGCCGGTTCGGTAATCACAATGGTTTGTGTGATGTCGGAGCGCCGCATGAACAGGCTGAACAACCCTGCATTGAGTGTCGGCCTCCCGGCCTTCCTCACCAAAGGCGCCGGAATGTTCTCAGGACTGATGCTGAGTCAGTACACCGCAGATATGCAGATTGTTGAACAAAGAATCCTCAGTGCACCGGCATCCATTCAGTCCATTCCTGCGGCTGCAGATCAGGAGGATTTTGTGTCTATGGGCATGAATACCGCTATCAAAAACAACATGATCCTCGAAAATGCATATGGAATTCTGGGCATAGAATTGATGGCTGCTGCTCAGGCGCTTGATTTCAGAGATTATAAATTCGGTAACGGCGTAAGTGTTGCCAAAGACGTTATCAGGCGACACGTTGAGTTTCTTGATATTGACAGGCCATTGTACAATGACCACAACACCATGAAAGAACTGGTAGAGTCGTGCGAGATACTTGCTGAAGTTGAAAAAGCTATAGGTTCGCTCGGTTAAGAATACTATAGTTGACACTTATCAACCGATTTCATTTCTTTTGCTAAATTCGCAGGCCGTCTTAAAAAGTTAAAACATAGAGCGGCATTACAAATGCCGCTCAGCGTTCCGGGGCTAAGCGGCATTTGCAATGCCGCTCCGCTCAGCGTTCTGGTTTATAAAATCAGCGATAGATGCTCAGCGTAATTTAAAATTATGCCGCATCAAATGATTTTTGAGACAAATGTATTTCTAATTTTTCTTCTAATGGAAGAACAATACACTGACAAAACTCCGGAAACCGGCAAAGCCATTCGCCCGGTCAACCATACCATACTGGGCTGAGCGGCATTTGCAATGCCGCTCAATGGAACATTGATTTCAATAAAATATTAATCTGAAATTTCCTGAAAGAGATGCCTACAGGATATCAAATCAAAGATCAAACAAAACCTTATTTCCTTACCTTTCAAGTAGTGTATTGGGTTGATTTGTTTTCAAGGCAAGCCTATCGGGATATAATAATTGATAGCCTTAGGTATTGCCAGCGAGAGAAGGGCCTGGAAATTTTTTCCTGGGTGATAATGAGCAATCACATACATATTTTAGCTCAAAGCTCAAATGGTCAGCTTAGCAATACGATACGAGATTTTAAAAAATTTACGAGCAAAACGATCATAAGTCAAATAATTAATAGTTCAGATGAAAGTCGGAAAGAGTGGATGTTGAATTTGTTTCAGAAAGCAGCCAAAAGGCAGAACAAATCAGGAATGTATCAGGTCTGGACACATGAAAATCATGCCATTGAGACAACAAGCAACACTTTTATTAAGTCAAAGGTGAATTATATACATCAGAACCCTGTAAAAGCAGGAATTGTAAGAAATCCGGAAGATTATATTTATTCAAGCGCGCCGGCTTATGCTGGTTTTTCAGGATTATTGGAGATAATACCAATAACACTGAAAGTTAAAACAATTAACTGAATATGAAATAGTTCTTTAATGTTAACAAACTAATTTGAATTAAATAGCGGAATTGCAATTGCCGCTTAACTGGGTGCAATGAAGTTCATAAACTGTTTTTTAGTTGAGAAGCGGCATTTCAAATGCCGCTTAGCCTGGAAAAATGAAATAGTTCTTTAATGTTAACAAACTAATTTGATTTAAATAAGCGGCATTACAAATGCCGCTTAGCTCGGGGGTATAACCAGATTTCATTTCTTTTGCTAAATTCGCAGGCCGTTAACCACGGCCTGCATTTTTAATTCTTTGTTATAATGGAAGAACAATACTCTGACAAAACTCAGGAACCCGGCAAAGCCATTCGCCCGGTCAACCTTACCATACTTTGTATACTGACATTTATTGGCAGCGGCCTTTCGTTGCTTTCCTCAGTTTTTGTGTTAATGGCTTTTGACATTATACCCGAAGCGGCCCGCCTGTCGCCCATGCCGGGAGCCGAAGAAATGGTTCAACTGGTGTTAAAAGCAGGTAGAATGTTTTTTGCCGTGATGGGAGTCTTGTATTTCTTCTCATTGGCAGGTGCCATTTTTATGTGGAAGTTGCGCAAAAATGGATTCCACATTTACACAATTTCTCAGTTACTTATGCTTGCAGTGCCACTTTTAATGATTCAGGGGTACCAGATTCCCCTGGCTTCGGCACTTTTAACTGCCTCTTTTGTGCTTGCTTACGGCTTAAACCTGAAATTTATGAGGTAAGAACGGCCTGAAAGTCAGTATTTATCAACATTTTTTTTACTTTTTTCAACTATATATTGACTTTAAACAGCTTTTTTACTTAACTTCGCTTGTTTTTCGCCAAAAAACAACACTACATCAACTCAACACAAATATTCACCAAAACCAAACAAGTGCAAACCAACGCAACAGTCAGGGTGATTTTTCATCGAGCAGTTTGTATTGCAGCCATTTTTTTGGGCTTGTTCTGGGTTTTGGTTTATTTGCATGAAATAGCCGGGGTTGAAAACATTTTCAGTTCTTCTCACCCCCATGCAAGTTCCGATATGCTGTTCCTGCTTCCAATGTTGTTGTTCAGTATTTTGTCGGTGGCAGCAGTTTTATTAATGTGGAATTTTTCCAAAAAAGGCTTTTACCTATATTTTGCTTCACTCTTTTTACTCCTCAACTACCCTCTGCTCTTTCGGATGCAACTTCAGTCCGACCTCAATGAATTGTTCTTTGTTTCGGTTTTTCTTGTGATTTTCGGGATCAATCTCGGCATTCTGTCTCCGAAAAAGAAAGCTCCTGAAATACAGCAGGCCGGATAGCCCTGCGAAGAATACCAAAACAGGGTTTCAACTGAGCAATACTTTGCCAACATTGCTGCAATGCAAAAAATAATGATTGCATTTGCAAACAAATGTTAAATAATTTTTAAGTTTTTCTTAAATTTGCTGTTTGCAGAACCAATTAAAGTTCTATATTGCGCCAAATTTTACTCAACTAACCATCTAAAAAGGAGGTCCACGGAGAAACGCACGCACTTAACCAACCATTACCAGTAAACACTTTTTTTTAGTAAACACTTATTGTTTAACAAATTACTCATCAAAAACACACACTATGAGAAAATTTGCAATGATGCTTGCACTCTTGATTTTCGCCGGAGTGCAGGTAGTTCTGGCACAAACCACCATTACAGGTACGGTTACCAGTTCTGAGGACGGCAAAGGCATCCCCGGAGCAACTGTAGTTGTAAAAGGTACCACAGTTGGTCTTACCACCGACATGAATGGTAAATATTCGATCAATGTTCCGGCCTCCGGTAAAGTTCTGCAGTTTTCGTTTGTGGGAATGAAAACCAAGGAAGTTACCATTGGCACACAAACAACCATCAATGTAGTTCTCGATCCCGATGTATTGGACATCGAGGGAGTAGTAGTAACTGCATTGGGTATCAGCCGTGAATCCAAAGCGCTTGGATATGCTGTTCAGTCAGTTGAATCAGACGCTATTGTAAGATCGGGAAGCAACAATGCTGTCAATGCTTTATCAGGAAAGGTTGCGGGTGTTTCTATTACCAGTTCTTCAGGAGCTGCCGGTGCATCATCTTTTGTAACCATTCGTGGTACTGCATCAATTACCGGAAACAATCAGCCTCTTTATGTAATTGATGGTATTCCTATAGACAACTCACAACTCACTTCCGGTGACCCTGATCAGGGATCAAATAACCTGCTTTATGGTGTGGCTTTGTCAAACAGGATTGTAGACATCAACCCGGAAGATATAGAAACAGTTAACATCCTGAAAGGTGGAGCTGCTACAGCCCTTTACGGTATGAGAGCTGCCAACGGTGTAATTATTATTACCACCAAAAAAGGTTCTGCATCAGCCGGTAAAAAACAAACTGTTGCCCTGAATTATTCTTTCAGCCTTGAAAGAATCAGTCAGACACCTGAAATGCAGAACAAGTACTCGCAAGGGTTGGGCAATTATCGTCCGAATACTACTGCTAACTGGGGTCCACTTTTGTCAGACCTTAGATTTGATGGTGGCACAAACCTGTATTATCCTCAGGGAAATATTGTTCCGGCAGCAGATGCTCCCAATGGTGCCGCGGTTACACCGAATGACAACATAGAGAATTTCTTCCAGGATGGATACAGCCACAATACATCGGTTGCTATTTCAGGCGGGAACCTCAATACTTCATATTATCTGTCAATTGGTAACTCAAAAAACACTGGAGTTGTTCCCAACAACACCTTTAACCGTACCAATATATCATTAAGTGGCGAATCCAAGTTGTCAGATAAATTCACAACAGAAGCCAAAATCGCTTACACAAATTCTGGTGGGGTAAGAATTCAGCAGGGATCAAATACCTCTGGTGTTATGCTTGCTCTTATGCGTATGCCAACCAACTTTGACATCACTGGTGGTTCTGACGATCCTGTTAATGACGTTGCCTCCTATAAACTTCCTGACGGAAGACAAAGGAATGCATATCTTGGCGGTGGTTACGACAATCCTTTCTGGACTGTAAATATGAACCAGTTTAAAGATAATGTACATCGTCTTACCGGACACACCTCACTTAAATATATCATAAACGACTGGGCTACTGCAACTTACCGCATAGGTACCGACTGGTACAGCGACCGCAGAAAACAGCATTTTGCCAGATTCTCTCGTACTGCACCCAATGGACGGGTTTATGAAGAACAACATTTTGTACAGGACATTAACAGTGATCTCTTCATCAACATCAACAAGAAGTTGAATGATGACTTTACCATTACTGGTATCCTGGGACATAACATGTATCAAACCAAATGGCAAAGGCTGTTTGTACAGGGAGACAACCTGACTGTTCCGGAATTTTATCAGCTATCAAATGCGGCTGACATCAAGGCACGTGAAACCAAGTCAGAGAAACGGACAGCTGCGTTTTACTACGATGCAGGATTTTCATACAAAAGTATGTTCTACTTCAACACTACCGGCCGTTTGGAATGGTCAACAACATTGCCTATGGAAAAGAATCCTTTCTTCTTCCCGGCATTTAACGGATCTTTCATATTTACAGAATTGCCAGGTTTGCATGAAAATAAAATCCTGTCTTTTGGAAAATTCAGAGCTTCATATGCTCAAATTGCTAATGATGCATTCGCTTATGCTACATTACCAAGTTATTTTGGAGCTGCAACTGCTGATGGATGGACAGACGGAGTTTCTTTCCCGGGTTGGGGAGTTTCCGGATTCCAATACACCCAGACAATTCCTAACAATCAACTTGAGCCTGAGTTCCTGAAATCATTTGAAGTTGGTTTAGACCTCAGATTCCTTAATAACAGATTAGGAGTTGACTTTACATATTACGACAATGAGAACGAAAACCTAATACTTTCAGTTCCTATTGCAAGATCATCAGGTTATGGTGCAGCCAATCTCAATGCTGCTACTATGTCAAATAAAGGAATTGAACTTGCATTAAATGCAATTCCTGTTCAGAATAAAGACTTCTCATGGAATATTGATGTAAACTTCACCAAAAACACCAATGAAGTTCTATCACTTGCAGAAGGAGTTGACAATGTATTTCTCGCTGGTTTTGTTGGTTCACAAACCCGTGCTGTTGTTGGCGAATCCTATGGAAGTATCTTCGGTAATGACTGGTTGAGAGACGACAATGGCAACATCCTGATTGATGATGATCCTGAGTCAGCAACTTATGGTTACCCTGTAAGTGACCCTGATGAAACCAACCTTGGTAACGTAATGCCTGACTGGACTATGGGTATTAACAATATGTTTACCTACAAAGGATTTACTCTTAGTTTCTTGTTCGACATTAAAAAAGGTGGAGTTATGTGGAATGGTACCAAAGGTGCTATGTACTACTTTGGAACTCATAAAGATACCGAATCAAGAGGCGATGGAGCTATCTATGTATTTGAAGGTGTAAAAGCTTCTAACGGTGCTGCCAATGATATTCAGGTTGCCAAAGATATTGATTGGTATTTTAATGGTGAAGGTAGTGGATTTACAGGGCCTGCTGGACAGTTTGTTGAAGAGACAGATTGGGTTCGCCTTCGTGAGCTGACTATTTCATACCGCTTGAACAATAACGTACTTTCAAAAACCTTCCTGCAGAGTGCTGAACTTTTTGCAACAGGAAGAAATCTTTGGCTGAGCACCCCTTACACCGGAGTTGATCCTGAAACCAGTCTTATAGGTGCAGGAAACGGACAGGGACTTGATTATTTCAATATGCCGGGAACCAAAAATTACACTTTTGGCGTTCGTCTTACTTTCTAGAAGTAATCACAAACTCTTATCAACCTTAAAAACAAAAAAAATTATGAAACAAAATATCTTAAGGAGAATCAGTCTGGTTGCGCTTCTTGCAGTTTTATTCTCTGGTTGCGAAAAGTGGATTGATCCCGAAATCAACGAAAACCCGAACAATCCTTCAGATGTCACTATGGCTCTGATACTTCCTTCAACCCAGGCTTCTTTGGGTTATATAATTGGTGGAGACCACAGCAGAGTTTCATCTATGTGGATGCAGCATACTTCAGGTGTTGATCGTCAGGCTTTAGCGCTAGAGCGTTATTCAGTTTTGGAATCTGACCAGAATAATCTTTGGAATTCTTTTTACACAGACATTCTGAAGAATCTTGATCAATTGCAGAAAAAAGCTGAAGCAGAGGAAACCATGCATTTTCTCGGCATTGCCAAGATCATGAAAGCATACTCACTTATGATGATCACCGACGTATGGGGTGATGCACCCTATACTGAAGCTCTTCAGGGAGAAACTGGAAATACTACACCTGTATATGATTCTCAGGAATCAATATACCAGGCTGTGGCTGCTCTTCTTGATCAGGGAATCTCACATCTGAGTACTCCTGAAGTTGCAGGCAAACCAGTACCCGGGGCTGCTGACCTTATCTTTGCAGGAAATGCTGCAAAATGGGTAGCTCTTGCGAAATCACTTAAAGTTAGGCATGCTCTGCACCTTTCCAAGAAAAACGGAATGGGCCCTGTTCGCGATGCGATCAATGCTGGTGGTCTGATAGCCGACAACGGAGGAGATTTCCAATTCAATTTTGGTTCAGCAGCTAACGAAAGTAACCCTCGTTACCAATTTGACTCAGAAAGAGGTGATATCAGGGTAGGCAAGAAAATTGTTGATCTGATGACAGCTACTAATGATCCTAGGATCCCAGTTTATTTTGATAAAAGAGACGCTGAAACTTATGTAGGATCAGGCCCGGCAGAAGCTAACGTAAACGCAGCATGGACAGGTGCCGGATATGCCGCTGCAAACGCGCCAACATATTTCCTCACTTACTTCGAAATGAAGTTTATCGAAGCTGAAGCTTTCTTCGGAAATGACAATGACAGAGCAGCTGCTGCATACAATGATGGAGTAAAAGCTTCTTTGGCTAAACACGGTGTTTCCAATACTGACTGGGAAGCTGTTAATGCAGCAGAGACCGGAGCTACTATTACACTGGAGAAAATTCTCATTGGTAAATACATTGCCAACTTCCTTAACTCAGAAACATGGGTTGACTGGAGAAGAACCGGTATTCCTACACTTGCGCTACCAAATGCAAATGTAAGCGTTACCCCAAGGAGATATCTCTATCCTACCGATGAAAGGCTTTATAACCCAAATATGCCGGCTGGACTTTCTTCAACCGACAAAGTTTGGTGGGACAACTAATCTGAGTAATCACCACTCACAAAACTGCCTGGTAATCCCGGGCAGTTTTTTTTTGCATTGTATTAAACTATTTGTATTTTTGCAGCGCAAACCAAACCAATGTTTCATGAAAATTACCCGTTCATACATTGCTCCTCTTGCCGCATTTGTTGTGGCTGTGAGCCTTTTTGACCGGGATACCTGCGTACATTTGTAAACAAAGCCTTTACCAATATACGGCCCGGTCTCAGTGAGTCCGGGCTTTTTTTATTCTAAAGTTAATATTACCCCCATGCTAAAACAACTATTTTTGCTTATGCGACCCAACCAACCCAACTCCGGTAATCTGAAAAATAAACTAAGGGAATACCGGCGCCTTATTAAAGAATCGCTGGCCGGAAGTGATCAGGATTTTACCAGCATGCGCCTTGGCGAAGCCATATTTCTGTTATCGGTACCCATGGTGCTCGAAATGATTATGGAATCGGTATTTGCCATTGCCGATATCTTTTTTGTATCGAGGCTCGGTGCCGATGCTGTTGCAGCGGTTGGCCTTACAGAATCCATGATGACCCTGGTATATGCACTGGCGGTTGGCTTCAGTGCAGGAACCACCGCTATTGTTTCGAGGCGAATCGGAGAGAAACACCCCGGCGAGGCATCGCGGGCTGCTGCACAGGCCATTCTGGCTGGTGTGTTCGTTTCAATAATTCTGGCAATACCCGGCATTCTCTACTCTTACGAACTGCTTCGCCTGATGGGCGCCACACATGAACTTGCTGCTGCAAATCACGGCTATACCCGGATCATGTTTGCCGGAAATGTTGTCATCGTGTTGCTTTTTGTCATAAATGCAGCCTTTCGCAGTGCCGGGGATGCAGCCATCTCCATGAGGGTGCTGCTGGTAGCCAATGGTATAAACATTATTCTTGATCCACTGCTTATTTTTGGCTGGGGGCTAATACCGGCTATGGGCATCGAAGGTGCTGCCATAGCTACCAACATCGGAAGAGGGGTGGCGGTTTTTTTCCAGTTTTATATCCTGTTTAAAGGAAATAAACGAATCAAACTTACCCTGGCGCATTTTATTCCCGATTTCGGAATCATTGCTTCATTGGTAAAACTATCCATTGGCGGTATTCTTCAGAACATCATAGCCACTGCCAGCTGGATAGTGATGGTAAGGATAGTTTCGGTATTCGGCAGCGCAGCAGTAGCCGGTTATACCATTGCCATAAGAATAGTAATCTTCGCCTTGCTTCCCTCATGGGGATTAAGTAATGCAGCCGCCACACTGGTGGGGCAGAATCTGGGGGCAGGCCGTCCTGAAAGAGCCAGCCGCGCTGCCTGGATAACCGGCTTCGCCAACATGGGTCTGCTGGGATTGGTTTCTTTGATCTTTATCACCTTCCCGGGTGCATTTATTTCACTGTTTATCACCGATGCTGCTGTACTGGAGTTTGGAATCAATTGCCTTAGAATAGTGAGTGCCGGATTCCTGTTTTACGCCATGGGTATGGTTATGGTTCAATCCCTGAACGGGGCCGGCGATACCTACACCCCTACCCTGCTTAACTTCATCTGCTTCTGGCTGATAGAGATTCCGCTGGCCTGGTTGCTGGCCCTGAAAATGGGACTTGACAGCAATGGCGTTTTTTACGCAATCGTAATTGCGGAAAGTACGCTTACTTTGCTGGGTATGTACATTTTTAAAAGAGGAAAATGGAAACTGAAAAAGGTATAAGCAGGAAAAAATTCCTATGCAATTAAAAAAAGGGCTTCCAAAACCGGAAGCCCTTTTTCATTACTAACCAAAATTATACTTTATTCAAAAAACAGAATAGATTTTTTGATTCTTTCAATGGCTTCGCGCAATTCCTCTTCGGTAATTACCAATGGAGGAGCAAAGCGGATGATATCGCCGTGTGTAGGTTTGGCCAGCACACCGTTTTCCTTCATCTTAACACAAACATCCCATGCTTCTTTGCCGTTTTTAGGCTTGATGATTATTGCATTAAGAAGACCTTTGCCACGAACAAGCGAAATCATTTCCGATTTTACTGCCTTCATTTCTTCGCGGAAAATATTGCCGAGATATTCTGCACGTTCAGCAAGTTTTTCGTCGGTAACAACCTTAAGTGCTTCCATGGCTACCTGAGCAGCAACAGGGTTTCCGCCAAAAGTTGAGCCGTGCTCGCCTGGTTTTATGCAAAGCATAATATCGTCATCGGCCAAAACCGCTGAAACAGGATAAACTCCGCCTGAAAGGGCTTTACCCAGAATAAGGATGTCGGGACGCACATTTTCATGGTCGCAGGCCAGCAGTTTACCGGTACGTGCGATTCCAGTCTGAACCTCGTCGGCGATAAAGAGGACGTTTTTCTCCTTACACATGGCAGCCGCTTTTGAAAGGTATCCTTCATCCGGAACAAAAACGCCTGCTTCACCCTGAATAGGCTCTACCAGGAATCCTGCAACGTTCTCATCTTTTAGAGCTTCGGCCAGTGCATTCAGGTCATTGTAAGGAATTTTGATAAAACCAGGGGTAAAAGGACCAAAACCGCCATAGGAATCGGGGTCGGTCGACATAGAAACAATGGTAATGGTTCTTCCATGGAAATTACCATCACATACAATAATTTTTGCCTGGTTTTCAGCAACTCCCTTTTTCTTGTAAGCCCATTTGCGGCATAGTTTCAGGGCAGTTTCGTCGGCTTCGGCACCGGTATTCATGGGCAAAACCTTGTCGTAGCCAAAATACTCAGTTACAAACTTTTCGTAAACGCCCAGCGAATCATTGAAAAAAGCTCTTGAAGTCAGGGTCATTTTTGAAGCCTGATCGGTAAGCGCCTTGATAATTCTTGGGTGGCAGTGCCCCTGATTAACGGCAGAATAAGCCGAAAGAAAATCAAAATACTCTTTTCCTTCAACATCCCATACGCGGGCACCCTGTCCCTTAGCCAATACTACTGGCAGCGGATGGTAATTGTGTGCACCGTACTTGTCTTCCAGCTGCATCAATTGTTCAGATGACAAAAATTCACTCATAATTTTAGTTTTTTATAGTGTTAAAACTGCGATTGCTCAATTTTGCGGCAAAGATATGACTTTAAGTATGTCAATATCAAAAGTGCTGAAATTTTGTTATTTAGAAACGTTTTAATCAGCAACTCATGTATACAATTTCAATTTCAAAGAAGAGATAGTGTAAAAAATACAATAACTTTCCACTTTACAGGCTTGTATTTTCCCAATAAAAAACTGAAAATTTTTTCGGGTAAAACGCGTACATTTGAAACCCTGAAAACCTGAATGATATATGAGGATTATTGGCCTGTATTTCTTTGCTCTGCTTATTGCGGGCAGTTGCATTTCGCCACTGAATGAGGTGAAAAAAGATCCTGAATCCATTACTTTTACTACTGATCTTGAGAATATTGATTCACTGAACCAGATCAGTCTTCCCTCATGGAAACATTTGGTTTCGGTAAAGGAAGGAAATGCATTTTCAGGGAAAAATGAGTCGGTACTGGATAACAATAATGAATTCAGCGTAGTTTTTGAGCAAAAGTTCGGCTATTTGCACAAAATCCTTCCTGAAAAGCTTACTTTTTCGGCAATGGTCAATGCAAATGCTCCTATGCCTGAGGGATCGGTAGTGGTTTCTGTTTCGGGGAACAAGTATTACAGAAGTTACCCGATTGCTGAATTTATACCCAAAGCTGACAACTGGTATAAAGTAATCGCCTCTTTTAATCTGCCAGACTCACTGCTGATGTCAGATCAGGTGAAAATCTATGTCTGGAACAGAAAAACTAATGTCTTGCGGATTGATAATCCGGAGGTTACGCTGTATTTCCCGGAAGTAAACAAAGATTAGTTTTCTACTTCCTTTACAACAAACTTCGTATTGGAATATTCTTCGGGAACTTCCTCGCTGTTATATTTTGAAGGGCATTTCAGGTTCATTTTGTGAGCCGCAAAATGATCGTCATTCATCTTACCGATAACCACCACCTGATCTAATTTTTCGAAATCCTGAGGTTTGGTATCGCTGTACCTCACCTTCATTTCAACCCCCTCGCTGTCGAGCATGTAAAAGGTAAAGGAGTTGGCATCCTTCATGGCATCATACTCAATGGGTTTACCGGGAGCCAGTGTTCCGATCACATGATATTCGCGCGACGGATGCTTGCTGGCTTCAGCAAAACCGGCATAGGTTGAGGTATTCATGGAAAGGCTGAGTATCACACCAATAGCAGCGACAACTACCACAAGTGCAAGAATGTGAATCTTTTTCATATCGTGTAAATTTTGAACAACAGCAATGCCCTGAGCAATAAAAGCACGAAGCAAATATACAATGAAAACAATCAGGTAATACAATACCTGAATTATTCTGCATTATTTTTTTCTGTCAGTTCTTTTTGTTTCTTTTCAATTTTTGAAAGTTTGCGGTCAATGGTAAACAGATAGAATCCCAGACCTGCAAAAATGATGGACATTACAATAATGACCACAAAAAATTTATCATCTCCAATCATTGTCTTACTTGTTAAGATTAACACCTTGAATTAAAGCGCGTTTGCGTTTGTGAATCTGCAACAGCCAAAAGGCTACCAGAATCCAGCCCAGGGCTGCCGGATAAAAAACCAGTCGCATGGTTGGATCGAGGCCTTCCATGGTAGAAGAGTTTCCTCCCTTGCCGGGATGCAGGCTGCTGTCGGCCAAACGAGGCAAAACGCCCAGAAAAATCACCAGCAGCATAAAAGCAAAAATATTATAAACCGCTGATATCCTGGCACGCATGGCAGCTTCATCAATAGAGCCACGAAGGATAGCATATGCCAGATAAGCCATCATACTTACTGCGGCACCGTTGAGTTGCGGGTCGTTGGTCCAGAAATCTCCCCAGGTAAACTTTGCCCAGATCATTCCGGTAAGTAAGCCGAGTGTCCCAAAAAAGATACCGGTATAAACTGCACCTGAGGCCATCAGATCGTCCTTAAGTTTAAAACCCGACAAGTATTTAATACTGAACACCAGCGAAGTACCCAGCATCACAAACATGGCAAACCACATGCTCACGTGATAGAACAGGTTTCTTATGGTTTGATGAATCACCGGTAAAGCCGGAACATCAATTGTGAGGCCGGCAATAATGGAATAAAGTATCAGCACCAGGCCAGCAATTTTCCACCACATTCCTTTGATCATAGTTGTTATTTTTTAGTTAATCACGCCACAAATAAGGGAAAAGAATTACCGCAAGAATTAAAACCACGGTGTCAATAAGCAGCACAGAAGCCAGCATACTCAGTATTTTAAGATCATCAACCGGTCCGTTTAAAGCGGTTTGCGATGCTTTTACCAGTATCAGCAGCAAAGGCAACACCACAGGGAAGCCCAGAATTGCCATGAGTGCTGCATTGTTGCCCGAGCGGCTGGCGATGGCTGAAACCATGGTTAAAGCCGCTGCAATACCTATACTGCCAAGCAAAAAAGCCGGGATGAACAGCCGCATGTCGAATGCCGGAAAGCCCATAAAGACAGTGTAAAGCAACAAGCTGAGCGAACCCAGTAAAACCATGAGAAAGGCATTGTAGACCATTTTCGAAAGTATTACTGAAACCGGAGAGGCTATCATGTAATAATACAATCTGCGCGATGAGTTTTCCTGAATGAAGCTTTTTGAAACAGCATTAAATGCCGCAAATAAAAGAATAATCCAGAACAGGGCTACCCAGGTTTTGTCGTCTATTACTCTGCCGAAGCACAACTGAACTACAAAAATGGTAGAAAAGACGTACAGTAATATACCATTGATGGCATACCGCTGCCTGAGTTCAAGCAGAAAGTCTTTTCGAATGAGTTCAGTTATTTCTTTCAAAAGCAGGATCTTTTTATCTGATTACAGTCTGATCGCGGTTAGGCCCGAGAGATATTACTGAAACAGGAACATTCAGGGACTGTTCAATTGAAACAACATAATCTCTGAATTGTGCAGGCAATTCATCCCATTTCCTGAAACTGCTGATGCGGGTTTTCCATCCTGCATGTGATTCCAGCACCGGCGAAATATTGCTGTTCAGTGTTTCATATGCCGGAAAATCATGCAGTTGTCCGTTGATGTTGTATTGAGTGCAAACGTTTACGTTTTCAAAGTCGTCGAGTACATCGGCTTTCATCATCACCAGGTCGGTAACGCCGTTGAGCATAACGGCATATCGAAGCGCAGGCAGGTCAATCCATCCACATCGCCTGGGCCTGCCGGTGGTGGAGCCAAACTCGTTGCCGTTTTTGCGGAGCTTTTCTCCGGTTTCATCCAGCAATTCAGTGGGGAACGGACCACTGCCTACCCGGGTACAATAGGCTTTAAAAACTCCGAACACTCTGCCAACTTTCTGAGGAGCAATTCCAAGGCCGGAGCAAACTCCTGCAGTAACTGTGTTGGATGAAGTAACAAAAGGATAGGTACCAAAATCAATATCGAGCATGGCACCCTGAGCACCTTCAGCAAGAATCTTCTTTCCCTGCAACAAACTTTGATTGATAAAAACTTCACTGTCAATTACCGGAATATCAGAAATATATTTAAGGCCCTCGAACCAGAGTTTTTCGTATTCCTCGTGTGTCATTTTTTCAATCATCAATGTTTCGGCTTCGGGCTGAAATGCATTGATAATTCGCAGGTTGGCAGCTTTCTGGGCTTCAAACTTCTCTTTAAAACCAGGCAATGCCACATCGCCCATCCGCAAACCGTGGCGCGCTGTTTTGTCGGTGTAAGCCGGCCCTATTCCTTTGAGGGTGGAACCGATTTTCGATGCTCCTTTGGCAGCTTCCTGCACGGCATCAAGCAGGCGATGGGTTGGCACAATCAGGTGTGCTCTTTTGCTGATTCTGAGATTTTTTTCGGGTTCAGCTCCCCTGGCCCGCAGATTCTTGATCTCTTTGGCCAGCGTATATGGGTCAATGATCACACCATTACCGATAACATTGATTTTATCAGGGTGAAAAATACCACTGGGAATGGTGTGCAATACATGTTTTATGCCATTGAATTCGAGGGTGTGGCCAGCATTGGGACCTCCCTGAAACCGGGCAATAATATCATATTCTGGAGTTAAAACATCGGTAATTTTACCTTTACCTTCATCTCCCCACTGGAGTCCGAGCAAAACGTCAATCTTCATCGTTAAAGCTTAATATAAACACACCGAAGGTGAAGACCCGCATAAAAAGGCTTCACCTTAAAATTTACCGTAAGGACTTCTCTGAAAAAGATACTGAGTAACACCTTAAACGGAATATGCGCTAACAAAAGTAAGGAATTATTGTCAAACAAACCGGGCCTGGGCTGATAAAAGCAAGGAATTATATAAGCAACACATTTTCAGCACATAAACACTTAGTTTTGCTCTGAAATCTGTTTGCCGCTTATTACTGCCTCAGGTGTTTTGTTTTTGTCAACATACCCGAAAAAGGTAAGTGAGTGACTGGTAATGGTTACACCGAGCATTTTTTCGACCGATGCCTGAATTTCCTGAATCCGGGGGTCGCAAAACTCAAGTACAGTGTTGTCTTCGAGATTGATAAAATGATCGTGCTGCTTAAAACGGAATGATCTTTCAAATTGTGAGCAGTTGTTTCCAAACTGATGTTTGGTAACCAGGTTACAATTCTGCAGCAATTCAATGGTGTTGTACAAAGTGGCTCTGCTTACCCTGTACTTGTTGTTTTTCATTTTGATGTAAAGGGTTTCTATATCGAAATGCCCTTCGGTTGCATAAATCTCCTTGAGGATGGTGTACCTCTCGGGGGTTTTGCGATGACCATTACTTTCGAGATAATCGGTAAAAATGTTTTTTACCGTTTCGAAATTTAATCTGTCGTTATCTCTCATAGCTGAAGATTTCTTTGACAACTTTGACATAAAAGCGCGATTTGTACATTCAAACAGGCCAGAAACTGTGTGTGCCAAAAACTGCATAAAAGTAATGTTTTTTTCTTATTCAGATTAAGTATAAATAAAAATAATTTCAACATGCTGAAGGCAAATAAAAATGCTTAAAGAAATTTTCAGATATATACAATTGTATTTCAATGCATTAGCAGAATCAATATTATAATATCTGCTAAAGAGTTCTTGCTGTTTATTAAAGAAAAAGAGAGAAAATACAACTTTTACTTCTTCAGTTCAAGATTGTTTCCCAGCCGGTAAACCGATTCAACGCCGTTAACCTGCTTAATATCTGCGAGCAAACGATTAATTTCTTCGGTACCGTGAACCATAATCATAATGGTAGCTTCGTAAACTTCACCGGTTGAATCAATATGGAATGATCTGATGTTGAGTCCGAGTTGCTCAGTAATTACCTTGGTTATATCGTTGATTAGTCCCTGTCTGTCGAATCCTGAAATTCTAACACCAGTAATAAAGGTGGCTACTTCGCGGTTCGACCATTTGGTTTTTACAATCCGGTTGCCATATTTCGACATCAGGGTTATTGCCTCTGAGCAATTGGTACGATGAATCCAGACATCGCCGTCACCAGCCACAAACCCTATCACATCATCTCCGGGAATTGGATTACAACAATCAGATATTCTGTAATTTACATCTTCTGATAAAGCTAATCCCGAGCGCGCTTTGAGTTTATCCCGAACATCCTCGCTCAACCGGGTGGGAATATGAGGCTTAGTTCTTACAAACGGCCGGGTTATAATATTAAACCAACCACCTTTTTCATTTTGTGCAATACAATCTTTTATTTCTTTAATGGTAATTTCGCCAATAGCGGCTTTGTAGAATAGATCTGTCGGGGAAACCAGTTTATTACATTCCTGAAGCCGCTGAATATGTGTTTTATTAACCTCCAAACCCAGTTCAGCAAACATTTCCTCCAGTTTCTTTCGTCCCTCTTCGGCGTGCTGACGTTTTTTATCTTTCAATGCCTCCTTGATAAAGGAGCGCGCCCTGGCAGTACTGGCATAATCCATCCATTCATCGCGGGGCTGCTGCTTTTTGGATGTGATGATTTCAACCTGATCCCCGTTATTTAGCACATGATTCAACGATACCAGCCTGTGATTGACTTTGGCACCGATGGCATGATTCCCTATTTCGGAATGGATATTGTACGCGAAATCAATGGCAGTAGACCTGGCGGGAAGAGTTTTTATATCACCTTTCGGAGTAAAGAGGATGATTTCATCGGCAAAGAGATTCAGCTTAAATTCGTCGAGGAAAGTAAGTGCATTGGGGTCGGGTGCCTGAAGTAATTCCTTGATTTTGTTCAGCCAGCGGTCAATTCCGCTTTCGTTGTGCGCTTTTTCCTTGTATTTCCAGTGTGCTGCATAACCTTTTTCGGCAATTTCGTTCATACGGCGGGTGCGTATCTGCACTTCAACCCATTGCCCTGTATGACTCATTACTGTGGTATGCAGCGATTCATAACCATTGGCTTTGGGGCTCGAAATCCAGTCGCGCAGGCGATTTTGTTTGGGACTGTAAAAATCAGTAACCACCGAATAAGCCTGCCAGCACTGATACTTTTCGTTTTCAAATTCGGTATCAATAATGATCCTGATTGCAAAAATATCAAACACCTCTTCAAAGGGTATTTGTTTGGCCTTCATCTTTTGCCAGATGGAATAAATGGATTTTTCCCTGCCGATAATTTCGAAATTGAGACCCTGCGCTGCCAGTGCCTTCTTAATAGGGTAGATGAATTTGGTAATAAAACTTTTACGCGATGCAGCAGTTTCTTCGAGTTTGGCGGCAATGGTGGCATATACCTCGGGCTCGGTATATTTCATGGCAAGGTCTTCAAGCTCGCTTTTAATGGCATACAAACCCAGCCGGTGCGCCAGAGGGGCAAAAAGGTAGATGGTTTCGGATGCAATTTTGAGCTGTTTTTCCGGCACCATCGCATCCAGGGTTCTCATGTTATGAAGCCTGTCGGCAAGCTTGATGAGAATCACCCGTACATCATCAGAAAGAGTAAGCAGGATTTTTCTGAAATTTTCGGCTTGTGCCGAGGCAGTGGAATGGTCGAAAATTTCCTTGATTTTGGTTAACCCGTCAATAATGCTGGCAATTTTGTCTCCAAACATCTGCCGGATATCGTCAACAGTATAGTTGGTATCTTCTACAACATCGTGCAACAGGGCGCAAATGATGGAGGTTTCGCCAAGGCCAATTTCTCCGGCAACAATGCGTGCAACCTCAAGCGGGTGATAAATATAAGGCTCACCGCTTTTGCGGCGCATATCTTTGTGAGCAGTAACAGCCAGGTTGAATGCTTTTCGCACCATCCTTTTATTTTTCTGTTCCCCGGCTTTGCCCCAGGCATTCAAAAGGTTTCTGTACCTCTTTAAAATTTCCCTGCGTTCTTCTTCCAGATCAATTACATACATACAACCGCCCCAGGCTTATATTTTTATTAAACATCCACAAAGATAAATAAAATAGGCCTTTGCCGAACAATGAGCACAATAAGTATGTTGATTTTGTCATGTTTACACCCGGTAAATTATTACTTTCTGCCTGAGCTATTGCATGCCGGAGATGTTAGCTTAAAATGAAATCATTTTTTAAGTAAAATCGTTTGTTGCGGTATTGTTTTTGCTGGAGATTCTTATTTGTGGCAAGAAATGATTACTTTTGAATACTCAACCGAACTGCTGAACATCACTACCAAAATGATTAAGCAAACTATACGTAAGTCAATCATACCAGTGCTTCTGTTTCTGCTTCTCACAGCAGGATTCAGGGCAATGGCAACACATCAGAGGGCTGGTGAAATTACCTACCGGCACATTTCGGGACTTACTTACGAAGTAACCATCACAACCTACACTTTTGCTCCCAGCGCTGCTGACCGCTGCGAACTCACCATCAACTGGGGCGACGGGCAAAGTACTGTGCTTCCGCGAAACAACGGCCCGGCCGGTACCACTCCGGGCAATTTCTTTTGTGAACATACCGGCGAAAATATTACCGCCGACATCAGATACAGCACCTATGTGGGAGTGCATACCTATGCCGCTCCATCTACCTACCGCATCTGGCTTGAAGATCCAAACCGAAACCTTGGGATTCAGAACATTCCTAACTCTGTGGATGTTCCCCTGTATATTGAAACTTTGCTGGTTGTTAATCCTTTTTTAGGGTCAAACAGTTCGCCTGTGCTGCTCATCCCTCCCATTGACAACGGTTGTGTTGGTCAGCCTTTTATACACAATCCAGGGGCATACGACCCTGATGGCGACAGTCTTTCGTTCAGGCTTGTGAGCTGCAAAGGTGCCGGCGGCAGAGATATACCGGGTTACAAACTCCCCAACGAGGTTGACCTGCAAACCCCGGGAACATTCACCATAAACAGTGTTACAGGCGATGTTGTGTGGGATAGCCCCAGCAGGCAGGGAGAGTACAATTTTGCATTTCTGATAGAAGAATGGCGCAATGGCGTTCTCATTGGTTATGTTACCCGCGATATGCAGGTTAACATTATCGCCTGCAACAATACACCCCCGCAGCTGCATGTTGCCACCGATACCTGTGTGATTGCCGGCGACACACTCAGGCTTTTTGTGCGGGCAACCGATGCCGACAATCACAGAATTACACTCACAGCAGATGGCGGGCCGCTTATTCTGCCTGTGAGTCCTGCAACCTTTATTCAGCCTGATGATTCTGCCGGACAAACCAGTTCAACTTTGATTTGGCCTACTGTGTGTGCACACATTAAAAACCAGCCGTATCAGATATTCTTTAAAGCTACCGACAATGGTGTTCCTGTAAACCTTTTCGCTCTGCAAACCACCAACATACGTGTAATCGCACCTGCTGTAACGAATCCGGGTGTAACACCTTTAGGCAACTCCATGATACTCAACTGGGATGTACATGAGTGTTCAGAAGCATCGGGATACCGGATTTACCGCCGTGCAGGGGCATCGGGCTTTGTGCCGGGAGTTTGCCAAACCGGTGTGCCGCCAGAATCAGGTTACAGAATGATTTCAGAACTCAATGGTTCAGGTACAAGTACTTTTATTGATGACAATGAAGGCCTGGGCCTGGTGAGGGGAATTACCTATTGCTATATTGTAACGGCCTGGTTTGCCGATGGCGCTGAGAGCATAGCTTCAGAAGAAGTCTGTGCCACCCTCAAACGCGACATGCCGGTATTTACCAATGTAAATATCCTGAGCACTTCTGCAAGTGCAGGCAGTATTGAGCTGGCATGGTCAAAACCCACGGAACTTGACCCCGTTCAAACCCCCGGCCCTTATATTTACCGGCTTTTCAGATCGCAGGGGTTCAGCAACTCAGTAAAAGAAGCAATTGCAGAGTTTAACAACCTGAATGACACTACATTTACTGATAACGGACTAAACACTCAGTCAACGGCCTGGGCATATACCATAGAATTTATCAACAATACCCCGGGCAATGTTTTTACCATTGGTACCACGCCTCCTGCCAGTTCAGTATTTATTACAACCACACCATCTGACAAAAGAATCACCATACAGGCCAATGCCAATGTGCCGTGGTCGAACCTGTCGTATACCATTTACCGCAAAAACAGTTCAGGGGTTTTCGACAGTATTGCCGATGTTACTACTCCTTCTTATATTGACACAGATCTGATTAATGAACAGGAATACTGTTACAAAATAAGAGCAACAGGAACTTATGGCACACCGGGATATAAAGATCCGCTGATTAACTTTTCGCAGGAGACCTGCGAGAGTCCCCGTGACAATGTCCCGCCATGTGCCCCGGCCCTTTTGGTGGAAGTGGAATGCGACAATAATCAGCTCATTTTCAGATGGGAAGATTTATCGTCGGGGTGTGCACCCGACATTGACAAGTATTACCTTTACCGGGTTGGAAATCCTCATGTGCTGATTGAAACCTTTAATTCAGATGTACTAACTTTTACATATTCACCACCACAAACCATTGCCGGCTGCTTTTTTGTTGTTGGAAGCGACCTGAATGGCAATGTGGATACCAGTAATTACAAACAGGTTTGTACCAGTATTGATGACTGCCCGAGGTATCGCCTCCCCAATGTGTTTACTCCCAACAGCGACGGATTTAATGACTTTTTTGTGCCATTCCCTGGTTACACTTCGGTTGAGAAGATTGATCTTCAGGTTTTTAACCGCTGGGGAGTTGTAGTATTTGAAACCAGCGATCCGGCCATAAACTGGGATGGCCGCGACAAAAACACCAACAAGCCATGCGCCGACGGAGTTTATTATTACCGCTGCGAAGTTTTTGAAATAATCGGCAACCCTGAAACACCGGATGAAAAGCAGTTACAGAAACGTGTTTTAATTGACAGTCTTCACATACTCAGGTAAATACAGTACATCGGCATATTAAAAAAGCGCAACCGGAAAGGCTGCGCTTTTTTATTGAATTTAGTTCAGAATTATTAAACGGTTGCCATGTGAGCAAGCATATCCAGAACTTTATTTGAATAACCCCACTCGTTGTCGTACCATGAAACGAGTTTTACAAAGTTGGGATTGAGCATGATACCAGCTTCAGCATCAAAGATTGAAGTGCGGGCATCGCCGATAAAGTCGCTTGAAACTACTGCATCTTCGGTATAACCGAGAACGCCTTTCATAGGGCCATCGGCAGCAGCTTTAACAGCAGCTTTTATATCTTCGTAAGTAGCTGCTTTTTCGATGCGGCAGGTAAGGTCAACCACAGAAACATTGAGCGTAGGAACGCGGAAAGCCATACCGGTAAGTTTTCCTTTCATAGCAGGAATTACTTTGGCAGCAGCTTTTGCAGCACCGGTGGATGAAGGAATGATGTTTCCGGCTGCAGCACGGCCACCACGCCAGTCTTTGGCTGAAGGTCCGTCAACGGTTTTCTGGGTTGCTGTGGTTGCGTGAACAGTTGTCATCAAACCTTCAACAATACCAAAATTATCATGAATAACTTTTACCAGCGGAGCAAGGCAGTTGGTAGTACAACTGGCATTACTTACGATATCCTGACCAGCATACTCATTATGGTTAACACCGTAAACGAACATTGGAGTATCGTCTTTTGAAGGAGCTGACATTATAACGCGTTTGGCACCACCTTCGATGTGAGCCAGACAGGTTTCTTTGGTCAGGAATAAACCGGTACATTCGGCAACGTAATCAGCGCCAACTGCTCCCCAGTTGATTTCGGCAGGATTTTTAATGGCAGTAACACGAATAGCACGGCCGTCAACAACCAACTGTCCGTCTTTTACTTCAACTTCGCCTTTAAACTGACCGTGAACGGTATCATACCTGAGCATGTAGGCCATATAGTTAACGTCAATAAGATCGTTAATTGCCACAACCTCTATGTCGTTACGGGTAAGTGAAGCCCTGAACACGAGGCGGCCGATGCGGCCAAAACCATTGATACCCACTTTGATTTTTGTCATAATCTATTGATTTTTAATTAAGTGTTACTTTCGTTGATTTGCGGTGCAAAGGTACGGATAATAATAAAATAATCAGCAGAACACATGCATCAATAATTAATAATTTTTTCTGAAAATATAATATTCTTTTCTTGTGTTGCAGACTATTCCTGAATAGGATTATTCTGCAGGCAAATGAAAAGAATAGTAAAACAGATTTAAAGTGAAGATAAAGAAAGGTAGGCCAAAATGAATTAATTTTGCAGCCCGATGCAGTCACAGCAAACAGCAAATACCACCACTTCCAGTCAGTGGCCGATGAATAAGGTTGTCGTTGAGCAAAAGCCCGACAGCTCGCTGGTATATTTCGATTTTATCACTGATAGCCTGAATCCGCTGCCAGCAGATACAATTTTCAGGTTTGAGCTGGTGGAAATTAATTTTCCTGCCGATTCAATTGCTGATTCATTAAAAGTAGCTGAGAAACCCATTTACCCTTCTGTTTTTAATACCGGAAAAACTGTAAACAAAAAGCTAACAACAGCGGTAAGAGAGACCTACCCACAGGATTGGATTGCATTTCTGTTCTTTGCCGGATTAATATTGCTTGCATGGACAAAATATTTTTTCCCCCGCAGGCTGAAACAGATATTTAGTGCTGTTTTTTCGCGGAGGCACATCAGCCAGTTGATTCGTGACGGGAATTTAGCAACCGAAAGAATTGCACTGGCACTGGGGTTGGTTGCCGCATTATCAATCAGTCTTGTTTTCTTCGGATTAGCCATAAAGTTTACAGGAGGCAACTTTGGTGGTCAATCCTATCCGGTAGTTTATACAGGCATTTCAGTTTCACTGATAATTTTATGGTTCATCAGGCGATTGCTGGTCAGGCTTACCGGATTTATTTTCAAATCAAGACTGGCAACTGACATTTACATGCTTAATAACCTGATTTTTACAATTGCTACCGGACTTGTCATTTTTCCTTTGGGCATAGCCTGGTTTTTCGGGAAACAGGATTTTTTTCTTTACCTCGCAGCAGCTATCATGTTGATTTCGCTGGTTGTTAGACTTGTAAGAACAATTATTGGAAGTTTGCAAGTGCAAACGTTTTCGGGAATGTATATTTTTTTGTATTTTTGCACCCTCGAAATTTTGCCTTTGGCTATTGGAATGAAAATCATTCAATCCATTATCTGACAGGCATTTCGGGACTTTTTAATTTTTTTCCGGGGTTTCATTCCTTAAATTTTACTGAAGTTGAAAATAAAGAACATCCTTATTTCGCAACCCAAGCCAGCCGACATTGAAAAGTCACCTTACAGTGATATGATCAAAAAATACGGGCTTGTTATTGATTTTCACAAGTTTTTTAAAATTGAAGGCCTGTCTTCCATTGATTTCAGAAAAGAAAACAAGGTAAGGGTAGCCGACAATACTGCTGTAATTTTTACAAGCAAACACGGAGTTGATCATTTTTTCAGGCTTGCAACAGAGCTGAGGGTAAATATTCCTGAAACCATGAAATACTTCTGTTCTTCCGAATCTACCGCTTACTACCTGCAGAAGTATATTCAGTACCGCAAAAGGAAGATTTTTTTCAGCAGTTCAGAAAACAGCGATCTTGTGGATATTATCCGCAAACACAAGACCGAAAAATACATTTTGCCCTGCAACGAAGAGCACAACAATGAGTTGTCTGATTTACTTGATGCTCATAAAATCAATTACTCCAAGGCTGTGATGTACCGCACGGTTTCTGAAAACATGTCGTTTCTTGATTTAAACAAATATGAAATGCTTGTTTTTTTCAGTCCTTCGGGAATAAAATCACTTCAGCAAAATTTCCCTGAGTTTAAGCAAGGTGAAAAAATCATTGGAGTATTTGGAGCAACAACAGCGCAGGCTGCACGGGAAGCTGGTTTGACAATTCAGATTGAGGCTCCTTCTGCCACAGCACCATCAATGGCAAAAGCAGTTGAACAATACCTGGCTGCAAACCAAAAGGCCAAGTAAAATCAAGGCTTCCTGTTTGCGGGAAAACCTAATTCAAAATAGTTGCTATGCAGAAGTTTGGTAAAGAAGAGCGTTTATGCAGTGCAACAGACATACAAACCCTTTTTGATGAGGGCAAACAGATTTTCAGGCATCCGGTTAAACTGATCTGGATGCCTGTATTTTCATCCGAAAAGCAGGAAATAAAAGTGCTGATTTCTGTTTCGAAACGAAACTTTAAACATGCAACTGACCGAAACCGGATTAAAAGAGTATTACGTGAGATTTACAGAATGCACAAATCATTGCTTTACAATGATTTGAAAGACAAATCACTTCATATTGCGATAATTTTTGTGGGCAAAAAATTACCCGATTTTAAAACACTTGAACCCATAATAATCGGACTATTTCAGCGTTTAATTTCAGAACATGAAGAAACTTCTGGCTAATTTAATGATTGGTTTGATCAGGCTGTATCAGGGAGCTATATCGCCCTATTTACCGCCATCCTGCCGCTACACTCCTTCCTGCTCGCAATACGGAGTTGAGGCTTTGAAAAAACATGGCCCGTTTAAAGGAGGCTGGTTAACAATCAAGAGAATTTCCTCATGTCACCCCTGGGGAGGCAGCGGTTACGACCCGGTTCCTTAATTATTAATCTTTAAGTCAATCAGAAAATGAGAAAAAACTATACCCTTATACCAGTTCTCATACTGGCACTTTTATTAAATGTCAAAGTTCAAGCGCAGGTAACATCGTCAACTTTCGAGATATCGAAAAACCTCGACATTTTTGCTACCATGTATAAGGAGTTGAACAACAATTATGTTGACGAACTCAATCATGGCGAGCTGGTAAAAGCCGGAATTGACGGACTTCTGGAAAAACTTGATCCCTATACGGTTTTTATTTCGGAAGCCGATGTGGAAGATTATACATTTATGACCACCGGCCAATACGGAGGTATAGGTGCACTTATTCACAAACAGGGCGACTATGTGGTAGTTTCTGAACCATATGAAGGTTCTCCTGCACAGAAAGCCGGATTAATACCAGGCGACAGAATATTAAAAGTAAACGACCGCGATGCCAAAGGTAAATCGGTGAGCGATGTAAGTACTGTGCTCAAAGGAGAACCCGGAACAAAATTATCTATTCAGATTCTGAGAGAAAACAGCTCAAATCCTCAGATGATTGAAGTAGTGCGGGAAAAGGTATCCATCCCCAATGTGGCTCATTTCCTTACACTTGATGAAAATATCGGCTACATTAAACTAACCGGGTTTACTCAGAACTCAGGAAAAGAGGTGAAAGATGCATTTCTTAAACTCAGGGAGAATCCAAAACTCAGAGGACTTATTATTGACCTGCGCGATAATGGTGGTGGTTTGATGAACGAAGCCGTAAATATTGCCAACCTTTTTGTTAAGAAAGGGGAATTGATTGTAAGCACCAAAGGAAAAACACCCGATAGAAACAAATCTTACAAAACCCTTCTTCAGCCTGTTGATACCGACATTCCCATTGTAGTACTCGTTAATTCATTCAGTGCTTCGGCGTCTGAAATTGTTGCCGGTGCACTTCAGGATCTCGACAGGGCTGTGATTATTGGTGAACGTACTTTTGGCAAAGGCCTGGTTCAGAACATTATTCCGCTCACCTACAACACACAAATGAAGGTAACAGTAGCCAAGTACTATATTCCCAGCGGCAGATGTATACAGGCGATTGATTATGCCCACAAGGACAGTAGCGGGGCAGTTACCAAAATTCCAGATTCATTGGTAAACACGTTCAAAACCAGATCGGGGAGATTGGTTTATGATGGCGGCGGCATCAGCCCGGATATTGAGGCTGAACAGCCCGAAATCAGCAATATTTCTGTGAGCCTGATTACTAAATACCTGATCTTTGATTATGCCAATAAGTTCAAACGCGAAAATGCAGAAATTAAACCTGCAGCCGAATTTGAAATAACCCCGGAAATTTATGCTGATTTTGTTAACTGGCTGCATGACAAAGATTATGACTATGTTACCAGAAGTGAAAGAATGCTGGCTGAACTGAAAAAAACTGCAGAAAACGAAAAATACTTCGACGAACTTTCGGCCGAATTTGCTCAGTTGGAATCGAAAATGATGCACAACAAACAAGCCGATCTCGAAAAATTCTCTCCCGAAATTAAATCGCTGTTGCGCAGCGAAATTGTATCAAGGTATTATTATCAGAAAGGCAGGGTTGAAGCACAGGTAACCGAAGATCCCGAGATTAAAAAAGCCAGGGAGGTGTTGCTCGATAAAGAGCTGTACACAGGAATACTCGGCAGTGTGGGTTACGGTTTAAATAAATAAAACAATACCTATGCTTGAGAAAGGCAGCCTGAAAAGTGTTTTCAAACCAGAGACTGACACCGCCTCTCTCATGTACTATGCCCTGGTGTTGCTGGCTGTGTCCATTCCTTTGTCGGAATTTGGGATGAGCATATCACAGTTCTTCTTGCTCGGCATCTGGCTCTTTGATTTGCGAAGTATGGCAGTCAGGCATCCGGATGCAACTTATGGCAAAAATTTCATTCTGAATATTACCGAGAAATTCAGGATGTTTTTTAACAACCCGGCTGCGGTAGTGGTGGTTTCTCTTTATTTGATGCATGTGGCAGGTGTAATCTACACCACCGACTTAAACTATGCTCTTAAGGATCTCAGAATCAAGCTTCCCCTCATCAGCCTGCCGGTTATTATTGCCACCTCAGCACCATTAAAGCAGGAAAGATTTTATCGGTTACTTATCTTTTTTGTGCTGGCAGTTTTTGCCGGAACCATGGCCAGTATGTATATGCTTATTACTACCCATGTGGCCGACCCCAGAGAAATCAGTATTTTTATTTCGCACATCAGGTTTAGTTTAACCATATGCCTGTCAGTTTTTATTCTGATTTATTTTATTGTCAACAAAAAATACAACAGCAAAATTTCTCTGGCTGTAATAGTTACAGGAATAATATGGTTTTTGCTGTTCCTGCTTATACTTGAGTCAGTAACAGGAATTGCCATTACCCTTCTGCTTGGTCTTATTTTTCTGTTTTATTTCGTTTTCAGGTTCAGGTCGGTTGTTTTCAGAATTCTGGTTGCATCAATACTCCTGCTGGGTATTTTCCTCTCCTGGCAGTATATTAATATTGTAATAAATAACTACAGCTTCCCTGAAAAGGTAGATATTGGCAGCCTGGACCGTTATACAAAACTCGGACATCCATATGTACACGACACCAGTACCTACGGCATAGAAAACGGCCAGTATGTTGGATTATACATTAATTTCTTTGAACTGAAACGCGAATGGGAAAAGCGCAGTGCAATAAAATTTGAGGGCAAAGACCACAAGGGTCATGAATTGCAATATACTTTAATCAGATATTTGAATTCCAAAGAGTTAAGGAAGGATGCCGAAGGAGTAAGAAGCCTGAGCAATGAAGAAATAAAACACATTGAAAACGGGATTGCCAATGTAAGGTATGTTGAAACCTTTAACCTGTCATCGCGTTTTGAGCAAATGGCTATGGGATATATCAATTATATAAACCATGGGAACCCGAATGCTTCATCGGTTATGCAACGGGTGGAATACTGGAAGGCATCTGCATACATTATAAAAAAGCACTGGCTTACCGGAGTTGGCACAGGTGATCTGAACCTGGCATTTGAAAAAGCTTATGCTTCGCTTGATTCAAGACTGGAAAGTGCATTCCGAAACCGTTCACACAATCAGTTTCTTGCAATCTTTATAGCTTTTGGGCTTTTCGGGTTGGTTCTGTTTATATTCTCTCTGATTTATCCAGGTATTAAAACCGGAAAATTCTACAGCTACCTTTATATAGTATTCTTTATCATTATTTTTATGTCAATGCTCACCGAAGATACACTTGAAACCCAGGCTGGAGCAACCTTTTTCGCGTTTTTTAATGCGTTGCTTCTTTTTGGCTGCAGGCGAAATCAACAAACCAAAACAGAGCAGGAAACATTACCGCCTGCCGAATAATTCTTATCTTTACCGCTCCAACCAATAAAAGTGCAATGGAGCACAAAACAATAAACATTCAATATACCGAATCGGAGAGTTTTTCCGAAGTTCCCGAACAAGATCAGGAATTGCTTTCAGCTGCTGCCAAATCAGCAGCATCGGCTTATGCCCCCTACTCAGGGTTCGGAGTTGGCGCTGCAATAAGGCTGTCGAGCGGGCGAATCATCACAGGAAATAATCAGGAAAACGCAGCCTATCCATCGGGATTATGTGCCGAACGGGTGGCCCTGTTTTATGCATCTGCCATGTTCCCCGATGAAAAGGTTGAAACCATTGCAGTTACTGTAAAAACAGAGTCGGGGCGAATTACCGATCCTGTTGCCCCTTGCGGAGCATGCCGGCAGGTAATTGCCGAATATGAGAACCGGCAGAACAAGGAAATTAAAATTATCTTCTCAGGTGAAACCGGGCGGGTAATAACCATGAACGGCATTCAAAACCTGCTCCCCATCACTTTTAATTCCAACAATCTGAACCAGGGCAAATAAAATCTGTTATTACAGAAAATTATACCAACATGAAAAGACTGTTCACATTCGCTGTTTTATTTGTTCTGTTAACTGCTATGCGTGGCGATTTGCCTGCTTATCAGATTTATAACAATAAGGGTAAAACCTCAGATTTTGGAAAAATGCTGAAAGCTGCTTCAGAGGCTGATGTGGTTTTATTCGGAGAATTGCACAACAATCCCATCAGTCACTGGCTCCAGCTGGAGCTGACCAAAGCCCTTTTTTCAGAAAAAAGCGGCAGCATCGTTATGGGCGCCGAAATGTTTGAAGCCGACAACGCACTCATAATCAGCGAATATCTGAATAAAAAGGTAATCGATCGTAATTTTGAAGCTGAAGCCCGCCTTTGGCCCAATTACAAAACCGACTACAAACCCCTGCTGGTTTTTGCCCGCGACAATGGCATCAGCTTTATTGCCACCAATATTCCCCGCCGCTATGCTTCTTTGGTCAACCGCGAAGGTTTTGAAGGGCTGGAAAAACTATCGGAAGAAGCCAGATCATACATTGCCCCTTTGCCTGTAGCTTATAACCCTGAATTGCCGGGCTACAAAGGCATGATTGAGATGATGGGTGGTGCCGGTGGCCATGTAAATGAGAATCTGCCAAAAGCTCAGGCCATCAAAGACGCTACCATGGCGCACTTTATTTTGAAGAACCTTAAAGCAGGAAGTACTTTTATTCATTACCACGGCACTTACCATTCCGATAATTACGAAGGAATTATGTGGTATCTGAAACAGCAAAGGCCTGACCTAAAAATTGTCACCATCAACAGCTCTGAGCAGGAAAGCATTGACAGCCTGGCAGATGAAAACAAAAACAAGGCCGATTTTATCATTACCATTCCTGAAACCATGACCAAAACCCATTAACCGGGATTTGTTATTGTTGA
>JANJXJ010000159.1 GCA_024709105.1 Lentimicrobium sp. | reverse complement strand
ATTATCAATACTTTCGGAATCGGCGATTATGTCAATCAGGCTTTACTTTCTCAAATTGCCAGTCAGAATAACGGACTGTGTGAGTTCCTGCTCGACAATGAACTGGAACAGATGATCACCCAGTTTTATATGAAAATACGCAATCCGGTACTGCTGAACATTACCATGACTTTTGATCCGCCCATTACCACCGAAACCTACCCTTCCCCTTTGCCAAATCTCTACCTGGGTCAGCAGCTTATTGTGAGCGGAAGATACGACCTTGCCGATTCCGTTGCAGTTACCCTGAGCGGCAATGCTTTCGGAATAAGCCAAACCTATACCTACAATATGTACCTGACCGACAGCCTGATTACCAACAATATGTTCCTTACCAAGCTGTGGGCCAAGCGCAAAATTGATTACCTCTACACTCTGTATTTTACCTTTGATGAGGGATCGCCCGAAGCAGAGGAAATAAGGGAAGAAATTGTGGAAATAAGTACCTGCTACAATGTGAGCAGCCCGTTTACCCACTTCAGCGGAGGTGGTGGCGGGGGTGGTACCACGGCTTCGGAATATATAGAATCCACTGAGGATGAAGTGAATGTGCCGGCAGCTTACCCCAATCCGTTTACCAGCAGCGCTACTATACGCTTTACCGTTGAATCCGGAACCGAACCCGGCTATGCTCAGGTTTTGATCTTTGATGTCAGCGGACGGTTGATCTGTACCCTCGGCACCGAAGTAAATCAGGCAGGTAATTATGAAATCTTCTGGAATGGCTGCGATCAGAACGGAATCCCGGTAAAACCCGGATTCTATACCTTCCGCATCTCGCTGAACGGCAAAAATATCAGCGGAAGTATGATGAAGGTCAAATAATTGTATCAACAAAGGGTTCAGTAAGTTAATAAAGCAAGAAAAACCCCTGCATTTGCAGGGGTTTTTGTATTCTGAAAGAAAAGGAAAATCAGTCTCTGTTATTTAAATAAACCTCTTGGGAAACTGTATTCATAATTCTTAACTACTTAATAGTCAGATAAATTGTTGCTGCTGCTTTTCTCATCCAGAGCTTTCAGCCGTCTGTAAGTCACAGCATCCGAAACATTCCAGCCCTGCCACTCCAGTGCGGGATAACCGGTCACAAATTTCCGGCTGCGGCTATTTATCTCGCTCCTGAAATCTGCGGTGCTCACATGATATCTGTAATCGGGGTAATTGTTGTTGCTGATGCTGTCAATCACCTTCAGTTGCTCATCGCTCAGATGCAGCACCGGCAATGTGCTGCTGTCGAGCCGCATCATAAAATTGGTATGAAAAAATGCCCTGTCCGAATGTTTTACATTGTACCGGGCTATCACCATATCCCAGTTAAATAAACTGATTACCAACAATATAACATAAGCCGCTATACTATTTCGCACCAGCAGATACTGCATGGATTTCTTTTGTCTGAGTTTGATGATTACCGTAAAAATGCCAAACAGCACCAGCACCAGAAAAGCCATCACCCATATGCGTTTAAACGCCAGGTTGTAATAATAAATGTACCAGAAATTCCTGATGGCCACCGAAATCACCAGCAGGGCATTTTGCGCCAGCCATATCACCGAAAGCTGCACCAGACGTTTGTTACGGGAATAAAAATTGAGGTTGCCCCTGAAAAGCCACACCACAATCCCAATCGAAATCAATATTGAAAAGATCAGCAGCCAGGTGCCTTCATGTACAAATTGTTTGAGATAGCCTCCATCCCATTCAAAAAACAACCACACATGGTAAATGTCGAGCACATTCATAACCAGCAATGCCAGATTGAGCATAAGCAGCAGAATAACACCACTTTGCATTTCAAATTTCAGGGCGGTGAATCTGCCTGAAAATGATCTGCGGCTGCGCAACAGCACATCTGTTCCGTTTTCGCTGAAAATATTCATTGATTTTTTGTAGGTACCAAACACAAACACAGCAAAAACAAACAGCGCCTGCACAAACAACCAGAATGCCAGGGGCGAAATCCAGGTTTCGAGGTAAGTAATCAAATCGGTAAATTGTTGCAGCACATTGCCCGTCAACCGGTTAAAATACGGGCTGGATGCCGAATACAACAGTATAAAGATCAGCAGAAGCAACAAAGGAATTAAAAACAGCGAAATCTTCCGCAACCATTTGCCTTTGCGCGACTGACTTTCCCCCGGACTAAGCAGATGCCGGAAAGCATAAAAAGGTCCTGAAAAAAATGCCGAGGCCGAGGCCAGCCCAACATTCAGCGGAATTTTAATGCCGGGATAAGCGGCAACGCCTGCCATTGCAATCAGCGAAATGATGTTTACAAACAACGAAGCCCCTTCACCATAAAAAGCCGTCATCACAGCGCTCAGCATCACTCCTGCGGTTATCAGGCGGTGCATGTGCAGCTGCATATCCAGTCGCCTGAAATAGAGCAACACACCGCACACCATCACACTGAACAACAGCACATTAACCCCTGCCTGCTGTTCCAGAAACAGGTAAACATAAATGAGCGCAAAAGCCAGCGCAATCAGATAAAGGTGTTTTTTCATAGGAATTGGTTTTGTGGGGAAATAATCGCTAACGGAGCCGGAGTAAAAGCAGATTCCCTGCTGAAATCTAAATCAAAACCATAACGCATTCACATGAACAATATTATATGAAAGGGCAAAACAAAAAAACGGGGCTTTTTAAAATTATAAATGCAGGAAAAAACGAGGAAAAAAGATTCGGAGCCACCAGATCGAGCAGGAGTTAATCGCTTAAAAATATAATAAACAATCACTATGCACTTTTAATCCCCCTTTCTTTTTGCCATCGTGCTTCGGATCTCGGCCTACACCTTTCAGAATATCGCTGAATAATCGGATTGTGGAGGAATCTATTAACAAAACTTCTTTAAATGTGAGTCCAAAAGTCCGGCTGTCCGACAAAAAACTTTGATATTGACGAACCAATTTAAAATAAACATCCTCAAAGAACTTATTGTCACGATTACGCATGCCATCGTATGCTGTGCTTTTGGCTGGTGCTTTTTCTAAACCTAAATGATTCAGCTTTCCTGCCATTGCCCGCAGACCTTCACAAATCTTGGTCATTGAGTCACAGCGACTAAGTATGCCAAATAGAATCGTTATTAAATGCGTTTTTGCCTTAAAAGCTTTGTAGTAATAATCTGAATTGTGTTTGTTAACCAGGCTCTTTATGTTTATTGCCTCTAACAAATTTATTACTTGTTTGAAAATCGGCTGTCCGACAAAATTTATTTCCGTATTTTTGCTCATGTTGTGTTTGTTTTCGCAAAAACAGACTTACAACATGGGGTGAAACTCTCGGGGAGTAACCCCGTATTTTTTTTTAGGCGGTCAGTAGATATATTGTTTGTAATCTCCGGCATCAATCGTGCCACGCAGGGCAGTGGCTGCACCCCAGAGATATTTTTCGAGTTCTTGTTGGGTCATGCTGTGAAAAGTCTTACACGTTGAGAGATGAATTCTTTATATGCTTTTTGCCGGTCTGTTTCCAGAAAGGAATTTTCAATCAATTGAGTAGCCTCAGGCATCCATTCCGTAAGTTTTTTGTATACTCCATTGATTTGTTTATCATTAAGTGTTAAAACAGCACCCAGGCGGTCGAAATACCCTTTATTGAAGTTTTCCTTTTTACCACCCAGCAACAAAGCCATATCCTCTTTATCATCAGGTAATATCATTTTTGCGTTTAAAAGGTCGTAGAAAGGCGAAAGCACCCAGCCCATATCCGATAGCAGCATGGAATAGTTTTTCAGGTGCATATCGTTGTTCCCGATGATGTAATTGAATACTGTGGATTCAAAAAAGCGCAGCTTGTCAAACAAGGTGTTCACAGATAACTCGCCGATTTTTTTTCCAAGCGTTTCCATTGTGCCTTTGTATTTATCTTCCAGTTCAAGGATTTGCAAAAAATCAATCATGTGATTTTTGGATCCATCCGGGTTTCGGTCAATTCGTCTGGTGATGAAACACAATTCCCCGGATTCCAAACGAATCATGTTGACCGGCACAATGTTAATCTTGAATAATTCAGCCAACTTCATAGAAAGATGCTCGTTCTCGGGCATCTGAGGATAATCAGCATTCTGTGGTTTTAAAATGAAATGTCCTGCTAAAGCATCCATAACGGTTAAACGCCTGTGGTGTCTTTTACCCAATTCATTTTTTATCCATCCCAAAGACAATTTTGGTTGAACTCCCGGAACTGTTATAGATAATTCTGCCGCGTCTTTCGCCAATTTTTCCATTTCTGATAAGCGATACGGCAGAACCGGTGCCTGTTTGGTTCCGAAGAACGCTTTGATGCACTTTGGGTGATAGTCAACCTGGTCTTCATCCAGCTTTTTATAACAATACAGGCATCTACTCATCGGCTTTGGTATTTACAGGATGAACACTTACCGCACCGATGGCATTTTGACAACAGGCAAGAAGAAGCCCCATACGATCATTCTTGTTGATTTTCCAGCTTTCAGCTGCAATATTCAACAGCCATCCCTCAGGAATCAGACCATCGAAAAACGGGAACAGTCTTTTGCTTCTGTATGGCCTTTGGGTTACAGGCATCTGAAATGTGACGAATTGGTCAGGGTATGCTTGTGTATAGTGTTCATCATATACAAACACATACTCTCCATTATCTTCTTCAGATAAAAGACCAGCCTGTATGTTATTGTATTTCACTATTCCTTGTCGCATTGTTCTCATTTATCGGACCCAAAACATGACCAAACATAAGCAGAACCTGATTAACCTTTGACAAACTAAGGTTTTCTTTGCCTTGTTCAATCTTTCTGATAACTGTAAGGGCAACCCCTGCTTTTTCCGCAAATTCTTCTTGTGTCAGACCCAATTGTTTTCGTTTGGTCTTTACAAAGTCGGCTAATTCTTTCATTCTATATGCTTTTGAATACAAAGATAGTACAATTCTTCGTTTTATATGCATATTCATATAAAAATATAAAATTCATAGTTTTTATATGCTTTTACATATAAATTATCTGGAATTCAAACACACATCCCATGCAAATTTCAGAACTGTAAATTTTGTCATTCGTCGTCCCACGCAGTGAAGTGGATGCACCCAGGAGTAATTTTTCGAGTTCTTGTTGGGTCATAGATTCTTGTATTCATTATAGAGAAAGACGATCAAAAGCATTAAGATCAATGTTCAATGTACCTTCTTTTTCATCATATGTATTCAAGAGTTGAAGATTACCAAATGGCGAATTTTCAGGTTTATAATACTTCCCTTTCGACAATTTGGCAATTTTACCTGAAGACACCATACGGTTAAGCGCCTTTATCACAGCTTCCCTCTGACTCACCTCTTTTGTAAAATCAGTATAGGTGAATACATATCCCCTGGGAAACCTATCAATGGTAAGTGATATGTATTCTGTTATTTTCATTCTCTCTTAAATGTGCAAAAGTAAAACATTTGTCCAGTTTATTATTAAAAAAACCGGACATGTTCTATATCAGATTCAAAGCTGCCATATCAGGCTCCATAAACTTCATGGTTTGACCTGAATCTCATTTTAACCTTTCTCCTATCCCCGTCACTCCCTCATTACTCAACTCACTTATGCAAAAAAAGCGGACAAGGTGCACTCCCTGCCCGCCCAATTTCTTTTCAAGCTTCTGTATTTTCACCTACTCCACCATTCCCAGGCGGTCAATGGTTTGTTTTCCGTGGCCGGAAAGTGAAAAACTCAGTTTGGTCCATACGGTTCCTTCAATTCCTGTCAGAAGCAATCCGTCTTTGGTTTTGGTAATGGTAAACAGGTAGTCGGCGTAACTGTTATCACGTGCGGCATTTGATTCCTCGGGGGCTGCCATACCAAATTCGTCCACCGCCTGCACCTGATTATCCGAAAGACTAAAACTCAGTTCTTTCCATGCACTGCCCTGATGACTCTGCAGTTTAAGGCCGTTATCCGTCCTTTCGATGGTAATTTTAAATTGCGGCACTGCGGCAGCTCCCTGCTCCTGAGCAACCGCTTCAATGCTCCATGTAGTTAAAAATAAGGCCATTAACATAATTGCATAAAGCCTCACCGATTCTAATCTTGTCTTCATAATATAGGTTTTAAGATTTAAGGGTTAAAGATAGGGAAAAAGTGGGGTTGGG
>JANJXJ010000141.1 GCA_024709105.1 Lentimicrobium sp. | reverse complement strand
AAATGAACTTATCCTGGCCCGCGACAAAGCCGAAGAATCTGACAGATTAAAGACAGCATTTCTGCAGAATATGTCGCACGAAATCAGGACTCCCATGAATGGAATCATTGGTTTTATTGATTTACTCAAATCAACCAATCTGCCGGAGGAAGAGAAAGGACAATATCTGGATATTGTTGAGCAAAGCGGCCACCGTTTGCTGAATACCATTAATGATATTATTGAAGTTTCAAAAATTGAAGCCGGTCAGGTTGAAATTGTGAGGTCGGTTTTTAATTCAGCCGAAATAATGGAGTATTATCACAATTTCTTTAAAAAACAGTGCCTCGACAAAAAATTGGATCTCGTACTCGACAATTATGTAAAAGGCCCTGATGCAAGGTTAGTTTCAGATAAGAATAAAATTGAAAGTATTATCTCCAATCTCATAAACAACGCTTTAAAATTCACCCATTCGGGCGAAATCCACATGGGTAACTTTTTAATGGATGGCGAAATCAGATTTTATGTAAAAGATACTGGCATTGGCATTGATCCTCAAAGAATTGATAAAATTTTTGAAAGATTTATTCAGGCTGAAATAAGAAGCACCAGACCACATGAAGGCTCAGGACTTGGGCTTGCGATTGTAAAATCTTACATTGAATTGCTAAACGGCAAGGTATGGGTTGATTCAACTCCTGGTGTGGGTTCCTGTTTTTGGTTTTCATTGCCTTACATTAATGGGCAGGAACATCAGGATACCCCTGCAATAAAAAAAGAAACTTCTGTAAAAATGCCGTCGAAAATAAAAATATTACTTGCCGAAGACGACGACAATAGTTACAGACTGATATCAGCAATTTTAAACAAATATGATTTAACCATCCTAAGAACTACCGATGGAATGCAAACCATAGAGGTTTTTAAGGCCCATCCTGACATATCCTTAGTTCTGATGGATATAAAAATGCCAGGAATAGACGGATTTGAAGCCACACGCGAAATAAGGAAATTAAACAAAAATGTGCCTGTAATTGCCCAGACTGCTTTTGCTTTTGCCGGCGATAAGGAAGATGCCTTGCTGGCAGGGTGTAACGCTTTCATTACAAAGCCAATTATCAAACATGAACTCATTGAATTAATCAACACTTTCCTTGGCATCGAAAGTAACTGATTATCAAGAGTCAATTCTTTAGTTTTATTTTTTTCAATGAATAGAAAACTGCTGTTCAGGATACACTATTTGCTTTTTTTCATTCCTGAATTGTAACAAAGTGCTGCCATTAGCGTCATAAAATCATCTGATCTTACTGCGCTAACAACACTTTACTATGGTTAAGGACATTTTCAACCACAGCCTGAAGGCTTTACTAAAACAGAGATCCTACGTAATAATTAACATCATTGGACTATCAGCCGGAATAGCCTCAAGCCTGATAATCTGTCTGGTGATTCTTCATGAGTTAAGCTATGACCGCTTTCATGAGAAAGGCGACAGAATATTTCGAATTATTTTAGATGGCAAAATCAGCGGGCAGGAAATACTTGCTGCCAGCACCGCCTCTCCTATTGGCCCTGCCACAAAGGCTGAATTCCCCGAAGTAGAAGAATTTCTCAGAATTAACGGCTGGGGCGAAACCATAATCAGATATGAAGACCAGATTTTTACTGAAGACAAATTTATTGAAGCCGATTCCTCATTTTTCAAGGTTTTTACGATCCCTCTGCTGAGAGGTAATCCCAAAAATGCTTTAAATGAGAAACGAACACTTACCATTTCTGAAAGTACTGCAAAAAAAATCTTTGCAGATTCCGATCCTATTGATAAGCTAGTTTATGTAAGTACCGACCCTAACCCTTACAGAATAACAGGAGTTTTTGAAGACATACCGGAGAATTCTCATTTTCAAGCCAATATGATTGGATCATTCATGACCAATCAGCGGGCAAACGATACGCAGTGGACATCAAACAGCTTCAGCACATACCTTCTGCTCAAAGAAGGCTCAGACCCAAAATCGGTTGACGAAAAACTTATTCCACTTCTGGCAAAGAACGTCGGACCGGAGTTGAAAAAGTTTCTGGGTATTACCATTGAAGAATTCATCAATCAGGGAAACAGATACAGTTTGTTTTTGCAGCCTCTTGGCGATATTCATCTTAATCCTGGAATTCAACAGGAGTTAAAAGCTGCCAGTGACCCGAAATATCTCTGGATTTTTGGCAGTATTGCTGTGCTTGTAATTATTATTGCATCCATCAATTTTATGAATCTTTCAACAGCTCAGGCTTCAAAACGGGCTAAGGAGATCGGCATTAAAAAGGTTGTTGGCTCTTCGCGTGGAGCTTTAACCTGGCAATTTATTTCCGAAACCATCATGTTATCCTTTCTGTCGTTGCTGGTAGCTTTGATAATCACTTCCATTGCATTGCCGTATTTCAGTTCGCTGCTCGACACACATCTCACCCTTGATCTCACAGCAGAATGGTATTATATACCTTTCCTGATATTTTTAGCCATTTTTATAGGACTAGCTGCCGGAAGTTATCCTGCATTCTACATGTCTTCATTTAATCCATATATGGTTTTAAAGGGCAGGATAAAGGCCGGAAAAAGCAGCCGTTATTTGCGAAGTGGTCTGGTAGTACTGCAGTTTTCCATCTCTATCATACTCATTGCCGGCACATTGATTATGTTCAGGCAAATCAGATATATGAGCAACAAAGATCTTGGCTTTAACAAGGAGAATGTTATTGTAATAAAAAGAGCAGATGCTATTGGAGGAAAAATCGCAGAATTTAAGAATTCCATTAAAAGCATTCCGGGAGTAGTTTCAGTTTCTGCCTCCACAGCTGTGCCAGGTCACAGCAACAACAACAATGGCTATATGATAAAAGGCCGCACCGATGAGTCATTCCTTATGCAAACCAATTGGGTTGACTACGACTATCTTGATGTGTATGGGATAAAACTGGAATCAGGCAGATTTTTCAGCAAAGAGCATGGAACGGACCACCTCGCATGCATCATAAATCAGGAAGCTGTGAAAGATTTTTCATTAACCAAGCCATTTGAAACCAGGGTTATCACCAACTATGGCCCTGATGAAACGCAGGAATTATCATCAGTTATCGGAATTGTAAAAGACTTTCACTTCGAATCGCTCAAAGCAGAAATTGTACCGCATATAATGTTGTTAAAAAGTGAGGACACTCACTGGGGGTATTTTAGTGTAAGGCTTGCGGCCAATGCAAGTCAGAACACCCTGGATGAAATCGAAGAAGTCTGGCAAAGTTACACCGCAAACTCCCCGCTTCAGTTTTTCTTTATGGACAAGGATGTGGAACAAATGTACAAGTCTGAACGACAAAATGCATGGCTGGCTATTATTTTTACCATTCTGGCAATACTCATAGCTTCGCTGGGCCTTTATGGATTAACCTCTTTTACTGTTCAGCAACGCACACGCGAAATAGGAATCAGAAAAACCTTCGGTGCATCGGTCGGGCGAATATGGTTTCTGATAGCACGTGAAATAATCATATTGCTTACAGTATCTCTGGCCATTTCAGCCCCATTTATCTATCTGGCAGCCGACAACTGGCTTAACAATTACCATTACCGCATACAAATCAATCCCTTTGATTTTGTTTCGGGATTTGCAGTCGCACTCTGTATTGCGCTGGCTACCATTAGTTACAGAGCAATCAAGGCTGCTAATGTTAATCCGGCAGTTTCACTCAGGTATGAATAAATTGAAATTTTGCAAATAACTTTAAAGTAAACAACTTCCTTTAAAAGATTGAAGAATCTGAGCCTGATACAGGTGTGCAGATTACTAAATATTTGAAACTTCTTTCCTTGCCGGAAAACAGTTTTTTTATTAACAAACGCTGTTCTGTCCTAAAACCATTCAGAATTGGTAATTCCTGTTAATTTATTTTGGCAGATAGCATACTTCTGTCCTTTTGCATATTTTTGCCGCAGTTTAAACCCTCTTCCGAATAAAGAGAAGGCACTTGTTTTTAACCTATATTAAGTATATGAAAGCGTTTGTTTACCCAATTATTACTATTCTGCTGATTTTATCTTCCTTCCTCATTTCAAATCATGCTGCTGCACAGGAGAGTTTTGCTGAAGGTTATATCATTACATTAAATAACGACACCCTTCGGGGGTATCTTGAAATTATGGGCGAAAAGCATGCTGCCAGGAGCTGTAATTTCAAAATTAGTCCGAATGCTCAGTATCAGAAGTACGATGCCTCCCAAATTAGAGCATATCGCTTTGATGCAGGCAGGTTTATGATTTCGAAGACAATTGACAATAATGGCAAAGCCGAAACTGTTTTTCTTGAATTTCTGATACAGGGAAAAGCCAACCTTTATCAGCATCCAGGCGATAAATCTCCCAGATATTTTCTTGAAACTGAAAGTAATGGCCTGGTAGAACTTTCAGAACCCGAAAGGATTATCCACAACGACAGTGGTGCGTTTTACAATATTCCCAAATACAAGGGTAAACTGCTTTATTTGATGGCCGATTGTCCTGAAATAAGAGAAGATATTCAGCAAACTCCGCTCAGGCCAAAACCCATGATCAAACTGGCAAATAAATACCATGATCTGGTATGTACCGACGAAGAATGTGTTATTTTCGAGCGCCGGTATAAAAAAATTGAGATCAATCCTTCAGTTTATAGTGGAATAACTTTTAAAAAAATAATTTTTGGAGCAGGACTTTATTCAGATTATACTCCGGCAATTAATGCAGGATTATCTATACAACTAAGAAATTTATTTACAAACAACGAAAAGCTCTCTCTTGAAAGCGGTTTACAATTAATGCGACTGGGCCAAACCACGCTGTATCCTCCTGAGGGGATCCTTATTTCGGAGCATGTTAAAGTTGGAGATAAGAATTATTACATCAACAATCGCGAAGAAAGCTCCATTGGAAATTTTTCGGTTAAAGTATTTTCGCTTAAAGCCGACCTGGAACTCATATCTCTCACAATCCCGCTTGTAATGAAATATAATTACCAGAAAGGAAATCTCAGAGGTGGCTTTGGTGCCGGTCCGCTGGTTACTTTTAACATTTATGAAAGCAAGGATATTATCTATACCTATTTCAATGACCGCTTCGGGCGGAATGTACCATTAGCTCAGGCAGGATTTACCGGCTGTTTATTCATTGCAGTCAAAACTTCACAAAGAGGGAGTTTTGAATTGGATGCCAGGTATGTACAAGAACTTATGGCAGGAGATATAAATAAATTATTCAGGTTTCGTTCACAAATATTTCAAACAAGCCTGAGGTATAACTTCTTCTGGTAAACAAGCATCGCTGTCGGTCAGGCCCATGGCGAATTTTGAGAACTCCTGACCAACATTACAGAATGAATGATTTTACTAAAGAACTAATGACTACATTTGTAGATTGAATGAACATTTCACCGGATCCTGAAAAATGAAACAATTAACCAGAATATCCTTACTAATAGTACCTCTTATTTTCGTGTCGCTGAACATAAGTTCGTGCACTGAAAAAACACCTGAGCCAGAGCCGGAAGAAAAGCCCTTTATTTTCAGAGCAGCTGATCTTTCATTTCTCCCGGAAATGGAAGAAGCCGGAATTAAATTTTATGATTCGGCGGGTTTGGAAAAAGAGATGTTAACCATATTAAAGGAATCAGGGCTGAATACTGTAAGAATAAGGATCTGGCATACTCCGGCTGACAAACATTCCGGCTTTAACGAAGTAAAAGAGTTCTCTCACAAAGTTAAGAGCATGGGCTTAAAAGTATGGATCACTGTTCATTATTCTGACACATGGGCAGACCCGGGCCATCAGACAACCCCTTCAGCCTGGCAAGGCCTTGAAATTATGCCACTTTCTGATAGTGTTTACAATTACACTGCAAGAATTATGGATGAAATTTCGCCCGATTTTATTCAGATCGGTAATGAAATTAACGGTGGCATGTTGTGGCCTGCTGGAAAATATTCGAATATGACCAACCTGAAAGCATTACTCAGGGCGGGATCTAAAGCTGTGAGAGACTCAAAAAAAGATTGCAAAATCATGTTTCACTATGCCGGAACTGATGGAGCAGAATATATGCTTCAAAACCTGCAAAGTATTGACTATGATATTATTGGCATCAGTTATTATCCCAACTGGCATGGCAAAGACCTGAATAAGCTACAAACTGACCTTATTTCACTGTCGAAAAGCATGTTTAAACCAGTTATGATCGCTGAAACCTCCTACCCTTTTACTTTTGGCTGGAACGACTGGACAAACAATGTAGTAGGAAGTCAGGAACAGGCACATCCCGATTTTCCCGGCACACCCGGGGGGCAGCTTGCCTTTCTTGAAGAGATAAGACGAATCTCCACATCTGATAAAAATCTGGTTGGTTTTGCCTATTGGGGTGGTGAATGGGTTTCTTTTAAAGGACCACAGGCAAACAATGGATCGTCATGGGAGAATATGGCGTTGTTTGATTTTGACAATAAAGCCCTTCCGGCTTTAAGAGCATTCAGGCCTTAATCTTACAGATCTTTTCAAATAATTCTCATAACATTAGTTTCAAAATAAGTTAACCTGTTGATCTGAAATGGCAAATCCCGGATTGGGCAAAACAGCAGTTGTTTTTAAGTATTTCGCTGCATTTCTCATTACAATTTCTGCATTTCTGGTATTTTCACTCCTTTCTGTTGTTCTATTGCCAGATAAGGCAGTACAGAGAAACATTGAAAAGACAATAAAATATGCAAAGTATTACATTGACTACCCTGACCCGATAATTGATGGTATTCAACACCGGCTTGATTATGCGATGGATGGACAAATTACCAATATTATTTACTCCATCAACAGCAAAGAGCCCATTCAATCGGCCTTGCTTGGCAGAAGCAGAATGGATCAGGGTTATGTTTCACAATGGAAATATGTAGAGTATAATATTAAAAATAAAAATCAGCCCACCAACAATCATTATGCGCGCTACTGGCATGGCAATTCATTCTTATTCAGATATTTTTATAGTTTTCTTCATTTTAACGAAATAAAGCTTTACATTTTTATCATCACATCAATATTGATTACAATATTTATCATGATCTCTTATAAAATGGCCGGCAGCAGAAAAACTCTTGCAATTATGGCCGGGCTGTTTTTTGTCAACTTTTACATCATGCAGTTCTCCATGCAAATGTCGCCGGTGCTTTTGATAACTCTGATTATCGGTATGATGATTCTTACCAGGGGAAAATCTGACCCGAAACCTCCTTATATGATTTTACTTATTACCGGCATGATTGTCAATTACTTTGATCTTCTCACCGCACCGGTTCTTACGCTCGGCATTCCTTTATTACTCTATATTTGTTTACAACATGATAAAGAGTTCACTCTCAAAAGTTTTCTCACAAAAGCCACTCAGCTGGTCAAAATGGGTTTATTATGGCTTGCAGGGTATGCAGGGGCCTGGATTGCGAAAATTCTGATTACCTACCCGTTTTGCAGTTTCAACCTGATTGATGATTTTATTGCTCAGTTTACCTTGAGGGCAGGTGCTCAGGAATTCTCAAGATTTGATGCAATTGATAAAAATCTGAATCTCATTCAGTTGCCGGTAATAAACTTGATACTTCTCGTTCTCATTATTTTAGCCTTTGTAAGATTTAATAGAAAAGGTTTACTTAATTCACTCCTTTTCATTTTGGTTGCGCTCACCCCGTTTTTATGGATAGCGGCAACAGCCAATCACACTTATCACCACAACTGGTTTACATACAGAATGCTTGCTGTATCTATATCAGGTATAATGCTGGCAATCATCAGTTTAATTGACTGGGAGAAACTTAAAATAATCCGGCTGAATATTCGAAGGGAAAAGACCGACATCTGATTCTTCATTTTTGCAATACTATGCTGCAGATCGTTGAATTCCTCTTTCTGTAAGCACCCGGGTTCACATTTTTTGTAATTAGTTGATCTTGAGACTGATCCTGATCTTAAAAATTCAGCAATTTTTTATTAACTTTGCTTTATAATCACCATCTGCATCTTATGAGAATTCCATTGCTTATTTTTTCTTTTCTTTTGTCAATAATGGCATCAGCGCAATTGCCATCCCTGAGTTCGGGAAGAATCATACGTCATTCTGACTTTTCTTCACAATTTGTTTCTGCCCGTAATGTTGATGTCTGGTTGCCCGACAGTTATAACTCAAATACAAAATATTCAGTACTGTACATGCACGATGGGCAAATGCTGTTTGATTCGGCTGTTACCTGGAACAAACAGGAATGGGGTGTGGATGAAACCATGGGCAGATTGCTTAACGAACAAAAAATTACTGAATGCATAGTTGTTGGTATTTGGAATACTCCCCGGCGACATATGGAATATTTTCCGCAAAGAGCACTTAATTACCTTACTCAAAGACAAATCGACAGCCTGATGAATGCAAGCAGAGGTGAAGGTTTTCCTCCATTGTTTGAGGGAGGTATTATATCAGACAATTACCTGAAGTTTTTAACCTCAGAGCTCAAACCTTTTATTGATTCAGCATACAATACAAAAACTGACCGTAACAATACCTTTATTGCCGGATCGAGCATGGGCGGGCTTATTTCAATGTATGCGCTGTGCGAATATCCCGGAATTTTCGGAGGTGCAGCCTGCTTATCAACCCACTGGCCCGGAGTGTTTACAGTTGAAAACAATCCCATTCCCGCAGCATTTCTCCGGTATATGAATGATCATCTGCCTGATGCCGGAAATCACCGGCTGTATTTTGATTTTGGCACTGAAACCCTCGATGCACTCTACGAACCATTTCAGAAGCAAGCCGATGTAATTATCAGAAGCAAGGGTTACACTCAAAATGATTGGACAACCCGTAAATTCCAGGGCGAGGATCATTCCGAAATCGCATGGCGAAAGCGCCTCGAAATCCCTTTGCTCTTCTTACTCAGCAAATAATTACTGCTAAAATTTTCACAAGACTTTATGCATCAAGAAATTGAAACTCAAAATTGGGTAAGAAAAGAGCACTTTGCTTTTTTTAAAGAGTTTGATGAACCCTTTTTCGGCATTAATGCAGAAATTGAAATCGGCCCAGCTGTGATTTATTGTAAACAAAAGAACATCAGGCTGTTTCATTACTATCTTTTCCAAACCCTGCGTGCGTTAAACAGGATTGACGAATTCAGAACTCGGATTGTGGACGATAAACCCGTCATCTTCGACAAGATACATGCCTCATCCACCATCAGCAGGCCCGATAAAACTTTCGGCTTTTCTTTCATTCCTTTTTCCGATGATTTTTCTGCTTTCAGCGAATCTGTAAGCAAAGAAACTGAGGAAGTTGCTTCGGTGAGTGGCCTTAGAATGACAGAAAACACATCCAGAACTGATGTAATTCACCTTTCAGTACTCCCCTGGATAAGATTTACTTCGGTGAGCCACGCCCGGCATTTTGCTTACAGAGACAGTGTACCCAAGATCACTTTCGGAAAAATTTATGAATCGGGTAACAAGCAGCTGATTCCTGTTTCTGTGCACGCGCATCATGGCCTGATGGATGCATGGCATGTGGCTGAATTTTACAGAATTTTCTCTGAATTATTAACCGAAAAAGTTTGATATTCAATTGATATTCAATGAATTTTAAAATTGACATTCTGCAAACCGGCTCATCTGATTCTTCGTACAAGTATTCAATAATATTTGCACTTTATCAGGGAAAGTGGACCTTGGTCCGAAATAAGGACAGAAACACCTGGGAAATCCCCGGCGGCCATATCGAAGCCGGAGAATCTCCGTTACAGGCCGCCACCCGAGAGCTGCAAGAGGAAACAGGGGCTTTGGAGTTCTCAATCAGGGAATTATGTGATTATTCCGTTGAAAACGGCTCAAATAAAACTTTTGGCAGGCTTTTTTTCGCTGAAATCGAAAAAACAGGGCCTCTTTCCGATTTTGAAATAGCCGAAGTGATGTATTCTGAAGTTTTACCCGAAAATTTAACCTATCCGCACATACAACCTGTGCTTTTCGAAGCGGTAAAAAAAATACTGACCGGCGATTTGTTTCCCGAAAACCGTGAATAACTACAGATTTACTTTACATTTCTGATACATCAAACCCCTCAACTTCAATAACTTCGCCCGGCAAAAGCTGGTTCAGCCTGATATTATCCATCCTAACCCTGAAAAGTCTTAAGGTAGGATAGCCAACTGCAGCGGTCATTTTGCGTATCTGCCTGTTTTTGCCCTCAATCAGTGTTACGGATATCCAGCAGGTGGGGCCATGCCTGTCATCTCTGATTTTTTTAACTCTGGGAGAAAATCCGGGATCAATTTCCAATTTATGGGCTTTGCAGGGCAGAGTTTTATATTTTTTGCCCCTGAGTCCGATTTCAACCCCTGACCGAAGTTTTTCCAAACCAGCCTCATCAATTATTCCGTCGAGCTGAACATAATACTCTTTTTCCTTATCGCGGGCAAGCATTGAATCGCAGAGTTTGCCATCGGTGGTAAGTAATAACAATCCTTCGCTGTCCTCATCCAGCCGGCCAATGGTCATGGTGCCTTCAGGAAAATCATAGAGTTCGCCCAGCACTTTTTTCCAGTCGTGCTCGCATTTAAACTGACTTAAATAGCCAAAAGGTTTGTGAAAAATAAAATGCCTGTGCTTCATAGCTCAATTGAACAGCAAAACTACAAAAAGTCATTCATACGCTTACCCGGCAAATTCAATCATTCCTGATCAGGTTAGTGATTATAGGTTTACTGTTTAATGATAAATCCATACCTTTACCGTCCCAAAATTCCATACTGCATGAAGTTATCTGTAGTCATTGTTAATTACAATGTAAAATACTTTCTTGAGCAGTGCCTGCATTCGGTTGAAGCTGCAATCAAAGGCATTGATGCTGAAGTATTTGTAGTTGACAATAATTCTGTTGATGGTTCTGTAGAGATGGTGCGGGAAAAATTCCCCGACGTAAAACTCATTGCCAATACTGTAAATACAGGCTTTTCGGTTGCCAACAATCAGGCAATCAAAGTAGCTTCGGGCGAGTACATTTTACTTCTGAATCCTGATACTGTTGTTGAGCTCGATACATTTTCGAAGTCGGTAGAGTTCATGGATGCCCATCCCGATGCAGGTGGCCTCGGAATAAAAATGGTTGACGGAAGCGGCCGGTTTCTGCCAGAATCGAAACGCGGACTTCCCACTCCTGCAGTGGCATTCTATAAAATCTTCGGATTGTCCGCCTTGTTTCCGAAATCAAGAATCTTCGGGCAATACCACCTAGGGTATCTCGACAATGAAAAAACGCATGTTGTTGATGTACTTGCCGGAGCATACATGATGCTGAGAAGAGAAACGCTGGAAAAAACAGGCCTGCTCGACGAAACCTTTTTTATGTATGGCGAGGACATTGACCTGAGCTATCGCATCACAAAATCGGGTTATAAAAACTACTATTTCCCTGGGGCAAGGATAATCCACTACAAAGGAGAAAGCACAAAAAAAAGCAGCATCAATTACGTATTTGTGTTTTATAATGCTATGGTTATTTTTGCCAGAAAACACTTCTCGCAAAAAAATGCCAGACTTTTTTCATTTCTCATCCATATTGCCATTTACCTGAGGGCTGGCATTTCCATTCTTCACCGCCTGCTCAACAAAGTATTGCTGCCGCTTGCCGATGCAGCAGTAATTTATTCAGGATCGCTGCTTATTGTTGATTATTGGGAATCGAATGTAACCTACACTTTTGGAGGCCACTATCCGCCACAGTTTCTATTTGGCTTATTACCCGGATATGTGCTGATCTGGTTGTTTTCTGTTTTACTTGCAGGAGGTTACGACAAACCCCTGAGTTTGCGAAAAATATTTACCGGCATATTTGCCGGAACAATTGCCATTCTTGTATTTTACGCACTTTTACCTGCCGGATTCAGATTCTCAAGAGCCATCATTATACTATCAGGCATATGGGGTATTGCTTCAGTTACGGGAATAAGGCTGCTGCTTCACTTTGCAGGCTTCAGATCCTACCGGCTGGGTTTAAATCCAAACAGGAGGTTTGCCATTATTGGGAATAAAGATGAATCTGAAAGAGTAGCCGACATTCTTAGGAAAGGACTGGTAAATGCCGGATTTATTGGATTGGTCAATACCGAAAACAGCAAAAACAACACCGAAGGGTTTATTGGCTCACTGCCTAACATCTCTGACATCATAAACATTTACAAAATAGACGAGGTTATTTTTTGTGCAAAGGATATACCCGCCAGTCAGATTATTGATACCATGTCGCAATTAAGCAAATTGCAGGTTGAATTTAAGATTGTTCCACCTGAAAGTTTATCCATCATAGGATCAAATTCAATAAGCACAACCGGCGATTTGTATGTAATTGAAATAAACTCTATTACCCGGGTTAACAATCTTAGAAATAAACGATTGCTTGATGTGGTTTTGTCATTTTTATTGCTGGCTTTCTCACCACTGCTGTTCATTTTTATGAAGAGGCCTCATGGTTTCATCTGGAATATTCTGCGGGTCCTTTCGGGAAACCGAACCTGGGTGGGATACAGCAAATTTTCAGCACCACAAAACCTGCCTCCCGTTCGCAAGGGAATTCTTAATCCAACCGATGCCCTGAATTTTAACATCCCGGACACCGAAACTGCCATCAGGCTCAATATGTTGTATGCCCGCGACTATCGGCTGAGCAGCGATATAAATATAATTCTCAAAGGTTTCAGGAATCTGGGAAGAAAAGCCTGATAAATACTGTAAACCTTTTTCAGAATCGTTTGTTAATAGGCCATTGATTAAACAAATCTGCATGTACTTGCCAAAGACATGCTACCTAAATACATTGAAATGGCAAAATTTGAAGTTGTAATGCCCAAACTGGGCGAAAGCATTATTGAAGCCACCATTACCAAATGGCTCAAAAGTCCCGGCGATACCATCGAAGAAGATGATCCCATTGTAGAAATTGCTACAGACAAGGTAGATTCTGAAATCCCCTCTCCTGTTGAAGGCCGGTTGGTTGAAGCTTTGTATCAGGAAGGCGACATTGTGCCTGTAGGAAAAATCATCGCCATCATCGAAACAGACCCGAATGCCTCCGTTGAGCCTGCTGTTGGCAGCAGTGCAAAAACTGTTGAAAATGTGGCCCGCGATATTGAAGAGAATATTCCGGTTGCATCAACTGAAGTTATCGAAAATTCTTCAGATCGTTTTTATTCGCCGCTTGTTAAAAATATTGCCAAAACCGAAGGCATTACTCAATCAGAACTTGATCAGGTTCCTGGCACAGGGAAAGATGGCCGCGTTACCAAAGACGATTTGATGGCGTACCTCAAAACCCGTGGACAGGGCAAACCCGCTGCAGTTGCAAGTCCTGCACAGGCAGTTGCTCCCGCAGCCTCACCTGCACCGGTTGCCGCTCCGGTTGCCGCTGTAAAACATCAGGCTCCTGCAATAATTAGCAGCGCCGGCGATGAGATTGTTGAAATGGATCGTATGCGCAGGCTCATTGCCGATCATATGGTGATGTCGGTTCAGACTTCGCCTCATGTTACCTCCTTCATCGAAGTGGATGTTACCAATATAGTAAAATGGCGCGACAGAGTAAAAGATGACTTCCAGAAACGTGAAAAGGAAAAGATCACCTTTACCCCAATCTTTGTTGAAGCTGCAGCTCAGGCCCTGAAAGACTTCCCTGGTGTAAATGCCTCAGTTGACGGGTACAAAGTGATACTTCGCAAAAATATCAATATTGGTATGGCCGCTGCATTGCCCAATGGCAACCTCATTGTGCCGGTTATAAAAAATGCCGATCAGAAAAACCTGCTTGGCCTTGCAAAAGATGTAAACAGCTTAGCCAACAAAGCCAGGACCAATAAACTTGATCCCGACGACATTGCAGGAGGTACATTTACCATCACCAACCTGGGCACTTTCGGAAGCATCACCGGTTCCCCGATCATCAATCAGCCTCAGGTGGCCATACTGGGAGTGGGTGTAATCAAGAAAAAACCGGTTGTTCTCGAAACCGAAGAAGGAGACGTTATTGCCATCAGGCACATGATGATACTTTCATTGTCGTACGACCACAGGGTAGTTGACGGCGCGCTGGGAGGAATGTATTTGCAGCGTATGCAGCAATTGCTCGAAAGTTTCGACCCCAAAAGGGTAATTTAGATCAAAAAAAGCCTAATTTCGCAGAGGTTATTCCGTATTGAAAACTCTTTAAGGCCGGTATGTCAGAAGCAGAAAGAAATTCTGCAATGGTAAATCAGCTAAGCAAAGAGATAAATAAGCGGAATAATCTCTTTTTATTTTTTGTGTATAAAACCAGACTGCTTTGCTTGAACAAGCTCACAGTTAATTAATCTTCACGCAGTTGAGTTTTGGCCCAACTCCATAAGCAAATATTTCAACGATGAAACTGAATCTTACCAAACCTTTAGCCATTTTCGATCTTGAAACCACCGGCACCAATGTTGGCAGCGACAAGATTGTTGAAATAAGCATCATCAAAATTCATCCCGATGGCAGAGAGGAGACACTCACTCGCCGGATCAATCCGGGCGTTCCCATTCCACCTGAAGTCACTGCTATTCACGGAATTACAGATGAGGATGTAAAAAATGAGCCTACATTTGCACAGTTAGCTCCGGTTTTAACACAGTTTCTGGCCAATTGCGATATGGGAGGTTATAATTCAAATAAGTTTGATATACCACTTCTGGTTGAAGAATTTTTAAGAGCCGGTGTGGATTTTGACCTTAAAGGACGCAGATTCGTTGATGTTCAGAATATTTTCCATAAAATGGAGCCCCGCACACTCAAAGCTGCCTATAAGTTTTATTGCAACAAGGATATCATTAATGCACATTCAGCAGAGGCCGATACCCGGGCTACTTACGAGATTCTGCTTTCGCAGCTCGAACGTTATCAGGGAGTGGAAATAACCGATAAGGACGGTCGCAGCAGTGTACCCATTGTCAACGACATCAGGCAGTTGCATGAATTTTCATTCCACAACCGCAATGCCGACCTCGCAGGCCACATCATTTACAACGATAAGAACCATGAAATTTTCAATTTCGGAAAATATAAAGGTAAAACCGTTGAAGAAGTTTTTGCGCAGGAACCATCCTACTACGACTGGATGATGAAAGCAGAGTTTCCGCTTTACACAAAAAAAATTATTACCGCCATCAAACTCAGGGGTTTTAACAAAAGCTCGGTGAAGATTTAGAAAATAAAACATCAATGAAAAGAACCGGCCTGTGGGTCGGTTTTTTTTGTGACAGTTTCCATGAGATTTATAATGCGAAATATTACTGGAAATTGCCTGAAACATCAAAAAAACGTACCTTTAACCCTGCAAACAATACTCTGAAGCTATGGATATTTTCAGCCTTATAACATTGGTTCTGGTTGTAATTCACCTGATTGTATTTCTGTTTTTAAGGTCCGGCAAGAAAAATTTAGCCGAAAGTGAACTTCCGGCAAAATTAGATAACCTCGCAGGTGCGCTCAGCCGCCTGGAAACAAACCTGAAGGAAGACTTCAGGGCAAACCGGGAAGAGAATTCAGCATCAGCCCGGGAAAACCGCAATGAAATGAGTGCAGGTTTTAACGCTTTTAAGAGCGAAATGACTGAAAACCTGAAACTTATCACTTTGCAAAATCAGCAGGCGCTCGAAACCATGCTAAGAACGCTGGAAGATAATAATAAAAATAACCGCGAAACGCTGGTCAGCAGCCTGAAGGACTTTACAATTGAGCAAAGACAGAAATTTGATGAATTGCGCTCTGAACAAAAGGAGTTGACTCAGAAAACCATTGAAAATCTTGAAAAAATCACTTTGAAAGTTGAAGAAAAACTTTCCGCCATCAATCAACAAAGCCAGGCCGACAGCAAACTCATCAGAGAATCTTTAGAAAAGGTAATCAAGGAATTTCAGACGGCATTTGACAAGAATGTGCAGTCATTCAATGAACTGCAGCGCGAAAAGTTTGGTCAGCTCGAAGAAAAACAACAAAAACTGATTGAAAGCACCGAAAAGCGATTGGAGGAAATGCGGCAGACAGTGGACGAAAAATTACAAAAAACTCTCAACGAAAGGCTTGGACAATCCTTTGAACTGGTCGGCAAACAATTGGAAAGTGTACAGAAGGGGCTTGGTGAAATGCAAACCCTTGCTCAGGATGTGGGTGGCTTAAAGCGGGTATTGAGTAATGTAAAAATGCGGGGTGGATTTGGCGAAGTACAACTTTCGATGTTGCTCGAACAGATTCTCGCTCCGGAGCAATATGAAGCCAACGTAAAAACCAAAAAGGGAAGTTCAGATGTTGTTGAATTTGCCATAAAACTACCCGGAAAGGACGATTTGCAAGGCAGCGTATGGCTTCCGGTGGATGCCAAATTCCCCAGAGATGCATATGAAACCCTTCAGACAGCATATGATACGGCCGATACATTACAAATAGAAACAGCTCAGAAATTGCTTGAAGCCACCATAAAAAAGATGGCTAAAGACATCAGTGAAAAATACATAGATCCGCCTTTTACTACTGATTTTGCAATAATGTTCCTGCCTTTTGAAGGCATTTATGCAGAAGTTGTACGAAAAGCCAGCCTTCTGGAGGAACTTCAGCGCAGTTATAAAGTGGTTGTTACCGGCCCAGCTACTCTTGCAGCCATTTTAAACAGTCTGCAAATGGGATTCAGGACACTGGCCATTCAAAAGCGAAGCAGTGAAGTGTGGAAAATTCTGGGCGCTGTTAAAAAAGAATTTGAAAACTTTGGCGGAATGCTCGAAAAAGCACAAAAAAATATCCGTGTGGCCAGCGATCAGATTGATGAGGTAATGGGCAAGCGGACCCGCGCTATTCAACGAAAACTCAAAGATGTTGAAATTCTGGGCGACCAGGAAACACAACTTATTCTCCCTGAAAGTCAGGATTTTGAAGATTAGGTTTATCTGCGGTACATTTCTGTTTACCTAATAGAGAAATCTCACTCATTATATCTTTCAAAAACTGCAGTTAATCGGAATTTATAATTCCGTTTCAATTTAATTCTTGTTCATTAAAAGATATTGCCTCACCTACCCCTGAATAATTTGAATTTCTTAATCCCAGACTTTAAAAGTCATTATAGAAAATTATCAAAAAATAATCTAAAAAAACTCAAAAATCCCCCCGGCTTACAATTCGCTAAATATCAATCACATAAAACAATTTTTGAAAATTTTTTGAAAAAAAATGCATTTTTTTCATCGGGTTATTGAACAATTGCGATTCTAAATTGTAAATATTACAAACTAACTTAATTTTCAAGTTACAAAAAACTCTTAACATGGAATCAACACAGGACATTGTAAAAAAAATAAGTGACGCAGGGTTAAAAATTACCCCTCAGCGCGTAACTGTGTTGCAAATGTTGTGTAAACTAAAAAACCATCCTACAGCCGACGAGTTATTTGCAGAAGTTTCGCAAATATTACCCGGATTGTCCCCTACTACCATATACAACACCCTGGATACTTTTGTTGAAAAAGGATTGATCAAACGGGTAAAGACCGATGCCGATGTTATGCGCTACGATGCCATTACCGATCATCATCATCACCTGTATTGCGCAGTATCTGACCGTATGGAGGACTATTTCGACCCCGAACTAGATCGGATTCTGAGTGACTATTTCAATAAAAAGCAGATCTCAGGTTTTTCGGTAAGCGACATCAGGCTGCAGCTTATGGGAGATTTTAACGAAAACAACAAAAATTAAATTACCAAAATTCAAGGAATATGAAAAAGATGAACAAAATCGGACTTGACGAAGCCATGTCGGCCCAATTGATTGAAAAATTGAATGACCTTTTGGCCAATTATCAGGTGTTCTACCAGAATGCCCGCGGCTTTCACTGGAACATTAAAGGAGAAAAGTTTTTTGAACTTCACCTGAAGTTTGAGGAGCTTTACAACGACCTTCAAATTAAAATTGATGAAATTGCTGAACGCATCCTTACTCTGGGAGGCACTCCAATACACACATTTGCGGGATACCTGAAATTTTCAGAAATCAAACCACTTGAAAATGAGACCCATGGCCCAACATGTGTAGGGCATGTGCTTGACGCTTTCAAACTGCTTCTTGTAAAAGAGCGAGAAATTTTAAATCTTTCATCAGAACTTAATGATGAAGGAACCAATGCCATGGCCAGCGACTACATCCGCGAAAAAGAAAAACTTGTATGGATGTATTCGGCTTTTCTTGCAAAATAATTCAATATCAATTCTTAATAACCAAAAAACAAAAACAATGTCAGAAGTAAAAAGCTTTCCGCTTATCGGTGACAAAATTCCCGATTTAACTGTACAAACTACCCACGGGGTAAAAAATCTGATTAACGACTACAAAGGCAAATGGGTGGTACTTTTCAGCCATCCCGCTGATTTTACTCCGGTTTGCACCACCGAGTTTGTAGCTTTTGCTAAACGCTATGATCAATTCAAAGCCCTGAATGCTGAACTTCTCGGCTTATCCATCGACCAGATTTTCTCACACATTAAATGGGATGAGTGGATTGAAGAAAAACTCAATGTTCAGATTCCTTTCCCGATTATTGCTGATTCTACCGGCAATGTAGCCATGGCTATGGGAATGATTCATCCTGGAAAAGCCTCAGATACTGTTCGTGCGGTATTTTTGATTGACCCCAATTCAATCATCAGAATCATACTGTTCTATCCACAGGAAATTGGTCGGAATATGGATGAAATACTGCGCGCACTTAAAGCATTGCAGACTTCAGATGCACACAAAGTTGCTATTCCAGCCGGCTGGCCAAACAATGAACTGATTGGTGACCGCGTTATTATTCCTCCTGCAAAAGATGTTCAAACTGCAAAACAGAGACTCAAAGAATACGAAGGTTACGACTGGTGGTTCTGCCACAAAAGCCTGTAATCTGAATTTCAGAAAATGTGTAAGCCAAAGCCACTGTGCAATGTGTACAGTGGCTTTTTACATCAGTTCTTTATAAAAAGGCAGAATTTCTAAAGCCAACAAAAACAATACATCATTGTTTTATTAACAACAATTTTTCTTTATGAAGTATATCGGAGCACATGTAAGTACGGCAGGTGGTGTTGAAAATGCCCCTTTAAATGCTGCTGCCATCGGGGCAAAGGCTTTTGCATTGTTCACCAAAAATCAGCGGCAATGGAATGCACCTCCCCTTTCGGAGAAAAGTATTGAAAAATTCAAAGAAAACTGCAGGATTCATGGGTTTGATCCCTCTCATATTTTACCCCACGACAGTTATCTGATTAACCTGGGGCATCCGGGCAAGGATGAACTGGCCAAATCAAGGGCTGCATTTTTAGATGAAATGCAACGTTGTGAACAATTGGGCCTCTCTATGCTGAACTTCCATCCGGGAAGTCACCTCAAGTTGGTTTCACCGGAAGATAGCCTGAAGATTATTGCTGAATCTATTAACACTGCGCTCGACAAAACCAAAGGAGTTACCGCAGTTATAGAAAATACTGCAGGCCAGGGAAGCAATCTCGGACACACTTTTGAACAAATCAGGTATATCATTGATCTGATTGGCGATAAGGAAAGAGTCGGTGTTTGTCTTGATACCTGCCATACCTATACTGCCGGATATGAATTGGTTACACCCGAAGGATATGAAGAAACTTTCAGACAATTTGATTCTGTTATCGGATTCAGCTACCTGAGAGGAATTCATCTCAACGATAGTATGAAACCACTTGGCAGTCATGTTGACCGGCACGATAGTATTGGTAAAGGATTGTTAGGCATTGAGTTTTTCCGGCGTATGATGAATGATTCTCGTTTCGACAATATACCGGTTATACTGGAAACTCCGGACGAAGAATTATGGAAAGAGGAGATTAGCCTGCTTTACAATTTAATTTCACACTAATTATCTGATTTTTAAGCTTTAGACAAACTTAGGAATCTTCAGCAAAAGTTTAATATTCTATCAAAACCCTGGCTCACCTATCCATTTCTTAATGCCCGGTTTTGTAAAAAAAATATTCACTTTTGCTGCTTTGAATTTGGGAAGTTGTTGAAAATTGCTTATTTTCGTGACTTCAAAAGCATATTTAAATTAGCCGGTTGGTCGTCCTGTTAAAAAAAGACCGGTTGGTTTCTTTTTTTTTGCGTTTTACTAAACAAAAATCTTTAATTCAGGTTAACTGTCAAACACAATCCGGGAGAAAAAGCACATGGATGAAATTAAGAAACCTGCGGAGTATAGTGCACCAAATGGAATAAAAATATTGGTTGCAGAAGATGAAGATTCCAATTTCAGATATGTAGAAAAGCTGCTCTCAAAAGCAGGTTATGAATTGCTCAGGGCAAACAATGGATATGAGGCAGTGGAATACGCCCGTATATACGACGACATTGATTTGATTTTGATGGACATTAAGATGCCAGTGAAGAATGGGGTTGAAGCTACCCGTGAAATCAAATTATTCAAACCTCATATTCCAATCATCGCTACTACCGCTTTTGCCATTCCAGGCGACAGAGAAGTTTTTCTGAAAGCTGGTTGCGACGACTATATTCCCAAGCCCATTAAAGCTGCTGCGCTGATCGAAATTGTCAATAAATTTGTGAGCAAGTCCTGATTCCGACTAGTTTTTATTCCCAACGAATAAAGGAATACTTGCATTAAAAGTAGTTCCTTTTTCTTTATTTGATTCAAAAGAAACAGTTCCTCCCAAATACCTTTCAACCAGTAATTTAATGGAGTAGGTTCCTATTCCCCTGTTGGCTCCTTTGGTTGAAAAAGACCTTTGGAAGATTTGAGCTCTCACAGCATCAGGAATTACACCGGGATTGTTAACCCAGAAAATCATGTTTTTATCAGAGAATCTTGTTCCCATTTGAACCACTTCTCCGCCGGGACAGGCTTCCAAAGCATTTTTCACCATATTGATCAGCACTCGTTTGAGCAGCATTGCATCGGTTTCGAGCTGCGACATATGCGAAAAAGGATCAATAAAAAGCTTTTTCTCCTCTGCAATTTCATGATAGGAAAGATAGGCAGCCACGTCCTGTAATATCTGTAATGAACTGCATCTGCTCACATTCAACTCCAGGTCACTGTTTTCGGCAGAAACCAGCACCCTTTGTGCCATAATTTCGTCAATCAGTTCACCCCCGGCCTTTTTGGCAAAGCCAACCATACTTTTTACATCATCGGAAACGCTGGCATCATCAATGGCCTGTAGAATTCCGCTAAGTCCCGATGCAGTATTCAGGATATCATGAAAAAACAACTTTTCGAGTACCTGTCTTCTTTTTTTATCACTTATATCCTTTACGGACATTATCACGAATTTCCTTGAAGAAACCTGTATAGGGGTAGACTTCACCTCAACATCAAAAGATTGCCCGTTATTGATTTCTGCAGAAGTAAGCCTGCACTCATAAACCGAAGATTTTCCGGTACTGAATGCATCAAGTATTGAATTTACAACACCACAATATCTGCATGAGCGGGTGGTACCACATGAAAAGGCTCCTGAATTCAGATTGATACACTTAAATAATTCTCCGGGCCGATCACCAATTATTCCCTCTAATTTATCTTCTCCTATGATCTCAAGCAGTGCCTGATTTGAATAAACTACCTGCCGTTCTTCGTTAACTACCATGGCAATATCGGGCATTGCCTCAGTAAACATCTGAAAATAAAGATCTGATTGAAGGAGGCCAAAATCCTTATCAATAGCAGCTTGCCCTGCTTTTTGAGCCGGGGCGTAATAAGTTTCCAACCCATCCTGTCGACCGTCTTCCATAATCTTATATTTTCAGGGTTTGCAAATTTATAAAAGTTCTGATGCTCTTGATGGCGACTTTCATGCAAATTAACGTTTAAAGGCCTGTTAAGTTGTTAACATTCCGGCTTTAGTAACTGAATTAATTTAAAATAATCAAAAACAGTGTTTGAAAACTGAAATATTATGCAGGCAAAATTGTAATTTTGAGCAAAACTATTGGTAATTATGAGTATCAGCAGCATTCTTGACTATAAACTCCTCGATGTCGGAAAATTCCAATTGAATATTGCCGACCTGGCCATTACAGGGCTTTTATTGATAATTACTTTGTTGTTGTTAAGAGCTATAAAAGCTTTTTTTAACAGACGTGTCAAATCCGGTAAAATTGACAAAGGAAGTGCATATTCTATCTACAGCATACTCAGATATTTATTGTGGATAGTTTTTATTCTCACCACTCTTGAAACTATTGGTGTAAACCTGAACATTATGCTGGCGGGTTCGGCAGCTTTGCTTGTTGGCCTTGGGTTTGGAATTCAGCAAATCTTTAATGATATGGTTTCAGGTGTGATAATTCTTATTGAAGGGAATCTTAAGGTAGGCGACATAATTGAATTTGAAAATGAGATTGTCGGGAAGGTAAGCAGTATAGGCTTAAGAACTTCAAAAATCCAAACAAGGGATGATATCGCAATGATTATTCCCAACTCAAAATTTATAAACGACAGGGTTATCAACTGGAGTCACAATCAGATTCCCACTCGGTTCATGGTTGAGGTTGGAGTCGCATATGGATCTGATGTTGAAAAAGTTACGCAATTATTATTGGAATGCACCAGGTTGGTTCCTGAAATTGAAAAACATCCTGCTCCTTTTGTCCGGTTTGCTGATTTCGGAGATTCTTCCTTAAATTTTCAGATTCTTTTCTGGACTCTTGAGTCATTCAGAAGCGAGAATACCAAAAGCAAACTTCGCTACGCAATTAACAGAAGTTTTACTGAAAACAACATTCAGATTCCTTTCCCGCAGAGGGATGTTCACATCATCAGAACTGTCTGATTTATTTAATCTAACTTAATCCTTCAATGAAAAACGAACTAAAAAAACTGGTTAAGCTTTTAAAAGAAACCGAATATGCCGAGGTGTATTCACCGGCAGATAAACAATTGCTGGCAGAATCTGCTGAACTATTAGTTGGCTCTGGCCATGCCTGGTCGCAGGAACTCACAGATATCTACCTGATTTGCAATGGATTCTTCTATAATGGCATTTATCTTTTTTCTGTGAGGTCAGATGAAGCTGATGAAAGCTACGATTTGCTGGTTCAAAATGTACAGTGGGACATCTCTGAACGCCTTGACCGGTGTGTGCTCTTTGGCAGAAGCGACGAAGAGGTTTATGTTTACAACGGGCCTGAAAACAAATATCAGATTCTTGATTTTACCGGCTGGGACGAGTATTATGCGTTTGACAGTCTGGCTGAATTGCTTGAATTTGTGATAACGGAAAGGCTCTGAAATTCAACCTTATAGAGCAGAGAATAAAACCAGGAGCATATGCTTCACGGTCACCTGCCGAAGTCAAACAAAAGGCTGTTCTTAAAGGAATAGATATTCCGGGGCATTTCAGGTAATGGCCGGTTATCAGATAAGTATTCCAGCGTTGTTACATATGAGAGCTTTTTTGATATTCTGATTACCATATCAAGGTTTGTAGAGATCCGGTAGTCGCTGAAATCACTTAAAAGTGGCTGATAATACAAGGTATTTATCAAACTGAATCCTGAATTTACCTTGATCGTAAAAGATAGGTAAGAGCTCAAACGATGGTTATATTCATGAGGATTTGGCGCAACTGGTTCCTCATATTCAAACATATAGGCAGCACCTGTATATAGCCTGAAACTATCAAAACCCAAAACTTTGGCTCTCAATCCAGCTCCCGTCAAACCTCTGAAATTAAGATTCAGTACTTTATTAAACTGTGCCTGTGTAAAAGCTTCGGCAGTTAAAACGGAATTTAATTTGTAGTTGTAACGCAAATGGACCATCCCTTTATTTGAAAAATCGTCATCTTCCGATTTTATCAATTCATACTCAGTAAGAGCCAGGTAAAGGCTCCGTTTCGTTTTAAACTGAATATGAGTTCGCAACCCTCCTTCAGTGAATTTTTTAGTGTTACTTATAAGGTTGAAAGTAAGTTTACCAGTTCCTGACCAACCTGTTGTATCAGTTTTTATTCTTTCGCGCTCAATATTCAAAACCTGGGCTTCAGAAGCATAAAACGAAAGAAATAGTAGTATTATAAGCAGATTATGTTTCATATGGCAAAGATAAGTCAATTCTGTATTTTGAAATTCATTCATCAAATTCTGCTTCCAGTAATGAGCTGATATATTTCGATATTTCACGGATATGCGTGATCCTTGAGCAGAATGTTAACCCTAAGGACAAAAAAAATCAATCCCCGAAAGTAAGCTTCCGGGGATTGATTTTCAGGAGTTAAATATTACTTTTTAAAACAATCTCCCCAATTAACATTCCGCATATCGCCTGATTTTTCAAATTCAAGATGCATCCCAAATGCAGCAGAAAGAGTACAGGGAGTGTGGGTATCGCCTGCAAGATGGGCATAATCTCTGAGTGCTTCGCGGTAATCAGGATGAGCACAATTTTCAATAATTGCTTCCATTTTTGCTTTGGGCGATTTCGACCTGAGGTCGGCAACCCCTTGTTCAGTAATTATAACCTGAACCGAATGCTCACTGTGGTCGGTATGGGATACCATAGGTACAAAAGCAGATATTTTACCGCCTTTGGCAACAGAGGGGCAGGTAAAAATTGAAATGTAGGCATTTCTGGTAAAATCTCCCGACCCTCCAATACCATTCATCATCTTGCGGCCCATAACATTGGTACTGTTTACATTACCAAATAAGTCAGCTTCAAGGGCAGTATTTATGGAAATTATTCCGATCCTTCTGGCCACCTCAGGACTGTTTGAGATTTCCTGCGGCCGCAATACTATGCGCTTATGGAAGAAGTCAAGATTTTCATAGATCTGTTTTAACTGCCCGGGAGAAACAGTAAGGGAACAACCGCTGGCAAACCTGATCCTTTCCTTCATCATCAGGTCAATCACACTGTCCTGTATCACTTCGGTATACATTTCAAAATCAGGAATGCCTTTATGATTACCCAGCGCCGACATTACCGCATTTGCAATATTTCCAACTCCCGATTGCAGAGGCAGAAAAGAAGCCGGAATTCGTCCGCTTTTCAGTTCAGCCGACAAAAATTCTGCAACATTCAACCCAATACGATCGGTAACTTCATCGGTTCCGGCAAATCCTCCTACTTCATCTGCCTGATTGGTAAGTACAACTCCTGCAATTTTTGAAGGATCAACTTTAATAATTTCCTTCCCGGCTCTGTCTGAAGGTTTGTAAATAGGTATTTCCCTGCGGTTTGGCGGATCTGCAACCACTATAAGGTCGTGCATTCCTCGTAAAGCTTTCGGGTGGAAGGAGTTCAGCTCGATGAGCAGTTTATCGGCATACATACATATGGTTGGCGAAATACCAACACCTGTAGTAAGCACAATTTCACCTTGTTCGGTAACATCGCAGGCTTCAATAATACCCCAGTTTATTTTCCCAAGAAATCCATATCTGATGTGCTGGCCAACCACCGAAAGATGTGTGTCGAAATAATCGGCTTTGCCTGCATTGATAAGGTTGCGCAAATCGTTATTCGACTGATATGGAGTCCTGAACTTAACCGCCTCGGCACGTGCCAGAGACCCATCCAGAGAATCGCCGGTTGATGCTCCGGTAATCACTCCGATTTTAAAAGGATTGCCTTTTGCATGTTCGGCTTTAGCTTTCTCTCCGATTGCAACAGGAATTGCCTTAACTGATCCGGCAGGTGTAAATCCGCTGAATCCAACCACATCATCATGTTTGATGAAATCGGCAGCTTCTTCTGCCGACATGAATCTTAATGCCATTGTGCAGTTATTTAAAAACTATTAAAATTTAATCGTGTTATCAGCCCGGCAAAGCACCGCAATTGTGAAATTGTTTACATCTTTGCATCACTGAAAATGGTGACAAATGTATTAATATTTGGTTCCACCGTACAAAAATTTTCAGACATGTATTCATTTACATATCTGCATTTCAAAAGATTAAGCCATGAATCACATAACCAACCCATTACCTGACAAATTCAGGGCAATTGTAACAACAGAGGGCGAAGACGGAGTATTCAGAAGCAATATTTCGCTTCGTAAATTATCTGATCTGCCCCAACATGCTGTGTTAATCCGCGTACTCTTTTCAGGATTAAATTACAAAGATGCACTTTCGGCCACAGGTCATAAAGGAATCACACGCAAATATCCGCACACACCAGGAATTGATGCTGCCGGGCTTGTGGTAAAATCTGAAACTTCTGATTTTAAACCAGGAGATGAGGTTATTGTTACCGGTTACGACCTGGGCATGAATACCAGCGGAGGTTTGGCAGAATATATTTGTGTCCCGGCAGCATGGATTGTAAAAAGGCCTGGCAACCTGACACTTGAGGAATCCATGATTATAGGGACTTCAGGGTTTACAGCTGCCAGTGCGGTTTATGAGATATACAAACATGGCATCAACCCCGAAGATGGAAACATTCTGGTAAGCGGAGCAACGGGTGCAGTTGGTTCAGCTGCTGTTGTAATGCTGGCTCAGGCTGGTTATAAGGTCATTGCTTCCAGCGGGAAACCCGAAGAATATAACTTTCTTAAATCAATTGGCGCATCCGAAGTTATTGAAAGAGATACACTTAATGACCAGAGCGGCAGAGGTCTGCTTCCCGCAAGATGGGTTGCTGCATTAGATACAGTTGGCGGGAATACACTGAGCACAATCCTTTTAAGCACAAAAGAACGAGGTTTGGTTGCCAATTGCGGAATGATTGCTTCCGATAAACTGCAGGTTCCGGTTTTCCCGTTCATAATCAGAGGCGTAAGGCTAATAGGAATTGCTTCTGCAGATACTCCAATGCCCCGAAGGCTTGAAATCTGGAAACTGATATCCGAAATAATCAAACCAGAAAAGATTTCTCTTCTCAAAACAACAATTTCGTTAGAAGAAGTTCCTGAAGCTTTACACAGGATGAAAAATGCCGCTACCAAAGGAAAAATGCTGGTCAAAATTAGTAATTGACAGAATTGCTTCCGTAAAAATCACCTCTTCATAAATAAAACTTGCCACCCGGCTATTATATGGCCGAAGCATGATTTTGCTCATTAATGAAGATCAAATGTCATTTATTTTACATATATGTACATTAAATTTACATTAAAATCAATACCTTCAACTCTTAACAGACTAATTCAAAGGACATTAACATTGTAATATTTTTTAATAAAAAACATTGCGCAATTAAGTAAATTTTATTACATTTATATCCGAATTTTGGCTCAGACGTATGACTGGAAAACTACCCGACATCAGAAGCAAGGATTTCCTCAGTGAACTTGGTTTACTGATAAAAAAAGTTACGCCTGAGCAGGTGAGTTCCACTGCAGATTTTTTACAGGTAATTAATAGTTGTATATCAGAAGCAGAGCAAAAAGAAGCACAGAATCTGATTATTTCAGCTCCTTATGATTCACCATTATTCGAACGCAGGTTAAGATCATGGATAATGCAGTATCTTATCCCACAGATGAAACATATAGGTGTTAAAAGGGTTGCTTTTGTGATGCAGAAGGAAAATTGTTTACCACACCAGATAGTACATCAGGTTTACCATTTTCCTGAAATCGGAGTTTTTACAACCATACCTGACGCTCTGGGGTGGATTATGGACCTTATAAAACCAGCAAGCAGCGATAAAATTAGTTGTTCAACCGAACAAACTGGCTATTGTGCCTGACTTCTGGATTCTCTTCGAAATTTCTGCGACATAAATCCAGTAAATGTCAATTGCATTGCATGATATATTAATACCGGCAGCAACAATACCCCACCCTTTCCTGTAGCGGCAAACATCACACCAGCCATAACACTTCCATGCATCAACGATTTGGTTGATCCGCAGAAAAGTGCTGCAATTTTATCCGGCAAAGGAAGTCCCGTAAAATTCGCAGCCCTGACAATCAATAAATTGGCTATAACAAACAGAAGTATCAGAAAAAAAAGCAAAACCAGAATTACCAAAGTATTAAAATCATCAAACAAACCCTGGCTAAAGGAGCTGCAAAATGAGGTGTACACTACTGAAAGAATAACCAATTGATCGAAGTAACGTGTAAAATCCTTATACTTGATGGCAATACTCCCAAACCATCTGTGCAAAGTTATTCCGATAAAAAGAGGCAAAAGTATCTGAATGGCAAGTTTTTGAAAAACAATTCCTAACCCGGGGCTATGCGCATCAGCAGCCAGAAACAATCCCATCCATAATGGAGTAATAAGAATTCCTGCTATGCTGGAAAAAGTTGCATTAAAAATTGAACCAGGCACGTTTCCTCCTGCCAGCGAAACCATAACTACCGCAGAAGACACCGTAGAAGGCAGAGTTGCCAGAAAAAACACTCCCAGCCACAGATCATAATATTCGCTTCCCTTAAAGAGAAAATAGCCAGGCAATACAATCAGAGGAAATACCAGAAATGTAGTGGCCTGAATGAGCACATGCAATTTCCAGTTATTCACACATTTAAGCATTTGCGGAAGGCTTAAACGCAATCCATACAAGAAGAAAATAACTGATATTCCAGCCAAAGAAAAGCTCTTGAGCGAAAAAAGTCCACGATACATGCCAGGTTCAGGAAAAAATCTGGCAGCTAGTATCATCAGCAGCAATGTTGCCGAGAACCAATCCAACCTACTGAAAAAAGCACTCAGTTTCAATGGTTTCACAGGATAATAATTACGCATCAAACCTACGGATTTTATCTGAGAATACAGATGCAACCGGCAATGTATTCTTATTTAACAAGGGGAATACAGTTCAGGCTTCCGGGTTCTTATTGCTAATGCTATTGTTGTATTTTTGCAGAAAAAAGAAACATGCGCATTGACATTCTCAGCATATTCCCCGAAATGTTTCAGGGACCGTTTACAGAATCAATCATAAAACGTGCTGTAAATAAAGGTCTGGCTGAAATACACATTCATAATATACGCGATTATGCCAAAAATAAACACCGGAATGTTGATGACTACGTTTATGGCGGAAGCGCAGGAATGGTTATGATGATTCAGCCGATTGCTGATTGCATTAACAAACTCAAAGAAGAACGCGAATATGACGAGGTAATATTCCTGACGCCTGACGGGGAAGTCCTAAACCAGGGCATTGCCAACACGCTGAGCCTGAAGCAGAATCTGATTTTATTATGTGGCCATTATAAAGGAATTGACGAAAGAATTCGTGAGAATTATATTACCCGGGAAATTTCGATCGGCGATTATGTGCTATCTGGTGGCGAACTTGCAGCAGCAGTGCTTACTGACAGCATTATCAGGCTGATTCCGGGGGTGTTGAGCGATGAAACCTCAGCTTTGTCTGATTCTTTTCAGGACGGTTTGCTGAGCCCGCCGGTTTACACCCGGCCTGCTGAATATAACGGATGGAAAGTCCCCGAAATACTTCTTTCAGGAAATGAAAAGGAAATCATAAACTGGAATTACAATCGAGCTGTAGAGCGCACCAAAGCCCGCAGGCCCGACCTGCTCGATGAAAAATAAACCTTTGTTATTCCTTATTCCCGGCTTTGCTTCCTCTGAAAGCCACAACCAGAAAGCCGGTTGTTATTATTAAAGTGATTACTCCTCCTGCAACGTATGAAATATTTTTAGGCAAAGCAAACCCTTCCGGAGCTATAAACAGGTAGGTTGAAACAACAGCCGTCATAAAAACCCCTGGTATCAGAGTAATCAGATAAGGTTTATTTTCTTTAAGCAGATAAACCGTAATTGCCCACAATACAATGGTAGCCAGGGTTTGATTCGACCAGGCCATATACCGCCAAATGATGGCAAAGTCAACCTGTGTTATAACAAACCCGACAACAAACAGAGGTACGGTAATCAGTAATCTGTTTCTCATAGGCCCTTGCTTCAGTTTTAAAAAGTCAGCAATAATCAGGCGGGCACTTCTGAAAGCGGTGTCTCCGGATGTGATTGGTGCAACAACCACACCGATAAGTGCAAGTAGCCCACCTGCTTTTCCAAGCAGAGAATTGGAAATCTCATTTACAACCCAGGCAGCATTTCCTTTGTGCTCAGCCATTACAACATTAAGTTCCTGAATTCCACCGAAAAAAGCCATACCCGCCGCAGCCCAGATCAGAGCAACAATTCCTTCGGCAACCATAGCGCCATAGAATACCCTGCGGCCGAGTTTTTCATTGGTAATACAACGTGCCATCAAAGGCGACTGTGTGGAATGAAATCCTGAAATTGCCCCGCATGCAATGGTTATGAACAACAATGGAAATACAGGGTATTTATCTGCATTGCTGTGCATATTTATCAGTCCAGAAGGCCATACCTCAGGAATTTCAAAACCTCCTGACATGATACCGGAAAAAATTCCTGTTGCCATAAAGAGCATGGCAAAACCAAACACAGGATATATTTTTCCAATTATTTTGTCAACCGGCAACAAAGTGGCAAGTATATAATAAATGAATACAGCGGCAGTCCATACTGAAATACCCAAATTGGCCATATTATTAAGAATACCAACCGGCCCCACCACAAAAACTGCCCCTACCAATACCATCAATAATACAGTAAAAATGCGCATAAACTGCCTGAATCCATTCCCAAGATAATCTCCGACTATCTCAGGGATACTTTTTCCGTCATTTCTTACTGATAGCATTCCTGAGAAATAATCATGCACAGCGCCGGCCAGAATATTGCCAAATACAATCCAGAAAAAAGCCACAGGTCCCCATAAGGCACCAGCAATTGCACCGAAAATAGGCCCCAGGCCAGCAATATTCAGAAACTGTATAAGGAAAATTTTGCCCCACCCCATGGGAATGTAATCCACACCGTCTCGCAGAGTAACTGCAGGGGTGGGTCGCTTAGAATCAACTCCAAAAACCTTTTCAACAAATGCACCGTAAACTATATAGCCTGCAATAAGTGCAAGGATCGACAATAAAAACGTTATCATACTGCCGGAATGTATTATGAACAGCGCACAAATGTAGAAGATTATTCTTAAGAAGTTCGGAATATCAGCAGATTTTCAAGCATTGATTATGACTTGAGGAAATCCGGTGGTTCAATCTCAATGTTTAAGAGTACGATTCTATTATGCTCATTATCTGCTATTTATAAATTATAATTGAACATAAGTACAAATCCTGTGGCTAAAATCGGACCAGGAAAGAGTAAATATTCTGTCGTTAAAGCCTCCGGGCAAAAAACTTTAAAAATTAATTTACAATCCGGCTTGTTTATTAAAAAAAAAATGCCGTATATTTGCACTCATTTTTGGAAAACGCAACCATTTAATACCTAAGATAATGAGCAAGAACGCATTACTGAAGTTTGTAGAGGACAATTTCGTGACTATGAAAGAGTTACCAAGCTTCAAAGCCGGCGACACCATTACCGTTCACTATAAAATCAAAGAAGGTGACAAGGAAAGAATTCAGCAGTTTCAGGGCGTTGTTTTACAACGTGCAGGAAGTGGTGTAACTGAAACTTTCACAGTCAGGAAAATTTCAGGCAACACTGGCGTTGAGAGAATTTTCCCTATTGCTTCTCCTTTTATTGACAAAATTGAAGTCAACAAGAGAGGCGTTGTTCGCAGAGCACGTATTTTCTATCTCCGTGACCTCAAAGGTAAAAAAGCCAGAATTAAAGAGAAAAGGGTTTAACTTTGTTTTCATAAGTGTTGAAGAGAGTCTGCTTCCTATGGAGCAGACTTTTTTTTTCAGAAAACATCAAGTACCTCTGTTTTTTTGCCATTAAAAACTATAAAATCGCCTTTCCTTTTATTTTTGGCAGCTTCTGCAAAAGGCACCCCCGAAGAAATGGCATAAAAATCCCCCTCTCCTTCCAGACAAATCTTTCCGATTCCAATGGAAATAAACACTTTTTGCTGGTCAGTTATTACTACAGATCCGAATCCTGCTTCGGTACAAGCTCTTTTCAAATCAATCCGGTCAAGAACAGCAATCTCATTCTGAACCTTTTCAAGTTGCTGCCCAAGCATATCACGTTTTCGAAGCAGCTGTGCCCTGTATGAGTCGTATCTGTCGCGCGGCTGTCCATAATCATTTGCACTTTGCTGGGCATCTTCCATCGCTAAAAGCAAATTCTTTTCATTCTCAACTTTGAGTTCCCGGCACATTTCAAGCAGCCGCTTCTTAAGCAATAGCCTTTCCATAAACCTGAATATTTTAAAGACCAATTTAACAATTTCTGACTTTGGAATATTATTCCACATTTTGGAATTGCCAAAAGCAATTTAAAGACATCTATTGATTGTTTTGTAAATATAGCTATTTTTCTAAATCAAGTCGGCAGTAATTTTTATGCGGGATGAAGCGACGATAATCACTGGCATTAATGCCATAACGAATATTACAACCACCTTTTGAAAAGCATTTTTAATAACCGGATTAATATAACTGTTAACTTTGCCATTCAAATGATTTGAAATGGAAATTCAGCCTAATGACCCCGTTTACTCAAAACAGGTAATAGAATTGCTCACGGTAGCCAATGAGTTCTGTGTTTTTACAGAAAATTCAGAGAAGTATGAAAGTCAGGATATTATCACTTTCTACAGACACATTTTGCCACTGCTTTATCTAAAAGGTTCAGTTGTTAAACCTTTAATTCCTGAAGACCCTGATGCTGATGAAAGATTTGTTACTGAAGAATCGTGGGAGTTGATCTTTAACACACTGAGAAACAAGTTTTATCCGCACGATCACTTTTGGATGCCTGAGGAAGTAGATGGAGAAAACAGCAACCTTCAAAAAATGAGTTTGGGGGAATGCATCGCTGATATTTATCAGGATATGAAAGATTTTATAATGCTGTATCAGAAGAACAGATATAGCTCACGCGAAAATGCTGTTGCAGGAATTACCAGACTTTTCAGAGAAAATTATGGCAAAAAGATTACTTATGCCCTAACTGCTTTACACAAATCCGATCCTTTGCTAAACACTTAAACAGCCAAAAACTGTTGACTAAGTGTAACTATTGCCGCTTTATGAACATTTGCTCATAAACTACTCTCATTTTTTACAGTAAAACTTACGGATAATCTGAAATTCTGTATTTTTGCTATTTAAAATCTTTCTAAATAATACACCATTGACATTAGACGAGCTGATACCCGGAGGAAAGGGCACGATTACAAAGATTAGGGGCAGGGGTGCGTTTCGCAAGCGCATCATGGAGATGGGCTTTATTACAGGAAAAGAAGTTTCTGTGGTACAGCGTGCTCCGTTTATGGATCCTGTTGAATATCATGTAATGGGGTATAATGTTTCGCTGCGAAATTGTGATGCTGCTTTGGTTGAGATCACAACCGAAGATACTGCTTCAGCTAACTACGAAATGACTTCCAAGGGCAGTATTGAAGGTGAATTACATAATGGCCATACCAGAACAGCAGGCAAAACCATAAATATAGCATTGGTTGGAAATCCTAATTCAGGAAAAACAACCATTTTTAATCAAATCTCAGGACTCAAGGAAAGAGTAGGAAATTACTCAGGAGTTACCGTTGATGCCAAGGAAGCCCGCATAAAATTCGGAGGATATAAGTTTGTAATTACTGACCTGCCAGGTACTTATTCCATAAGTGCTTACAGTCCTGAGGAGTTATTTGTAAGAGATTTTATTACAGAATCGGCGCCGGACATTGTTGTAAATATCTTAGACAGTTCAAATCTTGAGAGAAATCTGTTCCTCACTACGCAGCTGATTGATATGGACATCAAGCTGGTGGGAGTCCTAAACATGTACGACGAGCTTGAAAAAGCCGGAAATAAACTTGATTATCATCAACTTGGAAAGCTGCTGGGGATACCTTTTGTAACAACCATTGGTTCCAGAGGTAAAGGCATCGACCAATTGCTTAATAAAATCATTGATGTTTATGAAAACCGTGACGAAACTGTACGCCACATTCACATCAATTATGGTTCAATAGTTGAACAGGGTATTAAAAAAATTCAGGATTATCTCCGTAAACCTGGAAATACTGCAATTATTGACAAAATCTCTACCCGCTTCCTGGCGCTTAAACTTATAGAAAAAGACAGAGCAACCGAAGTTCTTTCGGAGCAACTTGTCAATTATCAGGAAGTTACTGAGGTAACAGATTCCCAGATTGAGTTGATTGAACAATCATCGGGGCAGGACACAGAAAGTTTGATAGCGGATGCAAAATATGGGTTTATTGCAGGGGCACTGAGAGAGACCTTTACTCCAAATAAGATTATACAGCGCAAAAAAACCGAAATAGTTGACACAATCATTACTCATAAAGTCTGGGGTATTCCGATTTTTGTATTCTTTATGTGGCTGACCTTCTACGGCACTTTCAGAATCGGTGAATATCCGATGACCTGGATAGAGATGCTGGTGGATATGGTTGCCTCAGGACTGGATAGGCTCCTTGCAGACGGAATCCTTAAAGACCTGATGATTGATGGGATTCTTGGAGGCATTGGAGGTGTTATCATATTCCTGCCTAATATTCTTTTACTGTATCTGTTTATCTCGCTGATGGAAGATACCGGATACATGGCCAGAGCTGTATTTATAATGGACAAGGCCATGCACAAAATCGGGCTCCATGGAAAATCATTTATCCCCTTACTTATGGGGTTTGGCTGTAATGTACCTGCAATTCTAAGCACAAGAATCATTGAAAGCCGCCGCGACAGGCTTATTACCATGCTCATCAATCCCTTTATGTCATGCAGTGCAAGGTTGCCTGTATACATTTTGTTTATCAGTGCTTTTTTTGTCAAGTATCAGGGCAGTATTCTTTTTTTGATGTACTTTTTTGGTGTTCTTTTAGCCATTGGTTCTGCACTTCTTTTCAAAAAAGCAATTGTCAGAGGGCCTGATATTCCATTCGTAATGGAACTCCCCCCCTACCGTGTTCCGACACCTAAAGCCATTCTTCGCCACATGTGGAGCCGGGCCGAACAATACCTGAGAAAAATAGGAGGTGTAATTCTGGTAGCTTCAATCATTATTTGGGCATTAGGCTACTTTCCCCGCGAAACAGACAAAGACGGCTTTTACAATACCCGTCTTTCAGAAACTACTGCCATGTTTGAGAACGGAACATTAACTCATCCTGAGACAAATGAGCTGGTTACAACTAGTGAAGAATTGGATGAAATCCTCAATCAGGTAATACATGAGCATGAAAGTTACAGGCAGTTAAATTCATACATCGGCCGATTGGGCCATATGATTGAACCGGTGATGCGCCCACTTGGTTTCGACTGGAAAATGAGTGTAGCTATACTTACCGGCGTTGCCGCTAAAGAAATCACGGTTGGGACCCTGGGGGTACTCTATCAGGTAGGTGCCGATGCCGACGAAACCTCAGCCTCACTGATTCAGAAACTTCAGCAACAAACTTATTATGAAGGACACCGCAAAGGAGAAAAAGTCTTTACTCCTCTGGTTGCATTCAGCTTCATGCTGTTCATACTCATATACTTCCCTTGTGTTGCTGTGGTCGCAGCCATTAAAAAAGAAAGCGGAAGCTGGAAATGGGCGGCCTTCATTGTAGTTTATACAACGGCCCTGGCTTATCTGGTTTCACTCATTGTTTTTCAGATCGGTAGTTTTATTGTTTAATGGCCACTGAAATAACAACATTTTTTGACAAAAATCCTGCTGCTGTGTTTTATGCAGTATTTGCTTTGTCACTGCTGTTATTGAAAATACCCTACCTCAACAACTTTTTTAAGACCCTTAACACGCTGTTCCATGAAAATGGTCATGCTTTGGCTGCCATTTTGTTAAGCGGGGAAGTGATTGAAATAAAGCTGAATTCAAACACATCCGGGTCTGCTCTTACCAAATCCCAATCCAGATTCAGGGCTGCATTAGTCACTTTTTCCGGTTATCCACTGGCTATTTTTGCGGCAACCGGATTAATATGGTTATGGGCTTCAGGAAATATCAGAACAGGCTTCTTTATGCTGGTTTCACTTGCCATAATCAATCTTATTTTTCTGGTTCGTAACACTTTTGGAATTTTCTGGCTTATTACTTTCTCAGTTTTATGTTATCTGGCTGCAATGCATTTTTCTGCCAGATTATCGGGCTTATTTTTCCTGTTTATTGGTTTAATTGGTTTTGCTGAGGCAATCATTTCAACAGCAGGAATTACATTTTTAGCTTTTTCAAACAGCAAAAAAGCAGGTGATATGAGTATTTTAGCAAAGCTCACCGGTTTGCCTTCTCAGTTATGGGCAATCATTACGCTGGCAATTGTTTTGCTTACAGCATATTACTGTTTTATTAACTTTTTCCCGCCTCCCATGCAACTATTCGCATTACAAGGTGTTTAATGACTAAGCTCAACTCAAATTTAAAATGGAAAATTATCAGGAACTCATAGTTTTGCTGATTACTGGTTCTGCTTTTGCACTGGCAGGCTATAAATTATACAGGAAGTTTACCGACCCTCTAAAAGGCTGTAATAGTTGTGCTTCTGATTGTTCAGGATGCCAGCTGCAGGATCTGAAAAAGGAGATTGAAGAAAACCGCAGAAAAAAAGAGGCCGGTCAGGCAATAAATAGCCGGCAAGTTGAGGTTTAAACACATTTTCTATCTAAATTTGTATTTGTTTCAAACTTCAGAAATCGCCTCTCCATGGTTGACAAAAAATTATTTACTGAAACTTTTCAGTACTTCGACAAATCTGTAATAATTGAGATTATTGATATCTTTATCAATGAAAGCCCCGACAGGCTTAATTCATTGGAGCAGAATATCAATGATGGTGATTTTAAGATGCTTAGGTTCAATGCTCACAGCCTAAAAGGAGTGGTGGCCAATTTTGCTTCTCAGCCTGCCTTTGAGAAGGTAAAAAGCTTAGAGAGAAGTGCGGCTGACTTTATGGAAACAGAGGGGGAAGGTTTCAATAAGGATGCTTTACTGCAGGATCTTACCATTATAAGGGGGATGATTGCCGAAATGATCACCGACCTTACTGAAATCAAGGCACAATAAAATCAGCTTACAGCAAAAAAAGGCCTCTTTAGAATAAGAGGCCTTTGCAAATTATTTTCGTGGTGCAACTTTATCAAGCCTGTTTAAGCCATTGATTGTTTTTTCGTCGTTGACCCGCAGTCTCAATACGGCTTCATAATCTTTCCTTGCCATTTCATATTCTCCCAGCTGCTCATAGGCAAGTCCCCGGTTATAAATGGCATCTGCATTCTCATTCTCAGCGAGAAGAACCTTGTTAAATGCCTCAATAGCACTGGAATACTCATTTTTTAGTACAAGATAAACATACCCCTTATTATAATTTGCAAGTGTAAAAGTTGAATCAATCAGCAAAATTTCCTCATAAACCGCAAGAGCTTTGTCTGCTTCATTAGTTTCCTGATAGTACATTCCCAAAATATATAATGGCTCAGGATTTTTTGGCTTTATAGATGAAGCATTTCTCAGATAATCAATGGCCATTCTGTCTTTTTTTTCAGCAAACAGAATGCCCAGTTGTTTCAGCGATTCATAGTGATTTTGCTGTTTCAGGACTGCTTTCTGATAACTTTCAATAGCTTTGGCTGTATCACCCATCTCTTCATTAGCCAGACCACTTATAAAAAAAGCTTCTGCATTATCAGGATTTTTGCGAAGAGCTTCCCTGAGTGCATCAAACGTTTGTTTGTAATCGCTCATGGTGAGAAAAATACGGGCTCTTTTAACTTCAAGGTCGGCTCTGCCGGGTGCAAGTTCAATCGCTTTTTTTACAGCATCAAGTGATCGCTGCATTTTACCTTCGTACATATACACATCAGAAAGAGCAGCATAAACATCAGGATTTTTATCATCCAGATCAAGTGCACTATTGATATCCTGAAGTGCTTCATTATAGCGGTTATTTTTAGCGAAATATACAGCCCTTTCAAGCAAAGGCGCTGCAACTCCTTTTGATTCAGCTACTTTCCTGTTAAGTAATTCCAGTTCACTGACGACAGTATCAGTTTGATTTTTCTGTTTATCAGGTGAAATTTTTTCATTTACACAGGATGAGAAAAAAGCAGCTGCAGAAATCAAAACTGCAGAAAGCAAAGCACTTCTGAAAGATAAGGCAGGCATAATTTGAGTTAAGTCTTTGTTAATCCGGTACAAAGTTAATAAAATCAGCCCATGCCACAATGGCACAGGCTGAAGTATAGTTTTACTGAATTAATTTATACTGTTTTGGCAAGTGCCTCACGAACCAGTTTTTCGAGTTCATCAGCAAGTTCGGGGTTGTCAATAAGTAATTTTTTTACTGCATCCCGGCCCTGACCAAGCTTGGTTTCCCCATAACTGAACCAGGAGCCGCTTTTCTTAATGATGTTGTAATCCACACCAAGATCAACAATCTCGCCGGTTTTCGAAATACCTTCACCATAAATGATATCAAATTCAGCCTGCCTGAAAGGCGGAGCTACTTTATTTTTAACCACTTTCACCCTTACATGGTTTCCAATGGCATTTTCATTGTCTTTGATCTGGCTAACCCTGCGGATATCCAGTCGGACCGAAGCGTAAAATTTCAATGCATTACCGCCGGTAGTTGTTTCGGGGTTTCCGAACATAACACCAATTTTTTCACGAAGCTGATTGATAAAAATACAGCAGCATCCTGTTTTGCTTATGGTAGAGGTGAGTTTACGAAGAGCCTGCGACATAAGCCTGGCTTGTAAACCAACCTTGGAGTCTCCCATTTCTCCTTCAATTTCGCTGCGGGGAGTAAGCGCTGCCACAGAGTCGATTACAATGATATCAATTGCGCCCGACCTGATGAGGTTTTCGGCAATTTCAAGTGCCTGTTCACCATTATCAGGCTGTGAAACCAACAACTCATCAATATTAACGCCCAGCTTCTGCGCATAAAATCTGTCGAAAGCATGCTCGGCATCAATAAAGGCAGCAATTCCGCCCTGTTTCTGCGATTCAGCCACAGCATGGAGAGCCAGCGTTGTTTTACCTGATGACTCAGGACCATATATTTCTACAACGCGGCCTTTGGGCAATCCATTTACACCGAGTGCGGCATCCAATGCAATTGAACCGGTTGAGATGCTTGGCATTTCTTCAATCTCGGTTGCACCGAGTTTCATGATGGTACCCTTGCCATATGACTTTTCAATCTTATCGAGGGTGAGTTGAAGGGCTTTTAATTTTTCAAGATTGGTTTCTTTTTGATCTTTACTCATATTGCTTTGATTTTCAATTGTTGTCAATTTTTATACTGGAATACCAAAATTACTAAATTGTTTGATTACATTTTTTATGAACACAAAATATTTATCAACAACAGTTTAAAGGAATCTTATTCACTGAAAATTTAATGCAGATATTGGAGTACTCTCAATTACCTTATTTCAATCAGAGTTTGAACCATAAGCCAAAGCATTTGTTTAAGGAACAATAAACGAAATTTAAACAAAAAGAATTATGGCTTCACTGAAAGCAGGAGATAAAGCTCCGAATTTTGCCGGTAAAGATCAAAACGGCAATGAAATAAACCTTGAATCGCTCAAAGGAAATAAAGTGGTGTTATATTTTTATCCTAAAGATGACACCCCCGGGTGCACTGCAGAAGCCTGCAGCCTGCGCGACAACTATGATGCATTAATAGCTGCCGGTTACAAAATCGTTGGCGTAAGCCCTGACAGCGAGAAATCGCATTTAAAGTTTACGGAGAAATATTCCCTGCCTTTTCCGCTTATAGCTGACACAGAAAAAAAGATTCTGAATGATTACGGGGTTTGGGGAAGAAAGAAGTTTATGGGCAAGGAATACGATGGTGTAATACGTACAACCTTTGTTATCAGCGAAGAAGGTGTAATTTTGGAAGTTATTGAAAAAGTTGACACCAAAAATCATGCGAAACAGATTCTTGCCTGATTTGTATTGTTTTCAGAATCAAAATTTCTTTTAAGCAAACGGGGCAGCAAAATGCTGCCCCGTTTTTACACACCCTCAATTTAAAACAACTACTCAACTACTATCCGTGTATTCCAGGAATCTGCACCTGAGTTGACTTGAAGAAGATATATTCCTTTTTTCAATGATCTTGTGCTCATGCGATGCCCGGAGACATTAATCTGATCTGTTAACAACAACCTTCCGGTCATATCCATTACACGAATTTCCCCTTCCCTGATATTACCGGGAAGCACGATATTTACAAAATCACTTGCCGGATTCGGGTAAACCTGTATATCGGCAAATGAATTTAGTTCCGTATTTATAATGGTTTGTTCTGTAATATTAACATCATCAACAAACAGCAAAAACTGCAACGGATCGCTGTAACCATGAAAAGCGAAATAATATATACCGTCAGAAGCCGGAGTATAATTCACTTTAACATCAACATAATCAAGCGAGGTAACATTAGAATCATTAAAAAGCTGCTGAGTAAAAGCTGAAGGTTCATTGGAGCTGCCTACCAGCAATTCAAGTTTTTCTGATGTTGCCAGGCCAACGCTTGCAGTTTTGTAAACGAAACTAATTCCATAAATTTTATCAGATTTCAGTTGCATTGGCGGAGTAATCAGCCATTCATCCATGGGTGTAAGGAAACTCCAGCCCATATGCATGGCATTGGGTGCTGAATGTGCTATGTTTGGATTACCAGAGCTATTGGCAATCATGGTCCACGACATATTCTGACTTTCAACACTTACGTCTGTCCAGCCAATAGGATAAACATTACCGTTAAGGAATGGAGGGTAATAAAAGGCCGATCCGGCGATTAATGCATCAAAGTTTTCCGAGAACGGGAAGTTGTTAACCAAAGGATCGTTCATGGTAGTAAATGACCATACCGGACAATTAACAGCATTGCCGAATTCGTTGTAAGGCACAATTTGCCAGTAATAAACGGTGTTGAAATCCAGGTCATTAACTATACTATAAATCAGGGTATCTCCCAAATCTGCCTGATTCAGCATATTGGTTGGCGGATTGTCAGTTCCGAGGCTCAGTCTGTAACCAACCGGAGCTCCCCCACCATTGGCCCAGATTAAATAATCGGCCGGCAGCATAAGATCAACATTTTGAGCACTATTGGCCGGATACAAAACATTAGCCGGATTGGGTGGTGTGCCTGCAGTTGGGTTTGTCCATTCTACATCGTCAATCCAAAGGCTAGCCCAGGCCACATTATCACCATGTTTAAATGCTATGTAGGGCTTATTATTTGATGCCGGAAACACAACAGTAAATTCGGTATGCTCAGGAGTAAGCTGCATGGTTTGAACCGGAACAAAACTTTCGGCATGGTAAGGATCATCCATTAATCCCACAACAACATCAAGATCATAGAAATCGCCTCCTTTTTTAGCCCAAAAGCTCAACTCTCGTGAATCAAAACCGGTAAGTCCGGGCATAATAAAGAGCAATGGTGATTCTATATCATTGGCATTCAACATGCGGGCCACATTGGGCACTGAATGAGGGTCAAATGATGATGTGATGATTACAACATCTTTGTTGGGATCGGTAGGACTTATGATTTTATTCCAGTGTTCCGGAATCTGAACCGAAGCATCAAAAGCTTCAAACAATTCATCGCCAGGCTCCAGCACCAGACCACTAACACTAAGCTGATTATTGCCTGAGAAATCTCCTTCGATAACAAAGGTAATATTGCCTGAAAAACTACCCGGGGTATTGGCTATAAAATATACCGGCACTTCAACAGAAGTTCCTGCAGGAATCGTTCCGCTGTAGCTACAGCTGAAAGGCACAGCTGACTGGGTTGAGGTAATCACCAGGTCAACAGAACCCGGGTTTGTAATTGTTACATTCTCATAGGTCTGACCGCCCGAATATAACTCCCTGAAAGGAACTACGGCTGTACTTAACTCAATCTCAGGAACATTTGAAATTTCCTCAATCGTAATATCATCAAGATAAACTGATGCTGCATTTAATGTTTGATCTGTAACATAGCGATACCTGAAGAAGAAGTTGGTTCCTGAAAAATCAGAGAGGTCAACGGACTGTTCAACGTAAGTTGAAGGTGCATCAGGAGACAAAAATGCTAGCGTTTGCCAACTGTTACCTCCGTTGGAAGAAACTTCAAAAAACGTGGTATCATGACCTGCAACCCGGGCATCGGTATTGGCCCAGTTAAAAGTAATCCTGTGATTTTCGGGAAGAAAAATTCTCGGAGACCGCAATATTGAAACCGGACTGCTTCCCAGCTTAAAAGCTTTGGCGCATAAACTACCCGAATGCGGATTGACTTCACTTTCGTACCACGAAAACTCAGGTATAGTAACCCAGGCACTTTGCACTGGCCATGTGTGGAAAACGGTTGAATCTTCAAAACCCTGATTATAAGGGAATTCATCAATAACTACTTCCGTTTTAAAGTCCCAGACCGGTGATAATTCCTGAGTTGTGCTGTTTTTGGCAGCTACCCTCCAGTAATGCCAGGTTGAATCTGCAAGAAAATCGTTGAAGTTATAGGTATTTACGCCTGAAACTGCAGGCACATCAGCTGCTATAAGATTAAGTGCATCTGGATTTGTGCCAAAATACAGATCGTAAGTTTCAGTATTCGCTCCAAGTGTCCAGCTTAAATATGTATCCACAGGAATAACTGTTGCATTGTCAGCGGGATAGGGATTCTGAGGTGTAGCAGGCAAATCAGAGGGATAATAAAAACGCATGTTGGTCAATGCACTGGGATATGGGTTCAGATAACCTGTACTTCCAGTCCCTGGAAAACCAATATCACTGCCACAGTTTTTATTATTGTTAATTGCAGATGATGTGGCATTAAACATGGGCCCGTAGGTATTTCCCCACCTGTTTTCCCAGTGAATTATAAGGTTTTGCACACCATCGTAAGCAAATGGCGCTGCCAGAACAATCTCGTTCCATCCAGTTTGAAAAGTGAGCGAACCTTCATATACCAAGGTGTAACCATTATTAGCCGGATCTTCATAACCAGCATTAGAAAAGATAGCTGCTGAGCTAAGTTTCATATAAACCTTCTGGTTAGGAACAGTTTTAGGGCCATTTGTACAATGCAGGCCAATGCTAGTTATGGTTTTGGAACTGCCAAGATCTGCCTGATTATAAATCAGAGAGCTCCAGGAATAATTCCATGAAGAGTAAACAGGCATTGAATTTTGTATGCACGGTGAT
>JANJXJ010000127.1 GCA_024709105.1 Lentimicrobium sp. | reverse complement strand
ATGCTTAAATAATGTGAACCGCATGAACTTAAGCCTCTGATAAAGAGAATAATTCCCTGAAAAACTTGTTAAAACATGAACTTTATAGAGGAAAACCTGCAAACATTTGTAATTTTGGAGTTCAGAAGTCAAAATATTACTTCAGGAAATAGAATTGTTGAACCACTATTCGCCTGAATTTCACTCAGCGAAGTAACACATAACCTCCACATGAGTCAGGAATACTACAAATTAAAGGACTTTCAATTATTCAGCTCATCTCAGAAAACTCTGGCTCCGGAACGCAGAAAACGCAGCATTTTTGATATTTCGGAAACAGATGTTTTGTCAGCAGAGCTTGTATTGTATAATAAAAAGTTTGATGAAGAATACTGGAGCGACCTGGCTGAATTTTACATCTGGAAGCATCAGGCTGGCCAGGACAATGAACTGATTGACACCGTAAACTTTGATCTGGAAGCCTCCGCCGACGAAAATCTGCTGGTAATAAACTGCAACTTTTCTGATCTGGACTTCAAAAGCTGGGAGGCTGGCAGTTACTCCATTGAAGCCTGGATTGATAATGAAAAGATTGGGAGAATTGAATTTTCGGTAGTCAGTTCCGGAAAGCCGGAAAACAACGAAAACCCATATTTTGATATTTTTGGAATCAAACTTTTTGAAGACACATCTGAGCCAGAGTCTAAAAGATACGAACGCTCCTATTATAAACAATATCAGAAAATTGCCACAAGGTTCATATGGACAGAGCTCGAAATAAAAAATAAAAAACCTGAGAGTATCTGGAAAGGAGAATTTTTCTTCAATTACTATAATGATCTTCACGAGTTGGTTCATCATGTTGTTAAACAAACAGAAGTTAACCCAAACCCTCCCAACCACGAGTTTTTCGTTGAGGCCGGGTGTGGTGACCCGGTCAATGTTAGCTGGGAAGAGGGCAGTTATACCGTTGAAATAGTTTTTATGGGCGAAATTATGGCTGTTGCCCGTTTTAAAGTTGCCGATCAGGTTGACAGGGGCAAGGCCGATTTCGCAATTGTTTTCGGCAATAACAATTCAAGCTCACCAGCTCTTTTAAGCGGCATGCTTTCAGAAGCAGAGATCTTTGGTGAAATTGACAGCCTGGTTGGACTGGAAAACATAAAAAAGCGTCTGCATGATTATGCCGGTTACATTAAATACATGCAATTGCGCGATGAAATGGGCATAGAGCCCATGAAATCAATAAATCTTCACGCGGTCTTCAGCGGAAATCCCGGAACAGGAAAAACCACCATTGCCAAAATGCTGGGAAAAATATACAAGAACCTGGGATTACTAACAAAAGACACCGTTTACGAAGCAAGCAGGGCAACACTTGTAGGCAGGTACATCGGAGAAACAGCTCCCATTACCAAAGAAGTTATTGAAAAGGCCCGTGGCGGAATTCTGTTGATTGACGAAGCATATTCGTTGGTGGTAAAAGCAGATGACAACAAAGATTACGGGCGCGAAGTAATTGAAACTATTCTGAGCGAAATGTCTGATGGACCGGGAGATATTGCAATTATAGTCTGCGGTTACCCCAAAGAGATGGAAGGTTTTCTTGACTTTAACCCCGGTTTGCGATCCCGTTTCCGGTATATCTATGAATTTCCAGATTACACCCCGGTTGAATTAATGGAGATTGCCATCAGGGAAGCACAAAAAAAACAGCTGGTCTTTTCTGAAGAAGTATCAGCAGCCATGTTCAAATACCTTGAAGACCAATACAGAAAACGCAGCAGGAGTTTTGGCAATGCCCGAATTGTAAAATCAATGCTCGAAGAAGCACAACTCAACCTGGGCATCAGGGTAATCAATTCTGGCGCAGCAAAATTCACCCGTGAAGATTTATGTACAATTCAGCTTTGCGACATGGAAACTTTGGTAAAAAAGACCAGAAGAAAACAAGTACAAATGAATACTGATGAAGCCTTGCTTGAAAAAGCTTTATCAGAACTCAAAGATATGACCGGGCTTGATAACATTAAAACAGAAATAACTGAGTTATCGAAACTGGCAAAGTATTATGCCGAAACCGGAAAAGATATTGTAAGTGCCTTTTCTCTCAACAACATTTTTACAGGCAACCCCGGAACCGGAAAAACAACGGTTGCCCGCATCATTGCACAAATTTACAAGGCCCTGGGCATACTTGAAAGAGGGCATCTTGTAGAATGCAGCCGCGAAGACCTTGTCGGGGCAGTGGTTGGTGAAACAGCGCCAAAAACTCTTTCGAAGATCGAAGCTGCAATTGGCGGTGTACTGTTTATTGACGAGGCTTATTCATTGATGACCGGTGGAAATAACGATTTCGGCAAAGAAGCTGTTGAGGTATTGATCAAACAGATGGAAGACCGCAGAGGCGAATTTTCATTGATTGTAGCCGGCTATCCCAAAGAAATGGGCATTTTTCTGGATTCAAACCCTGGCTTAAGGTCAAGATTCGACAATCATTTGATTTTCAATGATTATACTGCAGATGAATTGTTGGAAATTGCAAAAATTCAGATACAAAAAGCCGGAATGACCACTGATGCAGACGTTTACACTCATCTGCAGAGTTATTTCAGGTTTCATGCCAACAACCGGAATCAGTATTTTGGTAATGGCCGGTTTGTAAGAAAAGTCATTGAAAAAGCCATCAGAAATCAAAACCTCAGGATGAGTCAGGTGCCCAAAACAGACAGAACAGAGTTGATGATAAAATCGTTAACCTTAAGTGATGTTGCCGAATTTATTACCAGCACTGACACACTAATCAGCCGGCAAATAGGTTTTATGAAGTAAAATATTCCTGACTTCGAATCTACTTCCTGCCAAAACAGGAAACAATACTGCATTTCGGGCGTTAAGGATTTTAATACAAATCCATAACCTTTATGTGCTCCAGATTCCTTCTGCTAATTCTCTTTTCAGCGATTTTCTTCAATAGTTATTCGCAAACCATTGAATTAGAAAGATATAAACATCATTCTGATAGTCTCCTGTATTCCACCCATCTGGGATACAGCAGACATATTTCAGTAACTGTACCTTTTGATTTTCAGGAAGGTTTAAATCAATCCTATCCGCTTATCATTATTTTCGACAAGCAAAACACCCGCAGCTATCAATACTTGATAAGAAGCATTGATTACCTGACCAGTAACGAACAAATGCCGGCATGTGTTATCATTGGTGTAGGTTCAGAAATGGAACACAGATATTTTGAAACGCAATACATTGAAAGCGATTCATCTGCGTTTGGACATAAAAATGAACTGTTTGTGTTGAAGGAACTCATTCCTTTGGCAAAATCATCGCTCAAAACGTCTGATTTCAGTCTATTGGCCGGCCATTCCCGCTATGGCTTTTATACAACTGCAATGTTTTTGAAGTTTCCTAATGATATTCAGGCAGTTATTGCATCCAGTCCGGTTTTCAGCCAAAAGAACTATGATTTACTTCCGCTTTTTGAAGAAATTAAAGAAATAAATATCAGTGGCACAAGGTATTACAGATATGGAATTGGAAATGACTATCCTGAAGAATGTACCAGATTTGATAACCGGTTCGAAAAGCAAAAAATTACCAATAATAAGTACAACATTAAAGGAACTCTTTTCCCCGAAGCTGATCATAATGTAACTCCCGGATTAACAGCGACATCAGCTCTGTATGAAATTTTTGAATACTGGAGCAGAATGCAGAATATTTACCTTGACAACTCAATGGATAATCTTTCAATGCTCAGCAGCCTGAATGACAGCATAATAAACCATTACGGAATTGACATAGCCTTTTCTCTTGGCATTTTAAATGGTAAAGGCTGGAATTTTGCCAATGAAAAAAGATACTCTGAAGCAATTGATGCCTGGAAAATATTGCTGAAACATTATCCAAACTTCTCAGAGGCATACCTATATATTATGTATGCACATGCAGAGTCGGGGTTTCCTTCAGTAGAATACCATCAAGTGTTTACCCAAAATCTGAAATCCAGTTCATTATATTCTGCTGAAGAAAAAGAAGAACTAGTGAATGAGTTTAGGGATTTGATTAAAAAATAAAATTATTATGAACATTTGTTCATAATTATGTAATTTTGCACAAAAAAGTACATCATGAAAATTGCAATTCCCAGCATGGATGGCAACAGCCTCTCCATGCACTTTGGCAGAAGCCGTGGTTTTATAATCTACACCATTGATAATCAAACCATATCAGGCAAAGAATATCGGAACAACGATTTTACAGGTCATGCTCAAGGGTTGCACCATGAGCACAATCACGATCACGACCCTTCACATCAGGGACATTCGCATATTGGCATATTAAATGCACTGGCCGATTGCGAAATTGTGATTGCAGGAGGAATGGGTCAACGCCTTTTTTCCGACCTTACTCAGGCCGGAAAAAGTATTTATATCACCAGTGAAACCAATCCAGAAACAGCAGTAAAGCTATTTCTGGAGAATAAACTTGATTCAAACCCCGAAAAATGCTGTAGTCATTGAATTCAATGGTATAAATGTTGTGCGCTTAGTCCTAAACTTTTTAAAATGACAACCGCCCGTTTCTTAAGGTATCATTTCAGAATAATCAGCTTAGTATTTGTATCAGCGTGTGTTATCCTGAGTATGGAAGTAACAGCTCAACAGAAGGATTCAACCATCTACCTTCCGGGGATTGAGGTTACAGGCAATTCAATGATACGCAATATGCCGGCTGCAAACATATCACAAACCAGAATAAGTCAGCAAACCTCAGGAGATTTGGGTGAAATACTAAGAAAAGAATCAAATGTTAGCGGAATTAGACGAGGAGGTTATGCCATAGACCCGGTTGTGAGGGGATTTCGATACTCACAGATCAGTGTTTTTCTGGATGACGGAATCCATATCGAAGGAGGTTGCCCCAATCGCATGGACCCGGTTTTGTCGCATATTGAGCCTGAACTTATCAGGCAAATTCAAATAATAAAAGGACCCTACCTGCTAGAATTTGGACCTGTTCCATCAGCAAGCATACGATTGGTAACCAGGCCAGACGAAACATACTTCAGTAAAGGATTCACACTAAATTCAATATCGGGTTACGATGTAAACCGCAACGGCATAAAACAACATCTGGCATTATCTCAGTCGGGAGAAGATTACTTTTTTAAAGCTTCAGGTGGGTTTAAAAGCTACGGAAACTACACCGATGGTAATGGCAGGGAGTGGAATTCAGAATATCACAAGAAAGACATTGCGGTAGATGCAGGAATCAAAGCAGGCAAGATGGGCATTGCAGGGTTTTCTTACAAAGGCGCCTTCGGGAGTGATGTTTTATTCCCTGCCCTTGCTATGGATGAACTAACCGACAACACTCATATTTTTTCCGCATATCTTCAACCAACACGCAAAATTGATTCCCGTCCGCAAGTTTCAGCATCTGTCTGGCACAGCAGAGTTTACCACCTGATGGGCAACAAATTCAGACCTCAGTATTCACAGGTTGTACCACCTTTAGCAGGAATAATGCAAGCCGAAGCTTCGGCCAGCACAAGCAGTACCGGTGGAAGAATCGGCATTCATTATCTGAAAGGTAAAACAGAACTAAAACATGGCCTGGACTTCAGGAGTACCGGCAAGGACGGCACACGTGAAATGAAAATGATTATGAACATGGAAGGCCAGGAGTTCACTTCGGTTAAGCGGTTTAATCTATGGAAAGATGCCCGCATCAACAATATGGGGTTATTTACAACTACCAGTTTTGATCTTCAGAAAATTAATATTTCAGCAAGTGCACGGGTTGATTTTAATCTTTATTCTTCAGGAGATACTCTTACAATAGCAACATCAGAAAAAGTGTGGTTTGATAGCAAACCCGGGAGTCATCTTTTGTTCAGCGGTGCTGTGAATGCTTCGATACCAACCGGACAAAACAGCAGATTAATTGCAGGTATTGCCAGAAGTCAGCGACCTGCCGACATGCAGGAAAGATATCTCAAATTCCTGGCAACCGGGTACGACAGATATGACTATCTCGGAAATCCGGAGCTCAAACCTGAAACCAACATCCAAACCGACCTCATTTTCGAATACAGTCCCGATAAAATGAAGTTCCATGCAAATATTTTCAGGTCAGTCATTTCTAACTTCATAGCCGGAACACTTTTACCCCCGTCGGTTGCCAGGCCTGTAAGCCAGGGGGCACCAGGCGTTAAACAATTCAACAATCTTGAGAAAGCAGAATTCATAGGTTTTGAAGCATCTTTTGCATGGGAACCAGTTAAAAATGCACAAATCTCCATAGCTTCAGGTTATACATATGCCTGGTTTCACAGCGTTGAAAAAATCATTATCGAAAACGGCGGAATTGCAGGAATTGAGAATTTAACCAACGATCCTTTGCCCGAAATGCCGGCATTTGAAACCGAAATCAACCTGAATTATGAATTTCGCAAGCCAAAAATCAAATCGAATCTTGGCGTAAGGATGGTGTCGTCGCAAAATCAGATTTCTGATGCAGCAGCCGAAGAGAAAACGCCGGGATACATTCTGGCTGATATTTCATTAATCTACGCTCCTGTAAGGGTTTTAACCATTCAGGCCGGAATAAATAACCTGTTTGACAAGGCCTATTACGATCATCTTAACCGAAAAATAATTGGCCAGTCTGAAAGATTATACGAACCGGGGAGAACCTTCTTCGTAAATGTATTTTTCAGCATCAACCGAAAATGAAAATATCAGTCAACATTTCAGCGGGATTTCATAACAGTTGATTGCCTATCTTTGTTTCAACTGCAATGCAATCTAAAACAAAACCAATCCTATGACTTCCGGCAAACTCAAATATCTCATCGTAAGTATAAACCTTGCATTATTTCTGGGCTCATGCACCGAAAAGGACAAACCCCAACCGGAAAATGAATTTCGAATCAATTTCGTACATACTGTAAATAACATAAATGCAGAATTCGATGAAATGATCTACACCAATGCTGCAGGCAATCAATATGAGGTTACTGAAATCATGTATTTCGTTTCAGATTTGAAGCTGCATAAAAGTGATGGGCAGATTATCGAACCAGCTACCTGGGACGACATACACTACATTGACACCAACATTCCTTCAACGCTGGAATGGCTGGCAGGAAAAAATGTTCCGCAAGGGGTGTATGACAGCATCACGTTTACATTCGGTATATCAGAAGAAAAGAACCAGTCATTTATGTTTGTGAATCCGCCTGAAGTTAATATGGCATGGCCCGAAGTACTAGGCGGAGGTTATCATTATCTTATGCTTAATGGTTGGTGGAAAGATTTAAACCAGGTGCGAAGGCCTTTTAACTTTCATCTGGGAATCGGACAGATTTACAAGGACAACAGCGGACAAGTGCCAGATATTATTGGCTTTATACACAACAACTTTACTGTAAGGCCTTCCGGAGACAGCTTTTCAATCACTTCCGGCCAAACCAATACTCTGGAAATAAATATGCATATTGATAGTTGGTTTGACACACCTATAGTGTATGACCATAATACCTTTGGAGGCGCCATCATGCAAAACCAGGAAGCCATGCATGTGGGAGTTGAAAACGGTAAAGATGCATTCTCGGTTCGGAAGAAATAATTGCATGCTTCTTTATTGCTGAAGTGTTGTATATTAATTGTATGCAAAAACACGTTTCAGCTGAAATTCTGCAGGATGATTACAAAACGCAAAAAGAGGCGCAGCGCACCTCTTTTTAAAGTTCAGTTACCAGAAATGATTTAATTACGCGGGCAATTCCGGTAACCTCTTCCTCCTCCATATCCGGCACGATTTCCACGGCCATTTCCTTTGCCGTAGCCATCGCCTTTGCCTCTTCCCGGTCTGGCATCGAACCATGCTTTTTGATCCTCGTTCAGTAGAGCGCGAACTTCACGTTTGTGTGATTCTCTTTCTTTCATGAGGTCCCCTCTGAGTTTTGAAATCTCGTCAATGGTCTTGTCTATAGCTTTAACATCTTCCTTCTCAGCAAGTCTTAAAGTATTTAACCGGGCTTCCTTTTCTCCAATCTCAGCCCTTATAAGGTTTGCCTTGCGGATGTGGGCAGTTCTCAGTTTTTCAATTTCCGCTTTTTGCTCATCGCTGAGGCCTGGAATGCGGCACTCCGGACCATTCTGATCGGCCGACCAGCCATAACCGGGACCATTTCCATTTCCATTTCCGCGGCCATAAGGTTGAGCCATCAGCATAACTGCCGGCAGCAAAACCAACAGTATGGTGGCAGCCAGGCCTGTTGACATTTTCAAGCTTTTGTTTTCCATAATAAAAAAATTAAGAGTTGTAATTATTCACGATTCTGACCTTTCCTGTGCCGGTGCATACGCCCGATATTCCTTCCTCCTTCATCCCTCATTACCATTTCCCTGAAAAAAGATTCCAGTTTCACATGCTGCTCAGGAGTGGATATTCTTTTAATATCAGTCAGGTGCAGAGATGTTTGAAATCGCATAGCAGCATGATTTGCTCCAACCCGAATACAATAACTTCTGATAAGTGCTGTATCAGAATTATCTTTCAGGAGTTCATCAACAATCTTCTGATTCAAAGAACGATTCATTTCCATCAATGGCCTGATAACGACCATAAGGCTATCTTTTGAGTTCCTGAGCGCTTCAGCTTGTACTTCACTGAACTGTAATTCTTCAATGAGCCGGGCCGGGCCTCCTTTCCATCTTGTACCGGTTGAATCCATTTCCCTGAAATCAGGCTCAGGATGTTTCTTATCAATCTTAAACAGAACAGTTGCTACAGCTCCGAGATTAACGAGAGTTAATACCACAAAAACAATCAGCAGTAAACGGTTTCTATTTGTGTTTGACATTTTTGAGTGATTTTATTTCCCTGAAAGGTAGCTTTCAAGCGTTTCGAAAGTTTCATCGTTGAGATAAATATCCTGAGCATATTGTTCAGAGATTGTAATCTCATTTGAATTACCTGTAACAGTGGAAGGAATTAAGTTCAACAACCTGCCACCTACCCATATTCCAATTGCAACAGAAGCAGCCGCTACAAGCAAAGGCCTGGCAAACCTGATCAAGGTTCCGGATTGTGATTTTATAGTTGTGATTTTAGCATCCGAATACTTTTCCATGATCTGTTCAAACCTTTTGGGATCAGCATTTTTGATCCTGCCGGCATTCATCTGAGCTAAATCTTTATTCAGATTCATCCAGAAGCGGCTACATTGATCACATTCCGCCAGATGTGCAGAAAAATCAGGAGGAAGTTTATCGCCCTTTTTAAAAGGGAGAATTTCCAGCATTTTTATTTCTGTTTCACGGCAGTTCATGTTTTCATTTTTTTAGTTTGACACCAATATTTTTAAAAACTTGTGTTTTAAAAAGTATTATTCCTGTAGTTTGAAAGTTTTTTTTGCAAACTGAGTTTTGCCCTGTGAATCAAAGATTCCACCGAGGCTAAGGTAACTTCCATAATTTCAGCAACTTCTGCATACGGAAGTTCTTCAAGTTTATTTAAGGTAAAAGCAATTCTTTGTTTTTCGGGAAGCGATGAAATTGCTTGATAAAGCTGATTTGTACTTTCTTTAATTTCAAGAGAATCCATTCGGTGATCAGTCACAACTTCTGAGGTCCCGTCTCCGGTAAGGAGATTTGATATTTCTGTCCAGAATCTGCGCTTTTTATTGTTTCGCAAGAAGTTAAGCGACCTGTTTACAGCAATCCGGTGAAGCCAGGTACTCAATTTTGAATCGCCCCTGAACTTTTCAGCATTTCTAAATACCTCAATAAAAATTTCTTGCGTAAGATCCTCCGCATCATGGGCATTTTGCAAAAAACTGTAACAAACATTATATACCTGAACCTGATGTCTTTCAACAACAATTTTCCAGGAATGAGTATCCTGGTTTTGAAGAGCATAAATCAGTTCGGCATCTGTCATCAGATACAGGAAATATTTTTCTGTTGTTTTTGTTAGACAAATTTAACCTTAAAAACTTGTGCAGCGTTGATATTTATTTTTGAGAGAATCTGCTGACAATTGATAGAAACATTCGGTTTCATATGTAAATTTTGAGATAACGCAATAACAGGTACTGAAATCTTATTCATATAACATTGATTATCTGAGCATTAAAGAAGTCATATGATTTCTTTCCCCCATATCTTTTTAATTAAAAAAGCATTAATTTTGCAATTAAACCATTCAAAACATGTTCCGCCCGGGCACACTGATTCATTTCCTGGTTTTATATGCACTACTGAGTCTTTCAGCAAGAGCCAATCCGCCTGTTTTGCCCGGCAACTCCATTGATGGCAACAAAGCCGCTTTTGAACTTGAATCTATTGTTCTTCAGTCATTTACCACTGAAAAAACTACTACTTCTGTAACGAATTATGTAGATATCTTACGCGATAAGATTTCAGGTGGATTATCAACATCTGTAAATCAGCATTTACATATTTTCAAGCGATTTTATTGCCTGGTTTATCCGTTTTATTATGATGTACATGGCATAGAAGTTCTTGACATAAACAGCATTCTAAGAATATAGAATTGAGGAGATTAACTTTTTTTTAAACAAACCTCTTTTTTTTATCTTAAAAAATTACTGCAATGTCAGAAAATACAGAAAAAGCCGGCATGTCCGGTTTCAAACCCTTTTTAATTATCCTTGGCGTCCTGATAGTTGTATCGCTGCTATTAAAACTTGCCATGGACTTTTTGTTCTGATTTTAGAATTGTTTGATTTTGAAAGAGAGGTGCATCAGCCCTCTCTTTTTTTTAGCCTCAGGATAATTAAATTTCACTCAATGAACATAACAAATGAAATTATTGTGGCCAAAAAGCTGCCAGGCAGGAATTTATTTGAGGATAAAAGTGATTTAGATTAACTTAAAATTAATTATACCACCCAAAGGACAGGAAAGTCTGAATAATAAAAATGCAGAATTTAAGTTAAGTATTAACAATTGACTGTTGATACATGGATGCACTTATTGCAAACAGGTCGCATGTTTTGTATTAACTTTACCCCAAAATTTAAACAAAAAATGATGTCGGGAATCCTGTTACAAATCACACAACCTGCCGGAATGCTGGCAGATACTCTGAATCAGGCTGCATTGCAAACCCAGGGAGCTGGCGAAATAAAACTTTCTATCTGGGAGTTATCTCTTAAAGGAGGATGGATAATGGTACCCATGGCCATTATGTCGGTGATAGCCATTTACATTTTCGTTGAGCGTTACATAGTTATCAACCGGGCTGCTCGCGAGGAACATAACTTTATGAACAATATACGTGACTTCATTCATAATGGCAGAATTGATTCGGCATTGTCGCTATGTAAAAACAACCGCTCACCTATAGCCAGGATGATTGAAAAAGGAATCAATCGCATTGGCAAACCTCTGGGCGACATTAATGCAGCCATTGAAAATGTAGGCAAACTCGAAGTATCAAAACTCGAAAAAAACATTGCAGCACTGGCTACCATATCGGGAGCGGCTCCAATGCTTGGGTTTCTTGGTACAGTTATCGGAATGGTAAGGGCTTTTTATGATATGTCAATGGCAGGCAACAATATTGACATAGCATTACTTTCAGGCGGAATTTACCAGGCCATGATTACTACCGTAGCCGGACTGATTGTTGGTATTATTGGCTACATCTGTTACAACATATTAGTGGCAAGAGTAGAAAAGGTAGTATTTATTCTTGAGGCACGCGCTACTGAATTCATGGACTTGCTTCATGAGCCAGCATCCTAAAGAAAACTTAAAAATCTGTAAACATGGCTCTTAAGTCAAGAAATAAAATAAACACACAGTTCAGTACAGCTTCCATGTCCGATCTGGTGTTTCTTCTGCTTATCTTCTTTATGCTTACTTCCACATTGGTGAGCCCCAATGCCATAAAACTACTGTTGCCTTCAAGCACCAGCAAAACCATGGCCAAACAATCGCTCACAGTATATATTGATGCAGGGTACAATTACTTTGTTGAAGAAAACCCGGTCAGCCCTGAATTTCTGGTTGAAACCCTGGGCAACAGTCTGCAAGGGCAAGTTGATGCATCAGTAGTTCTGCGTGCCGATCAAACCGTGCCTGTTCAATATGTGGTAACTTTGATTGATGCAGTAAATCAGGTAAATGACCTTACCGGAACTAAACACAAGGTTATTCTGGCTACAAAACCTGCGAAATAAAGTTACGGCAGGATTTTTGCATCTATTCACAAAACTGAAACACCATGCAATCGGATAATGATAAACTGAAAGGGATATTAGGCACTGTGATTTTTCACGGCTTGCTGATTATTGCCCTGCTGTTTCTGGCTTTGAGAACCCCTCTGCCATTGCCTGAAGAGGCTGGAGTTGAGGTAAATCTGGGCTATTCTGACGATGGCATGGGCGACATACAGCCTCCGGCACCAGCTCCTCAGGCTGCAGCTCCTGCGCCATCAACACCACAACAAAGCGCAGAGGATCTGGTAACTGAAAATACTGAAGAAGTACCAGCTATTAAACCGGTAATAAAAGAAAAGCCTAATCCCGAAGTAAAGCCAGAAGTAAAGCCAACTCCCAAGCCTCAACCTACTCCCGAACCACAGCCTGTTGTAGATCAAAGGGCTATGTTCCCAAGTAAAAAAGGAAACAATGCACAGGGTGGAAACCAGGGGATAACCGGTAAGCCGGGCGATCAGGGCAAACCAACCGGCGACCCCAATGCACAGGGATATGATGGAAGCGGCGGTGGTGGAGGCGGAGTAAAATTCAGCCTTGATGGTCGCAGCCGAATAGAACTTCCTATGCCTCCCTATAACTTGGTACATAGCAATTCCCTAACAGTGGTTGTTACCATTTATGTAAACAGAGCCGGCGAAGTTACCCGCGCCATAGCTAGAATAAAGGGAAGCACCACAACAAGTACTGAACTCATCAAGCTTGCAAAGGATGCAGCCATGAAAGCCCGCTTCAGCGCAAAGGAAGATGCACCAATTGAACAAGTTGGAACATTAATTTACACTTTTAAACCGAATTAATTGATTGTAATTTTGTATCCGGCAATCTGATGGTCAGGTGCCTGAATAAATTCTGCATATACAATGGATTACAACCAAACCCTGGAATTTCTTTTTAGCCAGTTGCCCATGTTTCAGCGCATCGGGGCAGCAGCATATAAAGCC
>JANJXJ010000092.1 GCA_024709105.1 Lentimicrobium sp. | reverse complement strand
ATGCGGCCTGAGCATTTGATAATTTAAATTTCATTAACAATTATGATTAAGGCATTTATATTCAGGTTCAAACCCTGCCCATATCCATCATTTTGCATAGCTTATATTCTTCTTACTTTTTTCTTGAAAAAAAAGTAAGCAAAAATTCAAGGCTTACTAAAAATAGCTAAAACAAGGCTGCGCTACATTTGTAGATGAAACCCACATGTTAATATTAAGATGAATGTCTGCAACGATTTGGAAAACATGTGGGTTCTATCCGACCTTTAAAATCAAAATTATGCGCGGATAAAATGAGGTTGGAACCTTTATCCTCTGCCTTACACTTATGTACACTTATTCTCAGAGCCCGGCCATGCCGCGTCGGTTGCATTTCATCCGCCGAAATTTTTGACGGATTGCAGCCTTGTTTCTTAACGCTATTTTAACCCGGGAATAATTTTATTAAATCGGTCGGGTTGAGCTCGTCCGCATTCTTTTATTATAAATAGTTTTGTTTTCATTTCTTGCTTTTAATTTTGGAGCGGCCTCGGTTTAGAATGCCGATCCCGATTGCCCAACTTATCAGCTTAATCTTTACTTTTTGGCTTGCGTTTCCTCGGTTGGGCAGTGCACAACCCTTACCAGCATCTGAATAAGCAGCTTTTTAAGGTTGGGTTTTTTAAAACTCTTCGTGGAGCTATGTTAAAATTGGAGGATGGAAGCCATAATCCGCAACCGAACCGTGCCAAGTGGTGAGCTCACCGGAGGTAATCTCTTACTTTTTTACGGACAACAGTGGTTTTCTTTCTGGAAAAAAGCCTTTCAGCGTTTTTGCTGAAAGGCTTTGGGTAGTTGTGCTCGAAAAGTACTGTAACTGAACTTTCAATGGCATTATGCCGGTATTTAAACCAGTATTATAACACCACTTACTCAGCTGGCTGCGAGAGGCTGAAGGCTGATGTTGTGCACCAGACTTTCGCCTTCGGCTATAACAAGGTTTGCTTTGGCCGGGACTTCGTAACCGGGAGCATGACAACTCAGGCTGTAAGTGCCGGCTGGCAGTTCGTCGAAGGCATAGCACCCGTCTTCGTCGGTTTCGGTCATCAGTCCCAGGTCGGGCAGGCTTAATATGGCCATCGCCACAGGGGCTTGTGTTGAGGCGTTGATCACTGTGCCGGTTACATCTGCTATTTCTTTTCCGGTTTTAGTCCTTCTGCGCCGTGGCTTGTTCAAATTGCGCACGGCAGCATACTCGCGGTAAAATTCGGGGTAATCTTCAGCATAGTTTTTGGCAAAGAAATCAAGATGTTTTCTTAATATCTCACGGCACTCACTGATAAGCTGCTTTACTTCGCTTCGGCTGGCCCGGCGGGTGCTGGTAAGCATATTGCTTTGCTGAAGGTCGGTTGTGTATGCACTGTTGAGTGTAGAGAGATCAGCAAGATGAGCCGCTTTTAATCCGGCAGCGGTAATCTGTTCCTGATATGGTTGCAGCTCGTTATAAACGTTGAAGGAAAGTCCGGGTAACCGGAATTTGCTCCGTTTGAGGTACTCCTGCCTGTAATTGTTGAGATTACGCATGAGTTCAGTATTTTGCGATGATGCAGCAAACGCTATTCCCATATTAATGGTTTGCCCCAGCTTTGCATGCAGCCTCTCGGCTTTGTCGCGCATGGAGTTGGTTAATATGGTGTAAGGTTTGGCCAGCTCATCGAGTAAGAGTGCAATACGATCGGTTTTTGCAGTAAATTCGGCCCTCATGGCTTGCATGTGCGGCTTGTCTGCAAAAACAGAGCTATGCTGGTTCAAAATCATATTAGTGGTTTTAAATTTGTTGTTAATTAAAAGTTGATTTTTCATGGTTTTTAAGTTTTAAAGTTTTTGAAGTGATTGATTGCCCGGTTAACCTATGCACCGGAAGGAAAGACTGTTGTGAGTGTATGTGAGGGGGTGGCAATCCCGGCGAAACCCGTCCGAGTGTCCTCCGCAATAATTCACTTTTATCTGTAACACTGATTGCTTTTTCGGATTTTACTCCTCTTACCTGGTGACTACCTGCCGGCCTGAGTATCAGAACCAGACATGTCACACTGTATAACCAGGCCAGGTCGTACAACGACACAGGGCCCCTGTGCTCCGGATACATGAGGCTGATTTCGTCAAGCAACTCCTCCATGCTGATTTCGGGGTTGGCAAGCATCATTCCATCAGGCATCCGGGAGTGTGTCCCAAATACGTATTTATTGGCTTCTATAAATTTCTTATATTGCCCGTTTGTAGCTAACATTTCCATCCAAACTCCCTTCTTCAACGGAAATTATTTTTTCTTTTATAAAGTAAAGCTTCAGATCATTTAAAGAGCCGTAGCTTGATGCTGAAACATAGACGCGCATGTACCCATCGTATGCTTCGTGAATTGACAGCTGTTTGCTGCGAACCAGTTCGGCGTATAACCAACGCAGGTCAAGTACCTGAATCCCGTACAGATATGCTGTATCCTGTAGTTTTCCATCGTTGGTGAAGAGTGTACCTTTGCATTGTTTTGCATGGTATAGTGCAAGATTTTCGCTCATAGTAAGACCCCGGTGACAATGCATAAATGCATAAAAATTACTGGTTTCATTACTGCTTAGAATTAAAGGATACTGTATTGCCGGTCCGTTTGGCGGGATGGCAACCGATCTCCCGGGAAGAGGCGGATTTGTTACTGCCATAATTCTGCTAAAATTTGCAGTGCAGTTTCGTAAATACAACTCAAGCAGGCCATGAACATTCATGTTGCGCTGCGAGTCGGGGGCAAGAATCAGACTTTTTTCCATGTAACAGGTTTTGGTAAATAATAAGCCGGGGAGTCTGGAAAAAGCTCCCTTGCTTTTTCGTTCGAAATTTGTTTCTCAGTTTCGCTTCTGATCAGCAACATGCCGATATGAAGCGGAACTTCGTGTCCCGGGGTGAAGCTACCCGCAGACCAACCCTCAATGGGTGTTGTCATGTGTTCCATGAGTTTTAAATAAGTGTAACGTGTGATTAATTGATTATGAAAAGTAATTTTTATGGCCTGCTCTGCAGGTAACCCATATTTATGGCTGAGCAACAGTATTTCTTTTAGCGAAATTCTGCTGCGGTGATTGCCCAGCATGGTTGTTAATGATTCAACCGGCAGCAACATATTTACCGCAAAATGTGCCGACAGCTTTTCTTTTTCTGATTTCTGAAGTTCTTCTGGAAATGTAAACAGCAACAGCGACAGTTCCTTCATTAGTTTTACTCTTAATTCATCCTGCGGATGGTTACTGTTGAACATTATTACCTTGTAAAGGCTTGCGGCCATGAGCGATATGGCTGCAATATCATCCTGGTCGGGCAAGTCAATCATGATAATACCCTTGCTTTCGAGCATATGTACCACGCTGTGTACCGGCCATGAGCCCAGTTCCCATTTTTTTCTGAGCATTGCAGCAGCCTCTGTCGCATCGGCCAGGGTACCGATTATGGTGTCAGCATAAGTGATTTCGGTAATGTGTCTGGTGCCTGAGATATGCAAAAGTTCAAGGTAGCGCTCTATGTAGGAGGTAGCTTGCTGGCTCAGTTGTTTCAGGCGGCGCTCGCCGGGCAGATAAGTTGATTTGAAGTCTACTTCCTTAATCTGTAAAGTAACAGGCCTGAAAAAATACTCAGGGTCTTTGCCCAATGCCTTTGCCAGTACCTCAACACATGCAGGGTCGGGTATGGTTTCGCCCCGTTCATACTTGGCTATTGACGTCTTTTTCACGTATCCCTGGATGCGGACAACCAACTGATCCTGCGAAAGACCAGCTTCTTTGCGTGCATTAAGTAAACGTTTTCCGAAAATGTCAGTCATGTGTTTGTAGTTTAAGTGTTCAAACGATGCAAAGATATACGAATTGTTCGCACACTCCAACAAATGTTAATAACTTTTGATAAGCCTGTTTTTGTGTTTATGCTGATGAGTTTTGCTCAATTTATATGCCAGGTTGTCATTTTGTAGATAAGTCGTAACTTACTGTTATTAACATTTATGCAATAATTGCAATAATCAGGTGCTATGTTGTTCATATTCAATAAAAAATAATGTTAATAAAAATTCATGTAATAAAGTTATGGATCCTTATGTCATGACAAAAAGTACGAATTGAGTGTAGAAATATTATTTTTGTGTTCTACAAATTGTGGAGACAATTGCTTGATATATGGCAGACATATGGCTATTAATATAAATGTGAGCAATGCATAAAGACATTGTGGGGTAAGTTGATGCGCTGCAGTAGGTTTGAATGGGAGTGGAATTGTAACTGATGTGCCCCGGGCGGTGAGCTCAGCGGCAGAACCCCCACCGCCAATGGCGGGGTGGGAGCTAAATTCCGCTTAGCGGGGGCATTGAATGTTGAATCTGGTTTTGGAGAGAACTTTCAGGTTGAAAGTCATATCTCCCGGTTAGCCAGCGGGATTAAAAGGTAATACAGGCGGAAGCCCTGTAAGGCCAATGTTTCAAAGGGGAAACTTCAGCTGCAAAGCTATTCTCTTTTTTACCAATACCTCAATTCTCTTGTTGCAGCATATAATGCACCATCTCATGCGCCGCCACCCAGTTGGTTTCGGAAGAAGCCACATAAGGTTCACGCAATAAGCCTACCCCCCCCCCCCTTTTTTTTGATAATTCATCCGAATCGTCTTCATTGGTAACGAAT
>JANJXJ010000081.1 GCA_024709105.1 Lentimicrobium sp. | reverse complement strand
ACGCAGTAATTTCCGCTTAACGTTTACAACTTTCCTTGAAAAGGTTATAAAATTATCTTCCAATTCAGGATGACGTCTGTGCAGCACAATTGGCTTTAAAGTATGCAGGGAATCAAATGAAAACGGCTTCGCTGAAAATTCAACGAAGCCGCATCGGATTTAAAATCAATATATTAATGCTGATGTTTGTGTTTATCCGGATTATGACAACAGGTTTCGGCTGTGCAGGTCTCGGGTTTTTCCACAACCAGCACTACGCTGTATATGCCGGCATCGGAATCAAGGTCATTGTACCGTTCAATCTCTGCAGGGGTCAGATGTTTTTCAAGCATTTCATCCGGTAGCTTTACTTTCTGAACCTCAACAATGCCACCCTGAGTAAAGCCGGTCTTTTTGAAGTAGTCCATAAATACATCCACTTTTTCAGCACCTCCTATGCATCCTGCAAAAGAGGAGGCATCTTTTCTGAGTCCGTCAGGGATGTCTTCAATCAGCACAAAATCCGAAACACAAACATAACCGTTGTGTTTTACCACACGATACAACTCATCGGCCACCCTTTGCTTGTCTTGCTGAAGGTTGAAAACACAGGTACAATAAATAATGTCGGCCACTTCGTCTGAAACCGGGGCAAATTCAATGTCGCCATGCCTGAATTCAACATTGTGCAATTTAAGTGAGTCGATCAGGCTTTGTGCTGTTCTGATATTTTCTAATGAATTGTCAATGCCGATCACCTTACCGGTGTTTCCGGCTGCCTTCGACATAAAAACGGCATCGTTTCCGGTTCCGGAGCCAAATTCAACAATAAAATCGCCCTCATGTATCATTTGAAATTTTCCGGGCAGCTGATCAATGTCGGGTGATTGCGTCTTAGGTGAATGGCAACCGCAACCTCCCGAACCGCAGCCGCAGGCGCCGCTGCTTTGATTTTCAGTTTTTTCAATGGTTGATATTTCCGTTTGCATATGAACTGTTTTAGTGAGTTAGGTTTAACTCAATAAAACGTGAAATAATCCGTAAGGTTTAAAAAATTGAAAAAAATTGAGAGCCTGTCATCCGGGATTCCTGATTAAAACTCTGTTTTATAAAACACAAAGAGCAGGAAACCCATCCTGCTCTTATGAATATTTTTTGGGGGGGGGAAATTATCTCACAACTTTAACCTCAAGTGCACTCAGGCCTTTTGGGGTTCTTTCTGTCTTAAAGGTAACTTTGTTGTTTTCTTTAACCGGTTCAGTAAGTGCATTGGCATGAACAAATACACTTTCGCCTGTTGCCAGGTCTTTGATGAAACCAAAACCTTTTGATTCATTAAAAAAGCTTACGATACCTGTTCTGAATTCGCTTTCAGGTTCCATATCTTCTTTTTTTCTGACACCAATTTCAATGTCTTCGGCTTTAATTGCCTGTTTTGTTGCAGGATCGGGAGGAGTATCAGTAATACGGCCATACTCATCCACATAAGCAATCATATCATCAAGATTATTGCCATCGGAAGCATTCGAAGCTCTTTCGAGCTTTTTTGCAGCCTTATCTTTTTTCTTTTTTTGCTTTTGTTTTTCTTTTTCGATTTTGTTCCAGGATTGTTGTGATCTTGCCATGTAAGGGGTTTAAGGTGAAATTCCTGCAGTTGCGTAGGGGGGGTGAATAATTGTTCTGCAAGATTCTTTTGAGGGTGATCAATTTTTCCGGCAAAACTTAACTTTGCAAAGGTAATGATTTTAGCTTGATTTTTTAGAATTTATACCAAATATATCTGCACTGCAGCTCTTTTCGGTATAACTTTTGCGGCAAAAAGCCGCGCAAAGTCATTTTCGCACAACAAGAGGGGCGAAAATGTGTTATTTTTACAACATCAAATAACCTGCAATGAAACAGGCTGCTGCCAGATATAAATATCATTTCCGCGGATGGAGGCCGGCTATGCTGGTTTTTCTGCTTCTGCTTGAATTTGCGGCAAATGCCCAATTCTATAATGGTTCGCAGATGCCTTTCGGGAAAAGCAGGGTTCAGTACGGCGATTTTCTCTGGACATATTACCGTTTTGAGGATTATGATACCTATTTCTACCTCAATGGAAAGGAGTTGGCTGTTTACACTGCCAGATATGCCAAAAAGATACAGCCAGAGCTGGAATCACTCCTGGAGTCGCGCATGAGTGATAAAATTGATTTTGTTATTTTTAATTCGCTTACCGACCTTAAACAAAGCAACATAGGCCTGCTCAGCGAACAGGAGTATAACATCGGAGGAATTACTCATATTGTTGATAATAAGGTTTTTATATACTTTGATGGCAATTATGCCAATTTTGAAAAACAAATCAGGGCTGGATTGGCCAAAGTATTGATTGACCAATCCATTTACGGTGGGTCGGTTGGGCGTCAAATTACCAATTCCACCCTTATGTCAATGCCTCCCTGGTTTATTGATGGCTTGGTTTCCTACATTTCAGAAGACTGGAATACCAACATTGACAATTTTGTGCGCGATGGTATTATTAGTGGCCGTTACCGGAAATTTAACCATTTAAAGGGACAGGATGCCGTGTATGCCGGGCACAGCATATGGAAATACATTGCCGATAAATACGGTAAGCAATCCATTCCCAATATCATTTATCTCGCCCGTGTTAGCCGCAATGTGGAAACCGGATTTTTATATGTGCTGAATATTTCATTCAAAAATTTAGTGAAAGAATGGTTTGAAACCTATCGCAAACAATACGAAAACAACGATTCAGGCCGGCAGGTGGTGCAGTCGGCTCCTTTGCAGAAAAAAGTCAAAAAGGCTGTAGTATACGACCGGGTGAGAATCAGCCCCGATGGCAACTATATTTCATGGATCAGCAACGAAGCCGGACAGGTGAAAGTATGGTTGTACAGCCGTGTTTCAGGCAAATCAAAAGTAGTTTACAGGCAGGGAGTTCGCCTCGACGATAAGACAGATTTGTCATACCCTTTGGTTGAATTTCACCCCAACGGCAAACTCATTGGCCTGATTACCGAAAGAAAGGGCGAAATCCGGTTTTACCAGATTGATCTTGATAAACATCGAAAAACATGGCAGTTTATTTATGGCTTTCAGAAAATTCTGGACATGAATTATTCCCATGATGGTAGAAATCTCGCACTTTCAGCCATAAGAAAAGGACAAAGCGACATATATATATATAATGTAGCAGCTTCATCGGCTGAACAGATTACCAAAGATTATTACAACGATCTTAATCCTGTATTCATCAACAATTCAAAACAGATTGTTTTCAGCTCAAATCGTGTTGAGGATACGCTGAGCGATGATCCCGAGATTTATACTCCCGGTATTCCCCGCAATCATGACCTGTTTCTTTTCGATGTTGCATCAAAGGGCAAAACCCTGAGGCGGATAACCGATACCCCAGCTGCCAATGAAATGCAGCCGGTTGAATATGAAAAAGGCTATATCAGTTATCTGAGCGACGAAAGCGGGATTTACAACCGCTACCTTGCCGGGTTCGACAGTGTTATTACACATGTGGATACCATTGCCCACTACCGCTATTTTACACGTAATTATGCCCTGAGCAATTACTCCAGGAACATAGTTTCGCACACAATATCACAAACTGCCGGCAGAGCTGCCGAAGTAATTCATGCAGGCCAAACCATGACAGTACACGATTTTGACCTGCTCCCTGCACGCAGGGCAGAGTATTTGTCGCCCGGTTTCACTCCTTTTATGGAAAAGCAGCTGCTTGTGCTGAGTGCAGAAAAGAAACCTTCAGAAAAACCAGCCGCACAGCAGCCCGCTGCCCGGAAACGGAGGTTTGTAAATGTATATGCCGGTGACCCGGAACTGCCGCCAGCCGATAGTTTGATTGATCTTGAAAAATACAGGTTATCATTGGAAACCGCAGGCCCGGCTGCCCGCCGAAAGAAAAGCGGCCCGGTGGAAGGCCTCGAAGAATTTGTTATTCCCAAACAAAGGAATTACAATGTTGAGTACAAAATCAATCAACTGGTCAGCCAGTTGGATTTTAACTTCCTGAATACAGCCTACCAGCCATTCTCAGGCGGCGGTGGCCCGATTTTCCTTACCCCTGGATTAAATGCCTTCTTTAAAGTGGGTCTAACCGACCTGCTCGAAGATTACCGCATTGTAGCCGGAGTAAGGCTTGATTTTAATCTTGTAAACAACGAGTACATCCTTTCCATTGCCAACCTTAAACATCGCCTCGACCGCGAAATTTACTTCCACAGGCAATCTATTGAGCAAATCAGCCTGTATTCCATTGTTAGGTACCGTATTCATGAATTGCACTATATTCTAAGGTATCCGATCAATCCTTTGCTCACTTTGAAAGGCACAGCTTCTTTCAGGAAAGACCGTGCAGTGTATATGTCAACCGATCAGTTTAATCTCAGGCAGCCCGATGTGAACAAGTATTGGGTATCGGCCAAGGGAGAGTTTACTTATGATGGAACCAGGCAGCTGGGGCTGAATTTGTTTGACGGAATGCGGTTCAAGCTGTTCGGAGAGTATTATCAGGAGATTTCTGGTGAGGAGAAGTTCAACAATATGGCTGTGGTAGGATTTGACATCAGGCATTATCTGCCTATTCACCGCAACTTCATCTGGGCCAACCGTTTTGCGACCAGCACTTCGTTTGGCCAGAGTAAACTCATATATTATATGGGTGGTGTTGATACCTGGCTGGCACCAAAATTCAAAACAGAAGCTCCGGTTGACTATTCGCAGAACTATGCTTATCAGACTTTGGCAACAAATATGAGGGGCTTTTATCAAAATGTGCGAAATGGAAATAGTTTTGCTGTAATCAATTCCGAGCTCAGGTTTCCGGTATTCAGTTATCTGGCAAACCGCCCGTTGAGAAGCGATTTTCTGAATAACTTTCAGATCATAGCCTTTGGCGATATAGGAACAGCCTGGACAGGTCCTACACCCTATTCTGATGAAAATGCACTATTCACCCGAACCATTCGTCGCGGTCCGCTCTTTATTACCATCAGAGAGCAGCGCGAACCCATCGTTGGGGGATATGGTTTTGGCGCAAGAACAAGAATTCTCGGCTATTTTCTGAGGGCCGACTATGCCTGGGGGGTGGAAGATATGGTGATCAACAAGCCTGTTTTTTATATCTCGCTGAGCCTGGATTTTTAACAACAGTCCTCCCTTTTTCCTTCAAATCAACACCTGATTTACATTTGGCTGAAAGTCATTGAGTTTCGGTTTGTCTAACATTTAACTACCCTGAAAATCAAAAACTTCCACAGAAGGTTATGAACTTTTTCCATTGTTAATAACTCTGCCTTCATTGTGGAAATCTTCGCAAGCACGAAGTTGAAATCTTGCCGATATTTGCACTTTGGCTACAACAGCGCTACTTTCAGCTTCTATACTGATTATCAACTTGTTATTTGCTTTTGCCATAAATTGGGCTTTAAGCCTTAAAAAACACCACCGGAAAAATAATTATTAAGATTATTACAATTTCGGTTTCAGACAATTACAGTTCAGAATTGACGAAATGTTAATAAGTCAATTTTGAAGGCCGCCGTCGGTTGTTGTATATTAGTCTAACATTTCCTGAGCACTTATCATAATGGTAAGTGCTTTGTTATCAGGAGCTTTTGAGTTGAAATGCAAAAATTTGCCTAACCGTCATTTGTTACAAGACTATGGAAAATAACCTGTTTGCAAGTTTGAATGAAATAGCTGGAGAAACGAAATCTCAGGGCACAAGCGAGTACTACAATGAAGTACTGGGGCAAAGGGTGCGGCCTGTTGTACCGGAACAACCCAATATTGAACCGGAACAGAATACGAAAAACATGGATACAATTGTTACAGAGCGAACTGCGGCCCTGAATGTGGCCGAAACAAAAAAACTCGTGGCTTATACAAACGAGGAAATTCTTGAAAAAGCTACAGCCTATTTTGGTGGTGATACCCTTGCCGCCAATGTATGGATGAATAAATATGCACTCAAGGACAGCGACGGAAATGTTTACGAACTTACTCCCGACGATATGCACCACAGGCTGGCAGCCGAGGTAGCACGTATCGAAAAGAAATATCCCAATCCTATGTCAGAAGAAGAAGTTTTTGAGCTCTTCAGAAACTTCAGATACATCATCCCTCAGGGAAGCCCCATGGCAGGTATGGGAAACAACTTCCAGGTTTCTTCTTTGTCGAACTGCTTTGTTATTGGCGGCGATGGCAATTACGATTCCTATGGCGGAATTATGAAAATTGACCAGGAGCAGGTTCAACTGATGAAGCGCAGAGGTGGTGTAGGCCATGACCTTTCGCACATCAGGCCCACCGGGAGTCCGGTAAAAAACAGTGCACTCACTTCTACAGGAATTGTTCCTTTTATGGAACGCTACTCCAACTCCACCCGCGAAGTAGCTCAGGATGGCCGCCGCGGAGCCCTTATGCTTACCATCTCGGTTAAACACCCCGATGCCGAAAGGTTTATTGATGCCAAGATGGAACAGGGCAAAGTTACCGGAGCCAACGTTTCGGTAAAGATTGATGACGATTTTATGAAGTCTGTCATTAACGGAACCCCTTACCGCCAGCAATATCCTATTAATTCAAAAGATCCTGTTAAAGTTCAGGAAATTGATGCACAGGGGCTCTGGAACAAAATCATTCATAATGCATGGAAATCGGCTGAACCCGGCGTTCTTTTCTGGGATACCGTAATCAAAGAATCAGTGCCCGATTGTTATGCCGACCTGGGCTTCAAAACCATGTCGACCAACCCATGCGGCGAAATTCCCCTTTGTCCTTACGACAGCTGCCGGCTCATTGCACTGAACCTTTACGGATATGTTGAGAATCCGTTTACCCCGCAGGCTAAGTTCAATATGGAGCTGTTTAAAAAACATGCTGCTTATGCGCTGCGCATCATGGATGATATTATTGATCTGGAATCAGAGAAAATTGACGCCATCCTGGCCAAAGTAAAATCAGACCCTGAAGACGAGGAAATCAAACGCATCGAACGCAAGATGTGGGAAAATATCAGGCAAAAAACGCTGTTGGGCCGTCGTACCGGTATTGGTATCACAGCCGAAGGTGATATGCTGGCAGCTTTAGGGCTAAGATATGGCTCGGAAGAAGCAACCGATTTCTCGGTAGAAGTGCACAAAACTCTGGCTACTGAAGTTTATGGAGCTTCTGCCGATCTGGCTGCAGAGCGCGGACCTTTCCCCATTTACAATTTCGAACGCGAAAAAAATAATCCCTTTATCCAAAGGCTTAAAGAGGCCGCTCCTGAAGTGTACGCCAAAATGGAACGCAACGGCCGCCGCAACATCGCCATGCTCACCATTGCACCAACAGGAAGCGTAAGTATCTGTACACAAACCTCCTCAGGTATTGAACCTGTGTTTCTGGTAAGTTACAAGCGCCGCCGCAAAGTCAACCCCAACGACAAAAACGTAACGGTTAGCTTTGTTGATGAAGTAGGCGATAGCTGGGAAGAGTACAATGTTTTCCACCCAAAATTCATGGAATGGCTGAAGGTAAATGGCTATAATCCTGATGAAGTAATGGGCTACAACGACGAAAAATTGCAGCCATTGATCGCCAAGTCTCCTTACCACAAAGCCACTTCCAATGATATTGACTGGGTGAGTAAGGTAAGAATGCAGGGTGCAATTCAAAAATGGGTGGATCACTCCATAAGTGTAACCGTTAATTTGCCCAAAGACGTTACCGAAGATCTGGTGAGCGATGTTTACAAAACAGCCTGGGAAAGCGGATGCAAGGGAATGACCATTTACCGCGATGGTTCACGCTCAGGCGTTCTCATCAGCAACGACAAACCAGCCGATGAAAACGAGTTCAAAGAAACCAAAGCACCTCCCCGCCCTGCCATTCTCGAAGCAGATGTGGTGCGTTTCCAGAACGATTATGAAAAGTGGATTGCCGTTATCGGACTGCTCAATGGAAAGCCTTACGAAGTATTTACCGGAAAAGCTGAAGGTTTCTATCTGCCGCCATGGGTGCAGAAAGGATGGGTACTCAGAAACAAGGTAGAAGGTGAACCCGCCCGGTACGACTTCAGGTTCGAAGATAAAGATGGATATAAAGTTACCATTGAAGGACTTTCAAGATCATTTAACAAAGAGTACTGGAACTATGCCAAGCTTATCTCCGGTATTCTGAGACATGGAATGCCTTTGCCACATCTGGTAAATCTTATTCAGAACCTTACCTTCGACAACGACAGCATCACCACCTGGAAAAACGGTGTAGTACGTTCACTGAAACGTTATATTCCCGATGGCACTTTGGTAGGAAGCAAAGAAACCTGCCCAAGCTGTGGCGAAAAAAATGCCCTGGTATTTAAAGAAGGTTGTATGACCTGCAAATATTGTGGTTACTCAAAATGTAGTTGATTCAGCGTAACAAATAATAAAAAATCCCTGTAAGTTATTGACTTGCAGGGATTTTTTTTGATCTTCTCAATCCGAAGATTGCTTTATACTAAGCCTGTGTTTTTAAAAATGTATTTTATGATGGTCAAAAATCTGGTTATCTCTGAAAAACTTGATTTTTGATGCTATTACTATAAAAATCTGAAGTTCATTGCGGGTAAGCCAGGCCAGGGCTTCGGGCTGATTGCGGCAGGCATCTGAAAGTAAGGCAAGAAAATAAAATTCGTGTTGCATTAACCATTGATAGGCCTGTTTGTTATCATCAATAGCTGAATCGAGGGCAGCAAGCTCACGATGACCATTCTTAATCAGCCACTTAAAAGCCTCTTCACTCCCCCTGATGGCGCTGGAAAGGGCTGCCAGCTCGGGGTAGCCATTTTTCAGCAACCAGTCCAGCAACTCCTCATTTCCGCTGAAAGTTTCACCAAAAGCCAGCAGTATTTTTACAGGGTAATGCAACATGGATTTTCTTTTTCAAAGGGCAATATGATCAATAGCTTCGGCCAGTTTATGGTCCTTTTCGGTTACTTTGTTTCCGGCATCGTGTGTGCTCAGCCTGATTATTACTTTATTATAAACATTGCTCCAATCGGGATGATGCTGGTGTTTTTCTGCCACAAATGCCACCTGAACCATAAACGCGAATGCTTCGGTAAAATTTTTAAACTCAAAAGATTTTTCAAGATGCGAGGGATTGCCGTGCCCACCCGGGTTGACTTGTTTCCACATAAAGCAAAGGATTAGCAAAATACAACAACCTCCGCACTGTATTTGTTTGTTCTATGCAAATACTTCAGCAACAATGTTTAATGAAGCAACCTTGTCAGCAATTCGCTGAAGTTCTTCGCGCGAAATCTTTTCAATTCCCTGCTCAGGAGTTGCTCTTTCAATGGGGTACAACATTACCCTTTCCGGCTTGATTTTGTTGAGGTGCGACAGCCAGAGATCAACTTCCTGATCGGTGGTATTGTCAACCATCCGGCCATTGATTTCTCCCCTTAAGAACAGGGTTTGTATGCTCAGTTTTCCATTAAATGAACAAAGCTCTTTAACAATATTTTCAATATTAAGATTCCCGGCCGGGCGGTTGATCAGGTAAAACATCTCCTGGCTTCCGGCGTCGAGTTTTAGTACATTGTTGTCAATTTTATCGAGCGCAGCCCTTACCTCTGGAACATTCAGCCGGGTGGAATTCGAAAGCACCGTAATCATTGCCTTTGAAAACAACCTGTTTCGCAGAGCAATGGTGTGATCAATTATTTCATTGAACCCGGGATGAAGTGTAGGTTCTCCATTTCCGGCAAATGTGATGTTATCAGGTTTCAGACCCTCACTGGCAAGTTGCTCAAAACGCAGGGTCAGATTGTTATTTATTTCCTCTGTGCTGTGAAGCCGGGCTGATGAATTATGCTTGTAATCCGACAAACCACACTCGCAGTACACACAATTGAAGTTACATATTTTCCGGGTTTCGGGCAGAAGGTTAACACCCAGCGATACACCGAAACGGCGGCTTTTCACAGGGCCAAAAACTATATCGTCGAAAAGAAAACCTGACATGGGCGTATTTTTGGCAAAGGTAGAAAATGTTTAATAAGGGCTTACAAATAGATATTTTCCTTTAAACAGGCCGGCCTGATGCAAATATTTTAATAATTGTGAATGTCTTCTTTACTGTTGCTGAAAGGTTTATTCTTGCCAAAGAAGTCAAATAAATGGGTGAAAACAAACAAATAAGCATGTTTTACAATATATTTGCATACCTAAATATCTTAGTGGCCTGAAATGAGTTTGCTAAATGAAGTTAAAGCCCCGGTTGAGGAGCACATCAGGGAATTTGAAAAGAAGTTCAGGGAATCCATGCGCAGCTCGGTTCCGCTACTCGACAGGATTACTGCCTATCTGGTAAAACGTAAGGGGAAGCAAATCAGGCCGTTGTTTGTTTTTCTTGCTGCACAAACCTGCGGGCAGGTGAATGAGTCAACCTACAGGGCTGCTTCACTGATCGAACTGTTGCATACAGCCACTCTGGTTCACGACGATGTGGTTGATGATTCAAACGAAAGACGCGGCTTCTTTTCGCTGAATGCGCTTTGGAAAAATAAAATATCGGTGCTAATCGGCGATTTTCTCTTATCGAAAGGGCTTTTGCTTTCGCTCGACAACAACGATTTTGAACTGTTGCGGATTGTATCGGATGCTACCCGCGAAATGAGCGAAGGGGAGCTGTTGCAGATAGAAAAGGCACGCCGGCTCGACATCAGCGAGGAAGTATATTTCGAAATTATCCGTAAAAAGACCGCCTCCCTGATTGCTTCGTGCTGTGCTTGCGGTGCAGCTTCGGCAGGAGCCGATGTTTCCACGGTTAAGAAGTTTCACCGATTTGGCGAACTTACCGGCATTGCATTTCAGATTAAAGACGATCTTTTTGATTACAGCAAAAGTCTCGAAACCGGCAAACCCAATGGCATTGACATAAAAGAAAAGAAAATGACCCTGCCGCTGATTAATTTATTGTCAAAATCAACCTGGCTTGAAAAGAAGCTGATCATCAATACAGTTAAAAACCATAACGATAATCCTTCCAAAGTGAATGAGCTCATCAGGAAAGTGAGTGAAAATGGTGGCATTGCCTATGCCGAGAAAAAAATGCTGGAGTACCGGGATGCAGCACTGGAACTTCTGCGCGAATTTCCTGAAAGCGCCTCGCGCTCATCTCTTGAAAAACTGGTAATTTTTACTACCGAAAGAAAATATTAGAACTTTCGGTTCAGAATGCCTTAACTGCATTAATATTTGTGCAGAAAGGTGCAATTTCCTCCTTTGCTTAAATCATGATTTCCTCAGTGTAAACGCAAAAGTAGTTCCTACGCCGGGAGTGCTGCGCACATTGATGGTTTGGTCGTGAGCTTCGATGATGTGTTTAACAATAGCAAGCCCAAGCCCTGAGCCTCCCTGTTCGCGCGAGCGGCCTTTATCGGTTCGGTAAAATCTTTCAAAGATCCTTGGAAGATCATTTTCGTCTATGCCATTGCCATTGTCGGTTACCTCAATCAGAATGTTTTCGTCCATGTCGAAAAAACTAATCTGAGTTTTGCCATTTTCACTGTGGCCATATTTTATTGAATTGTCAATCAGGTTAATAAGTACCTGACGGATTCTTTCTTTATCGGCAAGCACATAAATGGGTTTTTCATAATTACTGCCGAAGGTAATGGTGTTGTTTCGTTTTTTCGCTTTGATTTCCAAAAACTCAATTACTTCGCGGGCCAGGGAAAATATGTCTGTTTTTCTGAGGGTAAGTTGTAACTCACTTGATTCGAGGTGCGAAATGGTTTCCAGGTCTTCAACAATGGCAATCATTCTGTTGATGCTCTTTTCGGTACGAAGCAGATACTCTTTGTTGATGCTGGGATCGTCTAGTCCGCCGTCAAGCAAGGTTAGAACGTAGCCTTGAATATTAAAAATCGGAGTTTTGAGTTCATGCGACACATTGCCTAAAAATTCGCGGCGGTAAACGGCCATTCTTTTCAGCTCTTCAATCTCTTTACTTTTTTTATTTCCCCAGTCCACCACTTCTTCGTAAACGTTTTCAATGGTTTTACCCTTGAGATCTGGATTTTCGTTGCTTTTTACTGATTTCTTATTACGTATGGTTTTGTAAATCACTCTGATTTTCTCGTAAATAAACTTTTCAATGGTAAATTTAAACAGGAAATAGGTAAAAAGAAAAACAGAAGGCACCGAAACAACGATAAACCACCACAAAGGATTGTGGTCGCTTATAAAAGCATAAGCCGAAAGCAATACCACCATAAAAGCCACAACTATGATGGCATTGTTGATGGCAAGTTTATTTGGATTTGAAAAGTCAACTTTCATCCGTGAATACTTTGATTTTTATGCCTGGATGAAACCTGCAAGATAACTCTCATCCATGTTTGTGATTAACGAATCATGCTCGTTTTATTGTGGTTCACTTTATGAGCTGAAGCCTCAGGTTACGGTAATTCTTTGTTCGGCTTTTAAACCTGACATGACTCAGGATTCATATTTGTAACCCACACCTTTGATAGTTTTGATGTTTTCAAGCCCGATTTTTTCGCGTATTTTTCTCACATGCACATCAATGGTTCTGTCGCCCACAATCACATCATTTCCCCAGACACTGGCAAATATTTCATCTCTTGAAAAAACTTTATTTGGCCTGGATGTGAGCAAAACAAGCAACTCAAATTCTTTCCGGGGCAGGGTGATTTCTTTTCCGTCCTTAATGATCACATATTTTTCGCGGTCAATCACCATATCGGGAAGTACATATGGTTTATTAACATCGTCTTCGGGTTTGTACCTTCTGAGTAGTGCTTTTACCCTGCTTGTCAGCACTTTGGGTTTTATTGGTTTGGTGATGTAATCATCAGCTCCTGCATCAAAACCGGCAATTTGTGAATAATCTTCACCACGCGCTGTAAGGAAAACCACAAGAGTTTCTTTAAGTTCCGGGATTAGCCTGATTTCGCGGCAGGCTTCAATCCCGTCCATTTCAGGCATCATTACATCCAGAATAACCAGATGCGGTTTTTCCTGATTTGCAATTTCCAAAGCTTTACGTCCGTTTTTGGCTTTAAAAACAGTGTAACCTTCCTTTGTCAGATTATAGCTGAGAAATTCCAGTACATCGGCTTCATCATCAACCAATAAAATTTTAAACAAGCTGTTTTCCATAATATTCAGGGTTTTTCGCACAAGCAGAAGTACGTATTCACCGTTTCAAAATTAGGTGAAATTGGCTGAATAACAAAAACTTATTTTTAGGAGCAGATTAACTTTGACTGATACAATAGCTCATTGTCATGATTTTGAGCGATGAAATTCGCAGCTTTAATAAGTATAGTGTTGTTTTAGTCAGTATGGTTTTTTAAAATAGATTGCCTCAAAAATGAAAATAAAGAAAAGTTTCGGTTTCGATGTTGACTTTTATCCTGGAGCCATTTTTGTTAGCCCTATAATGAACTTTCAAAATTCATGGCGCAATTTTTGAAGTTGATCTCCCGTTAATGACAATAACTTTTTTACCAGCTGTCTTCTTGTGTAACTCAATGCCCTGTGGCAACAACAATTGTAAAATATGCAGATACTCAGGCTTTTTCTTTTCCTTACTTTCTTACCAGAAATTATATTCGGACAGGCTTCAGCCCCGGAGGAATCAGCAATATTCCCCGGCACTCACTGTCTTAATAAAACTGAAGAAACCATGGCTGCCAGCCTGAATCAATACCGCAGGAGGAAAGGCCTTAAGCCAGTTCCGCTTTCTGCATCTCTTTCGTGGGTTGCGAGAAAACATGTTGAAGACCTGGCTGTGCATTATGAATATGGTTCGGAATGTAATTTACACAGCTGGTCGCAAAATGAAGCATGGACTTCATGTTGTTATGATAATGGTCACAAGGATGCGGAATGTATGTGGGACAAGCCCCGCGAACTAACCTCATACACCGGCGATGGATATGAGATTGCTTTTTTTTCAACGCATGATTATGAGAACGCACTGTCATTTGTAAATGATGCACTGGAGGGTTGGAAAACCAGTCCCGGACACCATGATGTAATTCTCAACCGCGGCAAATGGCGAACTGCCGAATGGAATGCCATGGGAATAGGGGCAAACGATGAGTTCATAGTGGTGTGGTTTGGCGAGAAAAAAGATTCAGCCGGACCTCCCGAAATTTGCCGGTAGTTTGTGATTTTGTTTGTATTTTAGTGAACTGATTCTAACCTAAAATACCGGCAATGGCTCAACGTTATGCTTTCTTGTTTTTCTTTTTACTGACATCATTCTGTGTTTCGTCTCAAAAATTTGAAGGGGGCCTGCAACTGGGGCTGGTTGGCAGTCAGGTTGCCGGCGATACTTATTCAGGCTACAACAAAGCCGGAATCAATGCAGGGGGCTGGGTAAGCTTTTCAGTTGCTCCAAAATCAAAATTTCAGATGGAACTGGTCTACATTCAGAAAGGCAGCCGTGAAAACCCGAACTACGAAAAAAACAAAATGGATGCTTATCTTATGCAGCTGGGATATGCTGCACTTCCGGTTTTGTACAGATATCAGTACAGCGATTTTCTGAGTTTTGAAGCCGGTCTAAGTCTGAATGTACTGATACATCAGCGGGAGGTTTTTAATGGGGGAGTATTTACAGGTTCACCTTTCAGCACTATGAATATATGTTTGCTTGCCGGGCTGTCTGGTAAGGTAAACGAAAGGTTAAGGATCAACATACGAACCGATAATTCGCTGAGTTCCATCAGGCGCAACCGGGTAACCGGCGATGTATGGCGTTTATGGGGGCACGGGCAGTTCAGCGATGCGCTGGTGATCACAGCCTATTATAAGTTATAAAAAAAGCCGGCTTAGCCGGCTTTTTTTATTGAGATATTAAGATTAAACCAAACCAGGTTCAATCTTACGAACGTTGTAGGCAACTTCTTCACCACGCTCATTGCGGCGGATTTCGAATTCTACCATGTCGCCGTCCATAATATCATTGAAACTACCTTCAATAACATCTTCGAAGTGGAAGAACAGGTTGTTTGGCGGGAAGGCAATAAAGCCATATCCGCTCTTCATGTTGAGGGTGCGGCTGCGCTGAACACCTTCGGGAACAGGTTTATTGATAAGTTTTATCCTGTTTTCATCCTGTTTGTCGAACAGATTTGAGATAACAGCATCGTTTTTGTTGAGGCGGTTGTCAATCAGTTCGTGCATAGCTACCGGATAGGTAACTTCTTCGAGGAGCTCCTGTGAAGTACGGGTAACACTTTCGCGGCCGTTCATATCCTGATAACGGAAATCCCAGCTAAGAAGCATTACTCTGGTACCTAAGGTGTTGAGTTTACGTACAAGGGGAACATAATCGCCGTCGGAAGCAATGAGAACAAGAACATCAAATTTTTTGAAAACTGTCAGTTCATAAGCCTCGAGAGCCAACCATACATCAATCCCTTTTTCTTCGCGTTTACCACCGCGCATGCGCAACGGCAGATAATGGGTAATAACTTTTTCGCCCATCAGGATATCATCAAATATCCTTTCTGCGTAAAGTTTGTTTTCACTGCTTTGAGCCTCGTAAGCGCTCAATCTCCCTCTGAAATAGTGCGAATCAACAATGTGGCATAATTTCGCGTCAATTCCCTCTTCTTTCGATACACGAGACCGGATGAAGTTATGCAATCCCTCAATACTTATCCTGGCATTGCGCTCGTGTTCGTAGTAGTAGTAATTGCTAACGTGAAGAAAATAATTGCCATCATAAAAAACGCCAATTCTGATCGTTTTATTCGTGTCGTTCATTTTGATAAAAAATAAATGTTAGTACTGATATGGTTTAATAAAGGTGATTTTAAGATTTTGCTTGCAAAGTAGTCAATATCTTTGACTTGCAAAGGTAAACATATTTATGTTTACTGTTTGCAAAAAGTCTTAAAATCTGTTAAATTTTTCTTTTTTTTGCAAAATTGTATCATTAAGCATCAGGTTTGGCATAGTATAAAAATCCCAATCCCTTGATTATTAAGTAATCCCGTTCCTAAATATCTTTTTTGCAACAAATTTGCTCAGAAGCTTTATTCTACTTTTTCTTCTTCTTTTTCAGGTATTTTTCTTCTTCCTTTTCGGCATTCATTATGAGTTGTTTCCAGTCCGAAGGTCCTTCGGTAGCCGTTTCAATAATGGTTTCATACTCTGTTTTGCTGATTTGCAGTTGCTGAATTTTCTTATCCATAAATTCCTCAATAGCAACAAGTAGCGGTTTTTCTTCCTGGCTGCAGAATGAAATGGCCAGCCCCCGGTGGTTTCCCCTGCCTGTGCGGCCAATGCGGTGGACATAGTTCTCAGCTTTCTCGGGAAGATCGTAGTTAATAACGTATTCAACATTAGGAATATCTATTCCCCGGGCACTTACATCGGTAGCAATAAGTATCATGAATTTACCATCGCTGAACTGCTGCAGTGTGCTGAATCTCTCTTTTTGTTCCACATCACCATGCATTACACGGCTTTCAATTCCAACCCTTTCCAAAGCTTTGTTTACCCTTTCGGCTCTTACTTTGGTACGTACAAAAACCAGAATTTTACTCTCGGGATGTTCTTTTATCAGGCGTTCGAGGAAAAAGCGCTTGTCGTCCATTTCGATAAAGGCCACACTGTGGTCTACATTTTTAGAAACCGGGTCTTTGGGCGAAATCTGAATGCGGATGGGATTCCTGACCAATGAATAGGCCAGTTTTTTAATCTCCGCATTTATAGTTGCTGAAAAGAAAAGAGTTTGTCTGTTACCTGGCAGTTTCTTTACCAGCTGCCTGATGTCGTGGATAAAACCCAGATCCAGCATATGGTCTGCTTCGTCGAGGATAAGAATCTCGAGCTGAGATACATCAACGTAGCCCTGACTGATAAGATCGAATAATCTGCCGGGAGTGGCAACTGCAACATCTACTCCTTTTTCGAGGCGGCTGATTTGCGGATCCTGTTCAACTCCACCATGTAATCCCAGGGTTTTTATACCGGTACCTTTCCCCAAAGTATTGAAAACAGAAGTGATTTGTCTTGAAAGTTCGCGTGTTGGAACCATCACCATGCAGCGGATACCTTCTGCTTTTCTTTTATTTTTCAGCAGTTTTTCGAGTACCGGAATAACAAATGCAGCCGTTTTGCCTGTACCTGTTTGTGCAATGGCAAGCACATCTTCGCCCCGTAAAACCGGAGGAATCGCCTTAAACTGTATATCAGTGGGGCGGCTGAATCCGGCAGCTGCCAGATTGGTTTTTATCATGGGGTTAAAAGCAGAATCGGCAAACTTCATAGGTGGCTGAATTTAAATGCAAAGGTATAACAAGCGTTTCATTCTGCGAAAAAATGAAAACAATGCTAAAGTTATGCGGTTTACCCTTAGCTGATTTTCAATTACAACCGGCCTTTGGTTTATCAACGAAATGCTAAAAAAGAGGATTACAGCTCAATGGAAAAATTATCCCAGTCGAGGCCTACTGCAAATCTATCGCGGAAAGCAGCGAGTTCATCATAATCGAGTACCGCAGTATCGCTGAAAGGCTGATTGGCAGGTGCACATATCTGCGACCTTCCCTTAAAGTCGAGCACCATGGAATTGCCACTGTGCGGAATGCCTTTTCCGTCTTCGCCGATGCGGTTTACACCAATACAATAGGCCTGGTTTTCAATAGCACGGGCAATAAGCAGCGATTTCCACACAAAACTGCGGCTGGCCGGCCAATTGGCAACATAAATCAACAGGTCGTACTCGTATTCATTTTCTATCATCCTGTTTTTGCTCCACACCGGGAACCGCAGGTCGTAACAGATCAAAGGTTTTATTTTCCAGCCGTTGAGTTCAACAATCAGCTGGTCTTCACCCTGAGTAAAAATCTGATGTTCATTGCCCATTCTGAATAGGTGCCTTTTGTTGCTGCTGAGCCAGGTTCCGTCGGGTTTCATCCAGATGAGGCGGTTGTAGAATTTACCTTTTTCGGCAATGGCAACGCTGCCTGTTATAACGCAGCCGTATTTGGCAGCCTGTTCGGCCATCCACTGCATGGTTTCGCCGTTAACGGACTCGGCTATCTGTGATGCGTCCATCACAAAGGCAGTGGAAAACATTTCGGGCAGAACAATCAAATCGGGTGTACCGTTCAGAACTTCAAGTTCTTTTGAGAAATAAGCAAGATTGGTGGTTTTATCGGCCCACGAAAGCGGAGCCTGAATAATGGAAACGCGCAAAGGTTCTGTGTGTTTCATATATTGTTTTGATTTGTGGTTACATGCAGCGGGCATTAAATCCGGCAGAGAATTTCAGCAGCTTTTTCGAGGGTTTCGGTAGTTTTGGCAAAGCAGAATCTGAGCACTTTGTTGTCTTCCTGATTGTGATAAAAAGGTGAAACCGGCACCGAGGCTATTTTAAATTCCCGGGTGAGCCTTTCGGCAAAAGCCATCTCATTTTCTTCGCTTATTTTGCTGTAACCGAGCAATTGAAAGTAGGTGCCTGAAGCGGGTACAGCCTGGAATCTTGAGTTGCGTATGAGATTCAGGAACAAATCTCTTTTTTCCTGATAGAAACTACCCAGGTTTTTATAGTTTTCGGAATTTTTGAGGAATTCAGCAATGGCCATCTGCACGGGTGTATTTACCGCAAAAACCACAAACTGATGTACTTTTCTGAACTCCGCGGTCAATTGTTTGGGGGCCAGCACAAAGCCGCATTTCCAGCCGGTGGCATGAAAGGTCTTTCCAAACGAACCGGTAATCAGGCTTTTGGATGCCAGTCCGGGGTACTTACAAATGCTTTCGTGGCTGTGCCCGTCGAAGATCAGATGTTCATACACTTCGTCGCTCAGTACAATTATATCGCGGTTTCGCAGCAGATTCTCAAGTTTTTTAAGGTCTTTGGCTTTGATGATGGTGCCTGTGGGATTGTGTGGCGAATTGATGATGATCATTTTGGTGCGGCCACTGATAAGCGCCGGAAAAGTATCCCAGTTGATTGAATAGTCAGGAGCCTGCAGGCGGGCATATTTTACCATACCGCCCTGCAGCATTACCGCCGGAGCATAGGAATCGTATGCCGGTTCTAGCACAATAACTTCGTCGCCGGGTCTTATAAAAGCTGCGATTATGCTGAAAATACCCTGAGTAGCACCGGCAGTAATGGTGATTTCGGTATCGGGATGATACTTTGCCTTGTATTTGTTTTCGAACATTTCGGCAATACCTTCGCGCAACGCCGGAATACCGGGCATAGGTGCATACTGGTTGTGTCCCTCTTTCATGTACTTGTTAACCAACCCGATCAGCTCTTCCGACACAGGAAAATCGGGAAATCCCTGAGAGAGATTCAGGGCATTGTGCTCGCGGGCAAGGCCCGACATTACTGCAAAAATGCTGGTTCCGGTAAAGGGAAGTTTTGAAACGAGGGTACCTGTATAATCATCCATAGTCCTGCACATTTGTAATCAGGCAAACCTACATGAATTAATTCTAATTTCCGAGAAAATCGGCCAAACGAAGACACTTTTTTTTAGCTGAGGATTATTTGAAAAACTTCTGCCAAAGGAAGTACAGTTATGAATTACAGTGATTGCGTGTGAAAAATCAGCCAGCTTAATTTGAAAACTATAGAGACGACAGGCAAACAGAATACCAGCAGTTTAACAAATTCCACAAAAGGAAACTGCTACAAAAGTTTCAATGAAATCCCGAGCAGCGTAAGAAAATGAATATCTTCTTTTGCAAAATTGTAGGGTTTAATCTTTAGTCCATTGATTGGATCGGAGAATTGAACCCCGGGCTGCAGCCTGATAGAGAGTCTGCTGTTGATATGGTATGCGGCAATAGCAGAAAAATTCAGCGAAGGGTAATAATTTTCCATTGAATAATTTTCGGAAGTGAATTTGATGATCTGTTTGGTAAAACCGAAGCCGAAATTGGCGCCAACATTCAGATTTTTATCATTTTCTCTCAGGTATTCCAGCATAAGAAATAAGGAGTTGTCATCAACAATGGCATCAAAGAACTGAAAGGTATCAAACCATTTTTGTCCGTCTACATTAGTATTGGTGTATTGATATCTCAGCAATACCCCGAAGTGAGAGTTTTGAGGTGTATATTTTAGCCCGGTGGCAATGGTAACCGGAGCATGATAGCTGATGTCAATGGTTTTGTCGGCATTTTCTACCATGTAAGTAATTCCTG
>JANJXJ010000080.1 GCA_024709105.1 Lentimicrobium sp. | reverse complement strand
ACCACCGGAATAGATTGTCCACGTGTTACAGGTCTGCCAACCGCAGCTTATCATCTAATCCTCACATCAACTAAGCAACTAATCTTCTCCCCGACCGAAGGCGCGCCCCGAAGTAGCGCAGCGAAAGCGGGGGAGTCAACTGTAGTAATCTTTGAATCTTTGAATCTTTGAATCTTTTGTCGAAACGCATCTGAAGCACCTTCAAGTTCATTTAAAGCAATACAATCTAACCTTCGCGGTCCTGGAAAGAAATCCAAAGGTGATCCTTGACTGACTAATTTCATTTTTTATCGTTAGTGGGTTACCTGTTCCTATTGATGCAAGAGAATTTCATGAAGGGCTAAAACAGAGGTTTGCAGTAATTGATGAAATGTATTTTACGAAAGAGCAAGCTGCTGAGTACGATCAGAAAAAAGCTAAAACTCCGCAATTTGTTCAATAATCATTAATTTTAACCAATAAGTCTGACTCTATAGAATGGTTAAAAGATCGACTCAGATAGAAAAAGGAAAAGTATAATGAAATCATGCCAGATTTTCGTATAGCTAGCCAGTCGCTGCGTAAAGGGGATACGTAGCCGGAGTTGCAGGAAATCTTCAACGAAAACTTCATTCAGGAACCTGATGGCCGTTGGTGTACACCAGACCCCAATGAAGCCAAAGACCGGGAGGCATTGCGTACCAAGGTGCTTCTGAAGGAGTTCAATGGTTACGTAACGGCCATTAGCCAGCCAAGGGCCAAAAAGCTTAAAGAAGTGCGGGTTGAAGCCCTGCGTGCCGGTTTTAAAAACTGCTGGGAGCAAAAGGATTTCAAAACCATCGTCACCCTCGGTGATATGATACCGCAAAACATCCTGCTGGAAGACGAGCAATTGTTGATGTATTATGATATTGCTAAAGACCGGGTGTAATTGGGAATCTGGGAATCGGGAATGAGAAATTGTGGTTTGAATGAATTATCAGTCGTTAATGCGTAAATGCAAGCTTAGCGAATGCTTTATCATGCAAAATTGATAATTTATTCGGGATTCCTGATTAATAACTCCAGATTATTACTACATTTGCATGAGATATAATTCAAAAAGGGTTAAAACAGAATATTATGAATGATAAGGCATTCAAAGAATGGCACTCTATGAGTGATTATGCGCTGGCATCACACATCGGGGCATTTGTGAAGCATCACCGGCTGGAGCAAAACAAAACGCAGGATGTGCTGTCGCATGAGGCAGGCATCAGTCGTTCAACCCTCAGTTTATTGGAAAGGGGTGAAACGGTCACCCTGGCTACACTTATTCAGGTACTAAGGGTGCTGAATCAGCTTCAGGTGATGGATGCCTTTGAAGTGCAGCAGCACATCAGTCCGCTGGCTTTGGCCAAAGCCGAACTGGAAAAGCGTAAAAGAGCAAGAAACACCAAAACACAAGACCCTGAAAAATCAGATTGGTAAACCATGAATACGGCTTTAGTAAAAATATGGGGAGAATTAGCAGGAGCTGTTGCCTGGGATAATACTACCGGCTACGCCATATTTGAATATGATCCTAAATTCAAGCGTAAAGGCTGGGAATTGGCTCCCATACAAATGCCTGTGAGTGAGAGCAAAAGCAGTTACAATTTCCCAGCATTACGAAAAAAGTCCGATCCTGCTTTAGATACATTCAAAGGCTTACCGGGCTTATTGGCCGATGTGCTGCCCGATCGGTACGGTAATGAACTCATCAACTTGTGGTTGGCCCGGCAAGGTCGTCCGCTGGACAGTATGAATCCGGTGGAAACATTATGCTTTATAGGCACCCGGGGAATGGGCGCCCTGGAGTTTGAACCAACCACCTTAAAAGAAAGCAAAAGAACATTTTCGGTAGACATAGATAGCCTGGTAGACATAGCCGGAAAAATGCTTACGAAAAAAGAAGCATTCGTAACCAACTTGCAGGAAGACGAAGAAAAAGCCATACTTGAGATATTGCAGATTGGCACCTCTGCCGGTGGTGCAAGGCCTAAGGCGGTAATTGCTTACAATGAAAAAACAGGCGAGGTGAAATCAGGCCAAACCAATGCGCCCAAGGGTTTTGAACATTGGCTGTTAAAGTTGGATGGGGTGAGTGATGTACAGTTAGGCGCCAGCAAAGGGTATGGCCGGGTGGAAATGGCTTATTACAATATGGCAGTAGCATGCGGCATCGAAATGATGCCATCCAGATTGTTGGAGGAAAACGGCAGGGCACATTTTATGACCAAGCGATTTGACCGGGAAGGGGGTTCTACCAAGCATCATATCCAAACCTTTTGTGCCATGAAGCATTTTGATTACAATCTTGTAACCAGTTTCAGTTACGAGCAATTGTTTCAAACCCTGCGGGAACTAAAGCTATCCTATCCCGATGCTGAACAATTATTCCGCAGAATGGTGTTCAATGTGATGGCCCGTAACTGCGATGACCATACCAAGAACTTCGCTTTCCGGTTGAAAAAGGATGGAAAATGGGAACTGGCACCGGCATATGATGTTTGCCATGCCTATCAACCCAAACATCAGTGGGTAAGTCAGCATGCATTGAGCATCAATGGCAAACGAACCAATATTACCAAGGACGATTTGCTGACTATTGGCAAATCTATCAAACATAAAAAAGCGGCTGAAACCATTGAAGAGATCAGTAATACAGTAAGCCAATGGAAAACCTATGCCGATGAAGTAAAGGTATCTCCCAAATTACGTGATGAAATTGCTGCCACATTGATTCGATTATAAGCATGTTATACCAGGGAAGCAGCTTACAGGGTGATTATCCTGAACTGAGTGTGGATTACAGCAAGGTGCAGCTAAGCAGTGGAAAGCTGGCACCACCTGCAGGAATAGTTGCAGCAGCCGCTTCTCCTTCGGGTTTGCAGTTGAGCTGGAATACCTCAGGGTATCTGGGTGATCCGCTGCCTGCCGACATGCTGATGGTGAATGTGTACCACCCGGTTTCAGGTTTTGCGGCCTGTTACGAAAACTGCGCCAGCCGGAGCGATGGCTCTGTAGTACTTGCAACACCGGAAGAATGGTCCGGACAGGAAGTGGTGGTCTGGGGTTTCTTTGCTTCGGCAAAACCCTCAGGCAAAACCAAACCCAGCGAAAGAGTATCGGCAACTGCTTATGCAGGAACTGTAACTCTCCTCTAGGTATGGATCACCTTTCCGAAAAACAGGCCGCAGAAAAATTCTGCGGCTTGTTTTTTATATTACCACCGGAATAGATTGTCCAGGTGTTACAGGTCTGCCAACCGCAGCTTATCTTCTAATCCTCACATCAACTAAGCAACTAATCGTCTCCCCGACCGAAGGCGAGCCCCGCAGTAGTGCAGCGAAAGCGGGGGAGTCAACTTTAGTAATCTTTGAATCTTTTTTGCACCTCATCCCCCCTTC